>CAZMHO010000164.1:0-5145 GCA_964566085.1 uncultured Thermotogaceae bacterium | reverse complement strand
CGTATAAGCAGGACTTCCGAGACACTTGCCAAACCAGAGTAAAATCGTTGCCAGCCCGCGTAACCTGCGCGCTCGCTGGCGCGCTTCCGAAAACGATTAAGCCCGGAAGACCGACGAGCGTTCCCTGAGGTATTGGGGCGCGCGTTCAAAAGGATAGTGAGCCACCAGGAAACCGCTTCACTTTAAACGATGTTTTGGCCCGTTTCTGGGGTATACCCGTGTTTCGTTGATACTTTTTCCAGTACCGGCGACTTACTCTTTAAACCCTAAATCGGACGAATCCGTGATTAAAAATAAAGGAACGGTCTTTTCCGAGACCAAGTAATTTTTATAGCTGATGAGTTTGGAAAAAACCAGGTAACGCATTTCTACCCTATCGTTTGGCGCGCATTTAAGCGCGTGAGACTCTTCTCCAACGACCATAACTACTTTGGCGGTTTCCGTTACCACCCAATAAAAGACCTTGCGGTCGTACTTCATAATCTGAGTCACTTTACCGGAGATATCGAACAAACGGGAAGCGAAAAGTTCAGGGGATGAAGAGATGCAGTCATACTCAGAGTCAGTAAGGCCGTAGCAAATGAGCGAAGTAAACCCGAGCAACATTGCGATAAGCAGAAATTTCAAGGCTCGTCCTCTCCTTTTGGCGGATACCGTTTTCCGTTCCTTTTTTCTAAAGGGCGCAGGAGTTCGGTTTCCAACGCTTTAAGCCGGTGGCGCTCTCGGGGAACACAGCTCCGTACAAGACGCCTAATGTCTGCAACCTCATTCCGGTCGATCGGACCTTTAGTGTAAAACAATCCTCGATACGCCACGACCGGCTCAACGGATGCTTTCATAAACACGGTAATGCGTGAACCCAAGATCGATAATCATTGAACCCTACGCAATTTCACGTATCATGAAAGAGAAGTGATCGATAGGATTATACTACATATTAATGTAAAACGGACATATCTTAAATTCTAACAAATTAAGTTATCACTATCGTAAACATGTGATCATTTCCTCTCCTGAACGTCAACCGAATTCTTACGTCGGGATTATCGAAACTCTCATCAAACCGGCATAAGTGCGGGAAAAAGAGAAAGGAAAGGGAAAAAGCGCTTAGGAAAATGAAGGATACGCTTGGACGGACAGGTTAATCCGGGAAAGTTACACCGAGAAGGTTTTTTTAGAGGCAGTGTGATAGATATGAAACGCCAAACAGGGATCCTCTGGACGCGGAGTTCGCGAGCAAACGCTTTCAAAAAAGAGAAACACTCCTCTCGTCGAAAGGTACGGGATCAGTATCAGAGGGTTAAGACCGGGTCAGCCGCGGGAAGAATCCAAAGAAGAGGGTTGACAGGGCTACTGCAACCCTTGATTCTTTTCTGGTGCCGGTGACCGACGCGACAAACCCGAATGAGATGCGTAAGCCCTGTGGCCTCATGGGTCTTAACTTATCTCGATTCTGAGTGTGGTACAATGAGTCAAACCCAACAGGGAGGTAGCGCGTCATGATTCGAAAAACCGCGATGCTAACGATTCTATTGGAGATCGTCTTCAGCCTTCCTTGGGCTACTTGAGGCCATTCACTCTGTATTCCCGATTCTGGAAGAAGCCTTAAGCGAAGCGGAGGGGTTCGCGGGCGCTGGAACGGACGCGACGAGGTTAGCGACAGCTCTCCTATTGTCGCCAACACGGGTTTGAGGAATGTAGCGTTGATATTAGCGCCATGCAACAGCCTCAATCTCGCTCCCGGCTCTCAGAACACGAACGATATCGATACTTTTATCGGCAGAGGGGCCAATGGGGCGAATGAACCTCAACACTTCCCCTCATTCATCCCGCTAAGCATCTAAACAAACCGATCGCCAAAGGATACGCGCCCCGTCAGCGCCGACCGAAAATTGCGAGAAAACGCTGTTCGGATTTGTCCCACGGTCGACATGGGGTGGTAACGTTTTTGATTACCGGCTCAGTCTCGTAATAAACAAAGCGGAATAAGCGGTGAGATCAGAAAAGGGGCATGAATGAACCATGCGAAGGAAGGTGACCGTATGAAGAACCTAACAATCTGTTTTTTCTTGTTAGTATTATCGGTCTTGAGTACTGAAGGGTTTTCAAACCGTCTTTTTTTATTGCATTCATACAGCAAACCGGAAGAAGTCGTCAATGCCGTTGTTTTTTACGGCGAGGACGTCAATGCTCGGAACGCCTATGGCTATACCCCGCTATACCAGTATGTGTCTCTTAATTTGGGGAATCCAGAGGTAATACAAGCGTTGATCGATGCGGGTGCGGAAGTGGATTGGCGCGACGGCGGCGGGAAGACCCCGTTGATGATCGCGGCCAGTCGGAACTGGTATCCGGAAGGTATTCAAATGTTGATAGGAGAAGGAGCGGAGGTGAATGCGGCAGATCAGAACGGATCTACCCCGTTAATCTTTGCGGCGACGAATAATCGCGGGAATCAATCGGATGCTGTGATCGTGAAGTTGCTAATCGGTTCGGGCGCCGATGTTCAGTCGCAAACGCGAACCGCCGGGATGACGGCGTTGATGAGCGCCGCGGGTAGCGGTTTACCGATCGTCGTAAAAACGCTTCTGGAGGCGGGATCGGATGTCCATATCCTCAATCATAACGGAATGACCGCCCTGCTTTGCGCCGCTCAGATCACCCATTACCCGGAAACCATCACCCTTCTCCTTGCCGCAGGTTCGAATCCTTACGTGAAAGACAAACGGGGGAAAAATGCCGATGACTATGCCAAAAACAATCCCAATTTAAAAGGCTCTCCGGTTTTGGATGAACTTCGCTAAAGAACCTCGATATTGGATATTTAAAGACGCGCCTCGCAAAATCGGGAGAGCCGTCCCAGGTTAATCAAGAACGAACCGAACGGGGTTCGAGGAAGGAGAAACCGTATGGAGAGAGAGTTCCTTGCAGAAAATGTATGGGCAGTAGTAGGAGTCACGCCGGACCCGGAAAAGTTCGGATACCGGATTTACAAGAAACTCAAAGATCATGGCTACACGGTTTATGCGGTCAACCCGAAACACAGGGTAGTGGATGGAGATGCGACCTACCCCGATTTGCGCGCGCTACCCCAAACACCGCAGGTCGTCGATTTCGTTGTCAATCCCGAGATTGGCGCGAAAATACTGGAGGCTTGTATAGAACTGGGTATTCTTAAAATCTGGCTTCAACCCGGAACGGCCAGTGAAGAGATTCTGAAGAAAGCGGCGGAAAATCAAATCCAGATCGTACAGAACTGCGTTTTGGCCGTTGCCTTTCCAACCCGGCAACCACTCTGATTTTCTTTTCGTTTCCCACAGGATGAACCGGGAAAGGCGAACGCCTCTTTAGAGATCGAAGTAAAACCGCGCGATGCCGTAGAATTAAGGCTTCGAAAATATGCGACGACGAAACGAGTGTTTGCGTCTTACGATGCGCCTTATGTGGAGAGACAGCTTTTGAGTCGGCATCGTCTTTATCTTCTCTACCCGCGCGTAAAGGTCATTTTTCATCGATACTAAGATATAATAGGAGGCAAAATCGATGATAATACTCTGTTGAATCCCCCGAGGAGGTATCGGAACTATTGGATATCCGCGCGTTAATTTTGGAAAAAGCACTGATTGTCCCGGCCATATTAATAGGATTCACGGTTCATGAGTTTGCGCACGCGAAGGTGGCGTCCCTTTTGGGAGACGATACGCCGCGATATCAAGGCCGGTTAACCCTAAACCCCCTTGCGCATATCGACTGGATCGGTTTTTTTGCTCTTCTGCTCGTCGGATTCGGATGGGCAAAACCGGTACAGGTAAACCCGAGAGCCTTCAAGAATGTTCGGGCAGACTATCTGAAGGTTACCATCGCGGGGCCGGTGTCGAACCTTGTCACGGCTTTCGCTTTTGCTCTTCTTACTGGTCTTCTATCCAACTACATCCCTTACGCTCCGAATGGAGGCGATTTGCTTTACACACTTCTCTTCATTATCATTCGCATTAATTGCCTACTCTGTGCTTTTAACCTCCTGCCGATCCCGCCATTGGACGGGTTCCAAATCCTTAAGAGCATAATCCCCGCTCGGTACGGCAGGTATCTCCACTTTCTCGAACACTATCAATTCATTTTTTTGTTTATTTTAATCCTGGTTCCGGGGGCCAGCGTCGTGATCACCGTTCCGTCTCAGGCGCTATACCACCTGATGACCGATTGGATCACGCTCTTCCGATAGGATTACGGCGCGCGGAGGTCCGTTCGGATTGGCCGCCGAATCGCGACGAATACCCGTAATGGCGCTGAGGTTGAAGGGTACGCGAATCTTGATGTTTCAATCCGGGATGCAGACACAAAGCGGGTGAAAGCGATGTTGACGATGCCGGATACGAAACCCTGTGCCTAGCCGGAACAAATCGGCAACACCAACCTCTTCGTCGGACGAAAAAAAGAGTTCGACTGCTTTCTGGGCGGATTGGTACGAGTATCTGATCGGAAAGATCGCGCAATGCCAGGCAATCGTCGCACGACGAAAGAAAGGAAAGACAACCTTTCTCCAGCGACTGTTCAATATACTTTGGAATTGTCCGGAATGCTACGTGATTCCTTTTTACGACAGTGTCAAAGATAGGGATACAACCCTTTAGAGGCTTGAAAAAATAACCCCTCATGAAAACCGGGGATTTTCGTTGGTAAAAGCCGGTTCTTAGGGGTTACGGTTCCAGAATATCGATGTGGTCTTTGTAGGCGAGCAGGATGTACCGGAAAACCTGCGTGCCGCGAGACAGGCGCAGGAATCGTTCGTCCTGTTCGTATCGTCGTATTTGTTCTTTCGCTTCCTGAATCTTGCTTTCGGGGTTTTCTTTTTCCTTGATGTACTTGAGTTCCCAGATCTGCGAGTTCTTCACTCCGTATCGACTGTCCGGTACCAGCGCGATGTCGGAGTATCCTTTGTTCATTTCTAACTCCGAATAAGGGATATAAACCTGGTTCATACTCAAAAATGATAGAAGCATAATTTTTATATGTTTTTCTTCGAAGTTCATCAAATCGCGATTGCTCACATATTTCATAACCTTGTCATAGGCATAGCTGACGAACTCCTGCGGGTTTCCGGTCTCAGCAAGTGTTTGCGTGACACGGGTAATCGAAGCGATG
>CAZMHO010000163.1:0-5154 GCA_964566085.1 uncultured Thermotogaceae bacterium | reverse complement strand
GGCAGATCAGTAGCTTAAAAAACGCGACGAACAGCCCGGCATTATCCGTGAAAACGCTCGCCTGGCTCATCATTAAACAAAAGAGCCCGAATGGCAGCACATAATATGAGAGCTTAAAAAGAGTAAAGAACAGGTCATTCACGACGGTTAACACGGAAACAACCTGTTCTTTCCGTTTTTCCTCCTGGTAGATCAGGATAAAGGCAATCATGATCCCGAAGAAGAGGATCGATAATGTCCGATTCTCCACAAACGCTTTCAGAATACTATTGGGAATCATCGTGCTCGGAATCATCCACAGCATCGCCCCCGGGGAGGTATCCATCGCGAGGGAAGATTCCGTAGACTGCCGCTGGAGCGTTTCAGCTAATCGTTGCCGGCTTTCCAAAGGAAGACCAGATCCGGGTTGGATAACAACACCGATCGCTAATCCCACCATAGCCCCGACGGAAACGAAGATCAGGAGAATTCCCATAAATTTTAAAAAGAATCGTAAGCCACCGGTATTCGACATCAATTTTGTAAAATTGAGGATTACCACACAGAACAGAATCGGGATTCCGGCGAGCAACAAATAGTTAAAGAAAATATCTCCAAACGGGCTCAACAGCCCAGTGATCTCCGGAAAAGCGAGACCGGTATAAGTCCCCAGAACGAGCGAGAACGATACCGTCCACATATTCAGCAACCAATGGGGAGGCTTGCCCCCGTTCGCTTTTTTGCGCAACCGGTTTTGACTTGTGAAGATAACCAAGAACGCGAATGAAAATGCCATGACGAAAAGGATAGATCGCCAGGGATCGGATCGTAGCGTTTCGATCGTGGCGGGTGAGGGCTCTTCTTGCTCGACAAAATCGTAGCGCTCGATCAGTTCCTCCACCCGATAGTTCCAACTTTTCGAAGAGGCGATATAGCTGTCCAGCCAAAAGTACAGAGAAAGGTTCTCCTGGCTGACCGCCGCGCTGATAAGGTCTTTCCTATTCAGCTGAACGTACTGGTAGTTCAGAAGGAACTCTGGGTGAAGGGCTAAGAAAAACCGGAGCCAATAGTGAGCGCAATAGAAGACATCGATCTTTTTATCCGAAAGGAGATTCGGTACCTCTTCGGGCTTTACCTTTGAGAGTCGTGCGCGTGGAAAGGTTTCTACTGCCCATGCTTCATAGGAAGTGTCCGCTAAGGTACCGATCCGAAGCGATCGTCGTTGATTCAGATACTTTGTGATTTCGTCCGGAGTCAGGGCTACCTTCTGATTTCTGATAAACTCCATCAAGGTATGACTCACCAAAATCCCGTCCGAGTCCATCAGATAGGGTTGCGTGATGAACAGATGCGCGCTTCGTGAGGGAGTATAAGAGTAGTAAGAGATGATCACATCCGCCACATTTTCTTCCAAATACTGCGCGAGATCGTTAAATATCCCCTTTCGAACGAAAACCGGTTGCACCCCCAAAGCCCGCGCGATCTCCGTTCCCATCTCCACATCGATGCCAGCCATTTCTCCCCGTTCATTCATGTAAAAAAAGGGCCACCAATCTTCTTCGGCCATTAAGATACGGATCTCTCCACGTTCGAGGATCGCGTTCAACCCGGTTGTTCCTAAAACAAGGATAGGAAAGGTCACACAAAGTATCCCTACGAGGATAACGGGGCGAATTGATAGTCGATTTATCTCTTATCCACTCTTTTCTATTAAGATGGCTCATCGGTGAGGGTCCCGAGGCTTCATACAGATTATAACACAATCCTATTTCCGCGTGATGGCGTGGTCTTCGGTCCGATTTCCTTGAACGAGTGGCACAAAGCGAAGAAGAGTAACCGATGCGCGATTTTTGGTTTGTTTGTTGTGGAACGCCCGACTTTCGTCGGGCATGAGACGTTTCTGTAACGACAACCCGGTGATCAGACGGGAAAGCTTCGTTGAGGGATGGCGCCCGAGTATCTGCCTGATAGAAAACCATGCCCAACGAATGCTGGATGGTCCGCGAGCATCCGCTTCGGGATCGCGCGGTCTGTTATGGTAAAATCCACCATCTGCACCGATAGAAAGGTGGGCTTTTACCATGAATATCCGAAAAATCTACTGCGAAGGAACGAGAGCGCGGTTCGACGAACCGGGCAAAGCCCGAAGATGGATCCGAAGAGGAGCCGCGTTTCAATATCTTCGCTGGAGGCACTTCCCGGATCGCAAGATTCCGATATCGCTCCAGGAATTGAATCGCGTGTTTTTTCAATACCTCCTTGAACCGCTTCGTCACCCGGAAAGGTCGGCTTACGTCAATCTCTTCGCCCCGTGCGAGATTTTGCACGCCTTCGATCTATACCCGATGTTCGTGGAATCCCTGGCCACTTTCTTGAACGGGTTCTCCTGTGAGGATCTCGCTATCGATCAGGCCGAGAGCAGTGGTATCTCGGAAACGTTGTGCAGTTTTCATAAGACATTCATCGGCGGGGTCGAGAAAGAAGCGCTGCCGACACCGCTCTTTGCAATGGCTTCATCGGTTTTGTGCGATGCCAACACCAAAACTTTCCTGTATGCGGCGCAGCGAAGATCCCTTCCGCCCGTAATCATCGACGTGCCCTACACACCCTCTCCGGAAGCCGTCCGATATGTCCGCGGCCAGCTGGAAGAGTCCGTTCGGATGATCGAGGATTTCACCGGAAAACCCTTTTTGATCGATCGGCTTCGAGAGATCATCGAGATCGAAAACCAAACTAAAAAGTATATGGTAGAGGTTATGGAAGCCTTAGCCTTCAAAGCTTTTCCCAACCACCTGACGCTGGAGATGGCCAGGTTGATGCTGACCCATACGGGAATGGGACGAACCGAGACGCTGCATTTCTTTCGCGCGAACGCTCAGGATATCCGCAAAGCCCCCCTTCGAAAAGGCAAAACGATCTTCTGGATACAAGTCATCCCGTTTTTCGATCCGACTTTGCGAAAGCTTTTCAATTACGCCTCCGATTGTCAACTCCTCGGTATGGATATTAACTTCGACGATCTGGAACCGCTCGAACGGAATGATCCCTTGCAATCCTTGGCGAAAAAAATGGTCTACCAGGTCTTCAACGGGCCGTTCCAGCGACGTATCGATTGGGTTCTGCGGTTGATGGATCAGCTCAAACCGGATGGCGTCATCTATTTTTGCCAATGGGGATGCAAACAATCCTCCGGTGGTGCCGCGCTGATGTCTCAAGCGCTTAAGGTGAAAGGCATCCCCTGTTTGGTGCTCGACGGAGACGCCGTGGACCGGAGGAACATGCCGGAAGGGCAGACCAAAACCAGAGTAGAAGCCTTTCTGGAGATGTTGCGATGACCGGGTACCTCTGCAAGTATACGCCGGTGGAAATATTGAATGGGTTTTCAGAATCGGCTGAACGCGTCGAGCCGAAGATTCAGTCCATTTGTTGCGCGGACGGTATGATGCACCCCAATATCTGCTCTTACGCGCGCGCGGTTTTGGAAGCGTGTCTGGAACAGAAGATCACCCGATTGGTACTGACCAATTGCTGCGACAGCATCCGAAGGTTATACGACGTGATCGTTCGGGATCCGCGGTTCGAATGGGTCGCGTTCATTGATCTGCCGCGAAAAGCGGGAGAAGCTTCCGCCAACTACTATGAAAAGGAGTTGCTTCGGTTTATCGAAACGTCGGGGCGATTCTTTTCGCGCTCTTTTGACCGCAAGCGTTTTTTCGATTCCATCCCGAAACATCGGCTCTTTTATGCAAAAACGCCTCGCGACACTTTGTTCCAGCCGGTGAAACTGGCGTTGACAGGCGCGCGTATCCATCCTGACCTTAAAAAATGGTTCGCCCGCTATCCCGTTTCGATCGTCGCCGATTACACTTGCACCAATCCGGACCGTTCCACTATCTTTCGGCAGGAAGTCGGAACGTTCAACGACTACGCGCGCTTATTACTCACCCAACAGCCTTGCATGCGGATGAACGACACGAACCGATACCCCGGCGCTCTCTTCGATAATCCCCCTGAAGGCATTCTCTATCAAACCGTCAAGTTTTGCGACTTCTACGGGTATGACTTCGCATTATGGCGCGAACGTTTCAATCAGCCCTTATTGAAGATTGAAACAGACTACACGACCGGTTCTCAAGGACAATTAAAGACCCGGTTCGAAGCCTTTTTAGAATCGGTCTTCGCGAAAAGGGGACCTCAACGCCCCCAAAGAAATCTTTTCATGATGGAAAAACAGGAGCGTAAAATGAAGAATAACCCTCAACGTTTGCGAATCGTTGCCGGTATCGACGTCGGATCCACCTCCGTCAACGTCGTTTTGATGGACGAAAACCGTGGAATCCGCGCTTATTCGATCGTCAAAACCGGCTCTAAAAGTGGTTTGGGAGCTCAAAACGCTTTGGAAGAAGCTCTAAAAACCGCTCAATTCGGTCTTTCTGATATCGACTATGTTGTTTCCACCGGATACGGAAGGGCTGTCGTCACCTTCAGCAACGAAACGGTAACCGAGATTACCTGCCACGCGCGCGGAGCTTTATGGCTGGATCCCGCCGTAAGAACGGTGATCGACATAGGCGGACAAGACAGCAAAGTGATGCGCTTGGACGCGAACGGCGAGCTAAAAGACTTCGTTATGAACGATAAATGCGCCGCCGGAACCGGCAAGTTTTTAGAGATGATGGCCAGGACCCTTGAGTTGGAAATCGAAGATTTGGGCGCCGTATCGCTAAAGGCAAAAGAAAAGGTGCCCATTTCGAGTATGTGCACCGTATTCGCCGAGTCAGAGGTTATTTCTTTGGTCGCGCAAAATAAGGAAACCCCCGACATCATCAAAGGACTTTGCGACTCCGTGGCTTCTAGAACAGCAGCGCTTGTGGGCCGTGTCGGCAAGGAAGAAAAGGTGATGATGACGGGTGGGGTCGCAAAAAACCAAGGCGTCGTGAAGAGCCTGAACGAAAAGCTCGATGTTTTGCTCGTGATCCCTCCCGATCCTCAAATCGTGGGCGCGATCGGCGCGGCGTTGATCGCTTTAGAACGGCTCTCGCCTGCGAAATGAATGCCGTTCTTTGGCGCCTTCACGGTCGCCTCGGCTCACCGCTTTTTCGTTCTCTTCGGCTTTGCCTTAAAGCATTCATCCACGAAGGTTACGCGCCGGCGCGCAGAAGAGCGAAGGGGGCT
>CAZMHO010000162.1:0-5203 GCA_964566085.1 uncultured Thermotogaceae bacterium | reverse complement strand
TGTTTCTTTGATGCGCGTTTCGAGTTCTTCTAACGAAAAACCGATGTCATCGATCGTGTAGGCGATCGTCTTCCTCCCGGATATTGAAAGCATGCTTTCATGCTGACATTAGGATGCGGTTAATCCGTTCACGCGGCCTTGCGCCAAAAGTTTCCCAAAATCGCGCGGGTCTGATTACTGTGTTAGAACGGCAAGAATTTTTCGAACCCCTTTTTCGATTTCGAAATCCAGGTTCTTAAACAGCCGCCCGATAGAAACCCCTTCAAGGACCGCGGCATTCTTCTCTTTGGCTTTTTTGGCGAGTTTGGCCAACGATTGCTTGCCACCCCAGGAAGGGAAAGGGAGTCCTTGTGTCACGAACGGTATAAACTTTTTTCCCTCCAGCCTCTTCGATTGCGCGATGGCTTCCAGAGCAACGGGGGTCGGTTGTCCTCCCCAAACCGGCGATCCGATGATATAAACATCGAAATCCTTCTTGGAAGGAAGGTTCGTGATTTTGAAGGTATTCGGCTTTCCTTGAACGTTTATACTCACCGGTTGATCGGTCGTCAACTCGGTGAATACGACCGTGTGTCCTTCCTTTTCAAGCGCTGCGAGGATTCGCTTTCCAAATTTTAGTGTGGTGCCGGTTTTCGAATGAACCATAAGGCAAACGTTCATGGCATCCCCCCTCCTTTAATCGTGCGTACGCTTTATTATATACTTTTTTTATTGAAACCGCGCGTTATTGTTAGAAGTCCAGTATCCGGGAATTTCCATCTCACACGGCCAGAATCCTGGGCGACAATCGCGATTAGCGTTTCGCGAACGCGCGGTCCGGTTCTCCGTCACAGAACAGCCGAGATTCCGTTTCTCCGCATCGATCCCAATCACCGCGAGAAACAAAGGCCGGTCTTTGTACCGGGCCCCGTACCCCTTCTCTTTGATCTACTTCAACTTCACAAGAAAGGTCGATTTCGGATATAATCGGGCGGGATGAATAATCGTGATAAAATAGGACACATTAAACTCTTGATAACGGCGTCCCAATCGTGAAAGGGCGCGAGAAAGAAGGGGGAGGACGAATGGCAGTTATTCTTACGCTTTGCCCGGCAATGATCGCATCCGTATACTACCTGAAAATCAGGAAACAACGCCTTAAATCCCTGGAGTTCCCAGTTTTCACAGTAATATTTCTTTTCCTGATTTTATTCTGTACCTTCGGGATTCAGTATATCCGGGGAGATGGGCTTGTCGGCATTTTCAACGACGGGTATTTTACCGTCAGTTATGCCGTTAAGTTTATGTTCACCGCTCTGGTCTTCGCGCTTCTTCTTCCGCACATACTCTATCTCGGCATTCTGCTCGACGAGCTTCCGGCAAGAGTATATCGGAAAATAAGAAAAGGCAAAGAATGAGATGAAGGACCCTAAAGCGCGTTTATGGGACTTCCCGCAATTAGCGAAGTCCTTGTTGGCCGCGTTGGCGATCATCGGTATCTTTTGCTTTAGCAGAACCACCGCGCGGGATCGCAATGATTGGGAACAAGAAATCAAAGAGGTATTCAGGCGGATAAAAGTCCAAGAAGAAATCGATCGTCGGTTGATCGAAGAGATGCAATCAGGCGTTTATACATTTGAACAGCCTCTGGTGGTTCTCGATCCGTACGACGCTTCCCCGCTATCGGCGCTCATTGTGTTTCGAACGGAAGAACCGTTGGAATGCTCGATAACCGTCAGTGGGAAAGAGGAAAGCGGCGATATCGCCTATCTGATTCCGTACTTCCGAACAGAACATTGGATACCGGTTTACGGTTTGTATCCCGATAGCGAGACTCGTGTCGTCTTGGAAGCGAAAACCCAAGACGGGAAGCTTAAAAGAATCGAACGGCTAATCAAAACCGAATCGCTGCCAACGGTTCATGCGAACGCTTCGATGACGGTCCGCGCGAAACAACCGGAAAAAACGAATCCGGGACTATACATTTTCAATTTTACCGATTCGAGGATGGCCTTTGACCGTAACGGAGAGATTCGGTGGTTTCTTTCGATCGAAACCGGGGTTATCGTTCTGTTCAAAAAAGGAACCCTCCAAAACACCTATTTCGTGGGAAACACCCACTTCGGCGACGCGCTCCTTTTTGAAGCCTCTCTCTTAGGCCGCGTCTATACGGTTTATTTCTCCCCTTACGGTGTCCACCACGATATACAGGAAGGGAAAAACGGAAATCTTCTTGTGACTGGCTCTTTCAACCGCGATACGATCGAAGACGTCGTCTATGAGATCGATACGTCGACGGGAAAGATTTCGAATGTAAGAGATCTAAGGAAGATTCTGCCAAAGGATCGAAACAAAGACCCGAAAATGGGGCGAGATTGGCTTCATCTGAATGCGGTCGTTTGGCTAAGCGAGGAAGAGACCGTGCTTATTTCTGGGCGCAATCAATCGGCCCTCGTGAAATTCTATTGGCAATCAGGGATTACCC
Source organism: uncultured Thermotogaceae bacterium (assembly GCA_964566085.1). Lineage (GTDB taxonomy): Bacteria > Thermotogota > Thermotogae > MWEM01 > MWEM01 > MWEM01. The sequence goes on along the minus strand of CAZMHO010000162.1, from coordinate 2,739 downwards.
AGTGGATCCTCGCCGATCATCAGGGGTGGCCGGTCGCCTATCATCCGTTTCTCCTCAAACCAGTGGGACCACAGTTTGATTGGCCGAACATGCAACACGCTCCGGAAGTCCTGCCTGATCTGGACAACGATCCAAACACGATGGATATCCTCCTATTCGATAATGGAAAAAGTAGATATCAACACATCGATTATCGAAGCAGCCGAGAAAACGGCGTAATCCCACGAGCATTCTCCAGAATGGTGCAGTATCGCGTGAACGAAAAAGAAAAGACTGTTGAGCTCGTATGGCAGTACGGGAGCTCCCGCCCAGATCTGTATTCGGAGATCCGGGGGGACGCTGATCGTTTAAGCAATGGAAATTTCCTTGGGCTGTTCGATCTCGAAGGATCAGATGGACGATCGGTTGTCCTGGAGATTGATCCTGCGAGCGGCGAGGTCGTCTTCGAAGCCGAAATCAATCGAGACGGCTATCGGGTCGAGTGCCGGGAGTTAATCACCGAACGCGATTTACAACCGGAGATCGGGGCGCCCGTACGGCAGTTCGTGCCAGAAGGAGTTGTTAAAAAATATGATTCGCGTTAGGAGAATCCTTCTATGCCTAACCCTTTCGACGATTCTTCTCTTCGCAGCATGCAAAGACGACGAAGGATCGAAATCTTCCGCCGTTCACACGGTGGACGCGTGGTCTCTTCAAATCCTTAATTGGGAGTCTACTGCGCGCCTGAACGCGACGCGGGCGGTAGAACATTACAACGGGATGCTGGAAAACGTCGCGCATGAAGAGATACCGAAAGAAGGACACGTTTTTTTGTTAATCGAGTTGACACTGGAAAAAATGAACTCCGGGAACTCGACCTTTGATTGGGAGAGGCTTTGTATAGAAGATCCAAAAGGGTCCCAATATAGAAGGCACCCCAACGACTCTTTTTTGTCGCTCTACAAACTTCCAAGAATCAAAGCGGTACCCCTTAGTTTCGGAAAGAACAGCGGATATATCTGTTTCGAAATACCCGAATCAGAAACGAAAAACACCTTAACGCTCGTTTATGATGGAACGGAGCGAATCATTCGCATCCCACTGGTTCCTTGATAGTTCGGGATGCTTGATACGAATAGGAGAGTCGGAAGTCTGAAAAAAGAAAAGGTAACACGATGGGCCGCTTTACTTTGTTTAATGACAATTGTTGCGACCGGAGTCTATCTTTTTGTATCCGGGGCTTTCGTGAAACCGACGGCGAATCGGTTGGGACGATTATCGGAAGTCCCGACGTTTGACCGTTTGGAATGGCAACGAGAGAGAGAAAAAGATATCCTGCAAACCTACGAATCGGGAGGGTATACGATCGAGTCGCCGTTGGTATTGATAGACCCGTTCGAGATGAACCCTCTATCAGCGCTTGTTTTATTCGAATCATCCAACGAAGGGACGGTTACGGTCCAAATCCAGGGGATCCCGCCTCAAGGCGGTCTGACGTACGGGTTGGTCGCGAAAACACCGAGGGTAGAAGTGCCTGTCGTCGGATTGTATCCGAATTCGGATAACCGCGTCATCTTGTCCGTAGGGTATGAGGATGGAACCGAAAGCCGCTCGGAGATTCAGATCAAAACCGCCCCGTTGCCCGTAGACTTTCAAAGCTATCAAACGGTGGTTTCTCACCCCGAACTTATGGAGCCTGGTTGGACTTTGATGATCGCCTGTTTCTCACACTCTTACACGTGCCTCATAGACCCGAACGGAGATGTCAGGGGCTATTTTTCGAATAAGGAGATGGCACACGGAACGTCGATTGTGACGTTGAAGAACGGTCGGTTATTGGTAACCGGAGACGAATACCGTCAGGTGCCTTACCATAAAACAACCCTCTGGGAGATCAACTGGCTGGGGAAGATCTTCAAAGAATACGCCGTTCCCCACGGAGTCCACCACGATATGCAGGAATTACCCAACGGGGATATTCTGGCGGTTTCGAATCATAAGGAAATGTTCCAAACCGGAACGCGGGAAGACGTTGCGATCATCATCGATCGCGAAACAGGTCTGATCAAACGTGAGTACGATTTTCGAAATCTCCTGGATGAAAGAAGAGAACCGGTCCATCATTTCCATCCCAACGTCTTCAATTCGCCGAATCGTGACTGGATGCATATGAACGCGGCTCTTTTAGATGAGAGGGACGGTAACATCCTGGTCTCCTCACCGATTCAAAGCGCGATCGTGAAAATCGATGCCAGGACCTCGAATATCATTTGGATCTTAGGCCCGCATGAAGGTTACGAGGGGGAATTTCAAAGATTCCGCCCTTTTCTGTTGACCCCTACTGGGGATTCTTTCGAATGGTTTTGGTGCCAGCATGCGCCGGTAATACTCCCGGACCCAGACGACAATCCCGATACCTTGGATATCCTCCTATTCGATAATGGGCAAAATCGGAGTTTTTCGTCTGAAACGGCTATTCCCCCGGAGAGGAATTATTCGCGCGCGGTCCATTACCGGATTGATGAGAAAAATAAAACGGTTCAACAGCTTTGGCAATATGGAAAAGAATTGGGTTCGGCTTATTATGCCGCATTCTTGGGGGATGTCGATGAACTTCCGATTACCGGAAACCGGTTGATCACGATCGGTGGGCAGCTCTACACGAACGAGCATCCGTGCGAAGACATTGTTTCCGGTGTTTTCGGCCAGACGGTCATACGGTCTCGCGTGCTCGAAGTGACACCCGCTGGAGAGACCGTT
>CAZMHO010000161.1:4697-5255 GCA_964566085.1 uncultured Thermotogaceae bacterium | reverse complement strand
GTGTAGAGAGGAGAAAAAAATGTCCGAATTGCAATTTGTATTCGGCAACCCTCGAAAGAAGACTGCTAAGAAGGCCCCGACTTATCGTAGGAATCCATCCTACGGGAGTGACGAGAACGAGGATGCAATGCCTTTCAAAACTCGGACACCTCTTAAGTTAGTGGGCAACGACCCCTTCCAAGGCACAGGCTACCGGGGGGTGACGCGATACTCGTCCGACGATAGGGAGGCGAGGGAGCAGCGGTTAGAGGAGTTGGCGAAAGAGAAAGAGGTGCAGGAGCGCAAGCTCCGCTCCGCGCAGGCGCAGCAGTTTCTTAACAAAAGCACCGCGAAAGCTAAGAAATCTGCGATCCCAAAGTATGGGACAAGGGCGCAGCAGGCTTTGCGAGGAGAGGGTGAATTTGGCACTCCCTTGCGGAAGTCCGCCGGAAACCTTGCATGGTACTCCGATCTCGGCGATGAGTGGGCTCCCGCCAAGAAAAAAGCCTATGCAGGCCGCAAGCCCGCAGCGACGACGACAAAGAGAGAAGCCATCGCGATGGGGCCAGCCGGCTGGTC
>CAZMHO010000161.1:3388-4687 GCA_964566085.1 uncultured Thermotogaceae bacterium | reverse complement strand
ACGCCGCAGCAAAAGCCCGGACTCCCCTTCCAATGGGGCCGACTGGTTGGGCGCGAGAGAAAGCCGCTAAGGAAAAAGGCATCTTGCGATTTGGAACGGATGCGGAGGACATGACGACTGCACTCGGAGGCTCCCACAAGAATAAGACGGAGTTCAACAAGTACGCAAAAAGTCTTGGCGGGCAGTGGTCCATTAAGCACAAGGGTTTTGTACTCCCAGGGCACCCCGACTTTAACGCCGTTGCAGGTTCTACCGCAGCGAAAGAAGCTACCCCCCGTCCCACACCTCGTAGTCAGGGTGGGACTTTGACAGATCTCGTGGAGGATGACATGGCAAAGAGAAAGTCCGCTAATAAATCGACTCGCAAGGGCACTAAGAAAGCTACTCGCAAAGCTACTCGCAAAGCTACTCGCAAAGCTACTACAAAAGCATCTACAAAGGCTAAGAAGCCACGCAAGGCTACTACAAAGGCCGCCGTTGCCGCCCCCGCACCTGCTAAGCGCAAGACTAAGCGCAAGCCCGCTACGCGCAAGGCCGTTGCTGCTTTGGCACCCGCCGCCCCCGCTAAACGCAAGCGCAAGCCCGGAAAGACTGCTAGGAAGGCCGCTAGAAAGGCATTCAGAAGCCCTCCTTTCACCAAAGTGCGAGGGGCTGGAAAGGCAAAGAACGCCGTAGTTGTTGCCAAGGGCGGACTCGTCAAAGTGGGCAAGAATGTTTATCGCGCCAATCCATGGGGCGGGATGCTTTCACCTAACGCCAACATCGTCGAGAAAACTCTCGGCATGTCTATGGTTGACATCGGCGCTCTTCTCGCAGCCGGTGGCTCCTATTCCGCTATCAATGGCGTGTTGAGCCGTCTGCCTATCCTGAACAAGGTCAAGGCGACTCTGGACAGCACTCCGGGCGTGAAGATCATCAGCTCTTCGATTCTTCCTATGTTGGCCGGTATTCTCTTGAAGAAATATCTTGGCAACAAGAATCGCATGGCCGACGCTTTCGGCTCTGCTTTGATCATCACTTCTATCAGTGGTATCGGCGTGAGTGCAATTTCTCCGCTGATTAACAAAACTGCTGGCGGACTTTCTGGCGTGGATTACACCCCCTACGGTGCCCTCCCAGAGGGACTCGAAGGCGTGGATTACACCCCCTATGGCGGTGTACCAGAGGGCTTAGAAGGCGCTGATTTTGGCGAAGGCGACTATGAGTTAGGCGCTGCTGACTTCGGATCCGACTACGAGCTTGGAGAAGGTGAAGAGGAAATGGGCGACGGCGAATATGAGTTCGGCGGCGTGGACTTTA
>CAZMHO010000161.1:0-3378 GCA_964566085.1 uncultured Thermotogaceae bacterium | reverse complement strand
CTTTACCCCCTATGGCGGCGTGCCAGAGGGTCTCGAAGGCGTGCCCGAAGGTTTGGAAGGCTACTCCCAAGCACAGATGGGCTAAGTTGTGTTAGGATGTCAGGTGTGGACCTCTGAGTAACTGCTGACATCAGGTTCGTGGTTCGCCACGGGCCACCGCACCCACAACGGTTTTGTGGGTGTTGTTTTTCAACCAGTCTCACAGCCCATCTCGGCTGGAGATTTATCTAGGAGATACCGTTATGCCAATGGTACAATTGCCCCAGGGCGACCTTCGCGACGAAATTCGCATTCCCCTTTATGATACTCTCACAATCGGCGCTGGCGACTCTGCTAGCGGTGTTCGCTCGTTCTATCAGAACATCCAAGGCAAAAACAAGGCTGAGACAAACATGACTCAGGCTACTTTCTTGCCCCAAGCTGTTTCTTATCGTATCCAAGGCCTCGCTTTGGACGCCCAATACTTCGGCCAGTTCGACGGCGTGAATCTCGGCAACCCCGACTTTCTTCCCGTAGTTCTTGAGCGTTCAAGCCTCCGCTTGCGCGTGGGTGAGAAGGATTACTGGGAGGGACCAATGTTGTTCTTGGCCGGTCGTATGCACGAGCAGAACGCTTTGGCTACTGGCGGCGCTGATCCTCTGCGTAGATACTATCAACGATTCGGTGAACTCGCCGTTCAGCCTGTGATCTTCCAAGGCAAACACGTTGTTGATATTATCCCTATGCAGAACTTTGTAGTAGAGTGGGTTTGCCAAGGCCTCTCTGCTGACGAGATCGCGAAGACTACACTCGCAGCCAACACGCGAGTACGCTTCTTGTTCTCCTTCAAGGGCCTCATGCGTCGTCCAGTACAATAATACTGGGTGGCATATTAGGGTATGGGGGCGGAGAGTTTCTCTAGCCCCCTTTTATTTAGCAATCTGCATCGCTGCACCATGAGCGACTAAAGTCCAAGGAGGCTGGCAGAATGAACGTAGAATGGCAAGATGAAAGAAAGAATATCAGAAAAGGCGAAAGAGATTTTCGTAGGGCTGCTCCTCAAACGCGGACGTATGATGCCGCTACGCAAAACTCCGATGGAAGTCAAAAGCTATTCGCACAGACTCAAGACATGCGTATGCAACTGCTCCCAGAATACATGAAGCCCTCCAATGTGGGAAGTCATGAGAGCATGTTGTGGCCCTTTTGGTATGCTGTAGAGTTTGACTTTGGGCAAGATCCGACGTGGACCAAGACTACAAGATCCACAGCGGCTTTTAACGTGACACAAGAGGCCGGATTTATTTTGCTTGGAATCAGCCGCGATGCCGTCTCCTACGGAACCGCAGGCGAGCTTGCACCGTTGCAAGTGCAATTTCAGGACAGACAATCCACGCGCCAGTTTTGCAACCGACCTGTGTCTTTGCTTCAGTTCGGCAAGAGCGCCAAACCAACTTGGCTCCCGATTCCCATGTATCTCGTGCCCAACTCATTCTTAGATGTGACGGTTACTGCTTTGTTCCCTACATTCAATACGGTGCCTCCGCCCCCAGAGACCCAACTTACTAAAGGAAATGGACTGCACACGTTTATTTTCTTCGGGTATCGTTGCAGAAAGCTCACGGAGAAAATCATTCAAGATCTTATCTTCAAGTGAGAGGGTCATGGAAGTATCGGATGAGAAGCAAAGAGAAAGGAACAAGAGAATGTTTAACCAACTGAACGCAAGGATCGCAAAGCATCCCGGAGCGGAGTACCTACCCCAATTCCGTGCGGCAAGTCTAGACAACCCCTACAAGAATATCTGGCCCTACTGGTATTCTTTTGACGATATTGTTATTGCCGGATTTTCAACGGTGAACGCCTATTTCTCCGTGTCGCAAGAGGCGGATTTCGTGTGGCTGTCCACGGTTATCAATGTTTATGAAGTCCTAGACTATCGAGGGCCTAATCAAATGTTGGTCGCCATTGACCGCAACCAGCCAAACATCGCTATCGGCGAGGCTAACCCCGTGAGAATCTCGTTTAGAGATCCTCAGTCCCAGAGAACCTACAGCACGAAGAACATACCGATCGATGCTTATGGCTATGGTACGTCACCCTCTCAGCTACCGAGAGGAACACATTTCAAACCCAATTCTCAGCTACAATGCGTTGTCGCCAATGCGGATGCTTCTCGGGTTTTTGTACCCCAGATCACCTTGTTTGGATACCGTGTTTATGCTGATTACATGCAATGAGGTGAACCATGGAAATTAGATCGGCTAGAGTATTCTCCCACAATATCTCCCCCGTAAACTCCATCGGACAAGATGGAGACTACTGGATAAGGGGCACAGAACTCTTTCAACGTCTGGGTGGAACGTACCAGCCAGTCGTAGGTGCGCCTGTCGCAGGCCAAGGAGATGACGGCGATGTGACCGTAGCTAGTGGCGAGACGCTAGAACTTGCCAAGGACATGTACTACAAAAATCTCACGGTAGCTTCTGGCGGGACAATCAAGACCAAAGGCTATAGAATTTTTGTATCTGAGACTCTTTCTCTGTCTGGCCGCATAGAGAACGTCGGCGAAAATGCTGTTGGCGCTGTCGGCGGCATCGGTGGCCTTGCAGGGACTTTAGGTGGCGGATGTAATGGCGGCGCGGGCACAGTTGGCCTAGGCCAGCCCGGAGTCACAGCAAACCTCCCTCTAGGTGGGGCTGGTGGGCGCGGTGGAACACCCAATGCAGGCATAGGCGGAGTAATTCCCTCCCTAACGAACCTTGGCGGCAGGGAGCAGGTGCAACTCTTGAGCAGCGCTCTGGCCGATGTTTCTCGCCCCGCAGCGGATAGGATTTCTGGCGGAACGGGGGGTGGCAGCGGTGGCGGTGCTCCCGGTGCAACAAGTGGCGCTGGCGGTGGAGGCGGAGGTGTTGTTCTCGTTGTGGCAACGAACCTTACTGTGTCCTCGGGGGCAAATATCGCTGCCTATGGCGGTGATGGCTCCGATGCAAGTGGCGCAGGAAATGCCGGCGGTGGAGGCGGTGGAGGTGGCGGTGTGGCCTTGCTGTACTCGAAGGCGAGTACAATTCCTAGCAGCCTATTCTCAGTAGGCGGCGGTCGGGGCGGGCAGCCTATCGGCACCGGCACCGTGGGTGTTGATGGCGAGGCGGGATTCTCGCGGCACATCGCAATCTAATGGAGGTGAGTTGTGAGCTATCGTAACAGACAAGGCGACGGGCAATTCTCGCCAACGCCTAGGGCACTGATAAACAGGGTGGCACCGCCGGAGGCTCCGAGGATAGACTTGCAGTTGGCGCAGCCAGTTCAGTTGCCGCTTAACTATGCGGATCCTGACGGCGCGGCGTCGCTGAACCTTTGGAGAATTGACACACTTGCGGATGCCACATCGTTTGTTGC
>CAZMHO010000160.1:0-5268 GCA_964566085.1 uncultured Thermotogaceae bacterium | reverse complement strand
CTTCTTTGATGAGCGGTTCTCCCTTTTGGCCACAATGAGCGAGGGAGTTTTTCGATATCGGAGGCCCTAAGTCTTCGTTTTCTGATGCCATCGCGCGGACGAGAAGGTTTCGGAGCGATGGCATTGCGTGTCGCTTTCTGTTTTCACATCCCATTCCGAACAAAAGACCAACGCTCCGAGCGAATTTCGTGGGCGTTGCACGTCGCGCTGTCCTCGAACCGTATTCCCCGTTAATAAACGACTTCCACGTGAAAAAAATCGAAACTGTTGTATTTCACATAGAAAGAAACCGGTTGCGTCACTGGGTGGGATGAAAACCAAGAACTCCCGTCTTCCGTGATGGCCAGCCACTGGGAACAGGTGGGACTATAGATTTTTATGAGGGTATTGAAGGCTACGGTGCGAAGCGCGAAGGACCCGTTGCTCATATCGGCTATTTCTACATCGTCTGCATAAACTTTGACGGCGATGCCGGCGCCTTGATTGTTGTAGACGGTAATGGAAATCCCTCCGGAAGTGACGGTGCACGAAAGGGCGGAAAACACGACCGCGAGTAAGGTGAACATGCTCACCAGGATGATCGTTCGAATCTTTTTTTTCATGTAAAGAACCTCCTCCTCATTTCTGGTCTCAAAAACTTCCGAAATAAATGAACCGAAACCGGCGGACATATAGCAATTATATACCTTATTCAACGCAACGGTTTAATTTTATGACATTTTCTTCCAAAATGCCGTTAATACTTGCGAAAGCGTAGAAGAAGAGACTTTGCGAGCGTGCGACCATTCCGGAGGAAAGAGCGACTGGTAAGAGGGATACCCGAAGCGTTCGTCGACCAGGAGAACGACCCCTCGGTCGTCGGGAGAGCGGATAACCCGTCCCGCGGCTTGCATTACTTTGATCATACCGGGGTAAACGTAAGCATATTCGTACCCTGTGCCGAGTGTTCGCGTGAAGTAATCTTTGATAATTTCCCGTTCAAGGCATATCTGAGGGTACCCGACACCTACGATGATGGCGCCGCTCAATTTTTCGCCTCTTAAATCGATGCCCTCTCCGAAGATGCCGCCCATCACGGCGAAAGCAACCAGCGTGTTTTCGCGATCTTCAGAGAACGCTTCGATAAAATCGCGCCTTTCTGACTCGTTCATCCGGCTCTTTTGAGCGATGCAGTCCATATCGGGATTTTTCAGAGCGAAAAATCGGTAGATTTGTTGGAGGTATTTATGCGAGGGAAAAAAGACGAGAAAGTTTCCTTTTTTGGAACGGGCAAGTGTTTCGATCACTTCGACGACCTTATCATGGGTGACGCCTCGGTTTCGGTACGTGGTGGAAATCTTGGGGTTCACCAGCAAACACAGGTTTTCACGGGGAAAGGGCGAAGGAATGATAAGCTGCTCGGCATGTTCGTCTCCTCCGAACAAACGGACAAAATAGCCCAAAGGGAGAAGCGTCGCAGAGAAAAAAACGGAGGATCGCCCTTTTTTCAGGAATTCTGAGAGCAGCGACGAGGGATCCAGGCAGAAGAGCCTGGTTCGAAAGCCTTCCGGTGTTCTCTCATCGTAGACTCGGTACTTTTCATCGAAAAAGTCGGCGGTTTTCACGAAGGCGCTTGCGAGGAAGTATAAGTCTATCAGCGGCCGTGAGAGCGGCGATCGGTAATGGGCTTCCAACCATTTTTCCGCGGCCTTTAGAAAGGTGTTCAAATCCGTGATCAGCTGCTTTGGCAGTGTGGTTTGCGCTTCCGGCGAATCCGCTTTTATCTGAAAGTCCGATTCTCGATCTTGAAGCCGATGACGAATATCCATCACAGCGTGATAGACCTCTAAATCCGCCGTTTGAAAGGCTTCGCCAAGAGCCTCCGCATCCTGTCGCGTTATCTCCGCCGAAAACATCTCTCTCGCGCGGTCAACGAGATTATGCGCCTCATCGACCAAGAAAATATAGTCGCCGGCATTGAGAAAGAACCGCTTAAGGAATACCCGAGGATCGAAGGCGTAGTTGTAGTCGCAGATGATGATATCCGAAAGCAACGCCACATCCAGAGACAACTCGAAGGGACACACCCGGAAAGCGCGCGCCGTTTCCTCAATCAACGGGCGATTGATTTTTTCTTCGTTCATCAGCGCTTGAATCGCCTCATCGACTCGGTCAAAATGGCCGTCGGCGTATTCGCAATAATAGGGTTCGCAGAGCGCGCTTTCTTTGAAACAAATCTTGTCTTTCGCGGTTATGATCGTAACCTTGGCCCTCAATCCTCGTTCGCGGAGAAGATCGAAGGTAGATTCGGCGACCATCTGGGTACTGGTCTTCGAAGTCAAGTAGAAGATCTTTTCTCCATACCCTTCGCCGATCGCTGTTATGGCGGGAAAGACTGAGGCCAGCGTTTTGCCGATGCCGGTGGGGGCTTGGGCGAAAAGCATCTTCCGATCGCGGATTGCGTTAAAAACGCGGTCGATATACTCCTTTTGCCCTTTATTGTAGGATGGATAAGGAAAATCGAGCTCCCGGATGGAGTCGTCCCGCTGCTTTCCCCACCGTTCGCAAAAGGCCAGGCGTTCCGCATATTTGTCAACTAAGGGCTTTATGAAGGCGGTCAACTCTTCAACCGTAAAGACCTCTCTAAATCGGCGCGTCCGATTCCTGTCCGGAAAGAAATAGGTCAATTGAACCCCGATCTGATTCAACTTTTCCCGGGAAGCCCATATAAAGGCATAGCACTTCGCTTGATGCCAGTGATTCGGAAAGGTATCGCGGTCAATTTTTCGCGCGGCCCCGAATAGGATCTTGATCTCGTCGATGACGGTCCCCTCGATGCTTTCAAAGATGCCGTCCGCTTTGCCTTTTACTTCCAGTTCGATGTTTTCGTTTTGCAGAACAAAACGATGAGACAGCGGGACTTCTGAACGATAGTCGCTGCCAACGCTCATCTGGATTTTTTGATGGTAGCGCGTGCCTTCCACTGCGCGATTCGGAGCGAAAAACGAGTTGTCCAGACTTCCCGAGCGCAGAACGGAGTCAATCAGGTCACGTACGCCGATAGAATAAGTTCGTCTTCTCAAAGCCTTTCCTTTATGAAAGAGACAATTTCACCTTCACCGGTGTATTGTACCACCGATCGGCTTCTATGTTGCTCCCTCTCTCGAAGGATATCAGCAGCCGGTCGGACGATTCTCCGCGAGTCGTAATCGTCATAAAAAACGGTTCGTGGTATAATCGCGCAACTATTCGCGGCTTTTGGAGGTCTGGTATTGTGAAAAGGTTCTTGTGGTTATGCTTCTGGATGACCCTCTTTCTTAACGTTTTTGCTCTCAATATGACCGATTACGTTGTCTATAACGACATCGAAAATGGGATGAAAGCGGCCGTCCTGTTGGAGAAGAGCGTGCTGATGGTATTTACTTTGCCGGGGTGCTCGACCTGCGGACAGCTTAAAGCCGAAGCCCTCTCCAATCCGTCTCTGGCGACGCTTTTAAGAGAGAATTGCATCGTCATCGTCGCGGAAGCGGAGAAAGACCGCTATGCGAAATACCCCTTCAGAGTGTACGCGGACTCCGCCAACCCATCCTTCGAAACGGTCAACTACTACGACCTGATCACGAGAAAAATAGGCAGTAAAAGCGTTCCCTATACGATGTTTTTGAACCCGCAACTGGAAATGATCGGATCCACTCAATCCTACAACGGATTCGATTCTTACGAAGCGGCTTTAAAAAAGTTTATCCAGCTGAATGCGCGCAATCCGAAGAGCGTTCTTAAAAAAATCACAGCCGGCGAAGAAGCGATGCTGTTGAGCACGCTTCCTTTCGCGCAGAAGATTACCTGGAGCGACTTCAAAGCGTCGGTTGCCACCTTGGATCGTCAGAATGTCTATATTCTTCAAGACACCAAGATCGCGGAAGTTCGCGGTTTTTTGGACACAATCTCTGTCCCCCCTTACTATGTTTTGGTCCTAACCCGTTGAAAAGACCGCGGCGCCCCGCTACTGTGTCGTGTCAGTAACGATAGACCGGGCCGCGGAAGGGATGAAGCTTTGGAACGCTCGCGTATCAGATGAATGGAACAATTCGTCCGTTCATTGTATCGGGCTTTGTAAAGCCGTGCGCTTAACCCGTTTTATTCAGCCTTACCCCGAAGTCCTCTGCATTCTGTAGGTCCTCGTCGTTCGGTCTCCCTTTATTCATGCCGCCGAAGTATTTCAAGAAACTGTTGGTGTTATAACCGAGGCAGCTGAATTCATCCACAATGATAAATCCTTTCGTTTGCAGCTTAACGCGCAACGCTCGGTGGTCTGTAAGCACTTTTGATTTTGACATGATCGCGCTCGTCGAAAAGAGAAAGGCCTTTTTCGACGCTTGATGGGGAAGAGTATCGGCCAACGCCAGTAGGGACAAAGCGTGTTTGGCGCTGTAAATGCCCGACCCAAAGCCGATGAGATCATAAGAGGCGATCTCTTCGATAGAGACCTCTTTCGGATTCTTCACGGAAGCGTTCAATACGCCCGCTATGGCGCGCGCCACCTTCTCTGTATTGTGATGGTGGTAAGACTCGACGATCAACAACGTTTTCACCGTCATGTCTTTTTTCCTTCGATCTCATGGACCGCGCACGCGAAAACCTCAGTGATCGCGACTCCAAACACGTCGGCGATACGGAAGGCCATTTCGAGAGAAGGCGCATACTTGCCCGCCTCTACGGCGATAATCGTTTGCCTGGAAACCGCCGCTCTCCTGGCCAATTCTTGTTGCGTCATCTCTTGCGCGAAAAATCGCAACTCTCGGATCCGATTGGTAATCTCGTATTTTTTAGCCATTTTTAAGGCCTTTCCGGTAGTAGCGCAGCGATAAAAACCCTTCCGATATACTGCCGATGCCGAATGAGAAAAACATAATATTGAGCATGCCTGCCGCGGATCCGGTTACGGCTAAGAAGATTAGGGCGATAACGAAGCCGACTCCAGTAATCGAGAACCCCAGTTTTAAGGATTTCAATTCGATCAATTTATCCATCTCATCTTCGATGATCGTGGCTTCGATATCTTTCTCTACTTCACTCCCTTTCCCGTCTCCTCTTTTTATGGCGATCGACATAGAAAGCCCGATATGGAACAGAATCTGGAGGACGATGCCGGAAGCGACCCCGATTCCGATGAACGCCAGCATCGTGATCCACCAAAAACGCAAATCATTCGAATCCGCGCTTCCGGAACGAATCCTGATGAAAACATAGATACCGTAAGCGATGAACACCGGTACTCCCGATAAAATA
>CAZMHO010000159.1:3823-5370 GCA_964566085.1 uncultured Thermotogaceae bacterium | reverse complement strand
ATCCAATAAGGCTTTGGATTCCTTCCTCGGTTTAGTGATCCCTTCCCGTTTCATACGCGAATAGGCTTCTTCTATCTCGTTTTTGGCGGGATCGACAATACGCAAGCCGCTTCGATAGGCAATGATGCTTTTCAGAGCAACGCAATCGGGAATCAACTGGTTCGCGCTCTTTGCGAGCGCGCTCCAAAATTCAGACAAGGACCGAGACTCTTTTATCCGGTCTTCCAGCAGACTTTCTATTCGTAGGATGCGCCCGGCATTCACTCTCTCTTTAATCTCGTCGTAAGCGCAGGAACCGGATTCGGAAAACCCATCATCGACTAAAATGGTTTCGACCCGTCGCTCTTCGATTATCCTTTCAAACAAAGCCATCGAGTCGATTTCGCGCCGAGCGTTTAGAATACTCTCTTCATCCGGATCGCAATGGAACAACTCCGCCAAGTCATGAAGCGTTCGCTCAAAAAAAACCGTCGATTTCAAGAACCGGCGGTTTTTCGGATCGTGATATCCCTCCGTATAGTACAACCAATAAGCTTCAGGGCTGAGTATCGGGAATTTGAGAAACGGATGCGCGTGGTGATCGCAAACGGGGATTTCCGGGAAGATCATAACGAGACTAATACCTGCCTTTCAGCAGATTGGTCTGTTCAGTAAAGGGTAATGCATTGAGTTTGGCGTATTCCTCTTTGCGAACCGCAATGATCGCTTCTTTCATGATCGGGTGGAAGAAACCGGTTAAGGCGCTGTTGTTTTCAAAGGCTCGGATACAATCCATGAGGTCTGAGGGCAGCCGGTCGATCTTCAGTCTCGTCAACTCTTCTTCGGGAGAGGATCCGGGGTCTTTCTGGAAAGGCGGAGGCAACGCCAGCCCTCGTTCGATCCCCGCCACACCGCAAAGGATCAAGCCCGCTAAAGCCAAAAAGGGATTGGAAGAGGCGTCGCATGTTTTCAGCTCAAAATGGTCCACGATCTGCTTTCTCGCCGAAAGTGGGAGTTCCGGAGGGGTAATCGCCCGTAAGGCCGCTTCTCGATTATCGATTCCCCAGCAGCGATAGGCTCCGCTCCAACAATGCGGTTTGAGTCGGTGGAAAGAATTCGGTGACGGGACGGTCAACGCCATCAAGGAGGGTAAGGACTCTAAAACCCCAGCGACGAATGATTCGCTCGAATCCGGACGATTCTCTTTTCCGAACGACTCGGTGAAAAGGTTTCGGTTGTCTTTCCATAAACTAAAGTGGACGTGACAACCGTTTCCGGCTTGTGTCTGCGCATATTTTGGCAAAAAAGTCGCCGCATAGCCGCATTGGGCGCTGACACCGTGGACGGTCTGACGGAAAAGGATTTGGTTGTCGGCCGCTTCCAATGCGTCAGTGTATCGGGTGGTTAGCTCGTATTGGCCGTACCCGGACTCCGGGTAAAACCGTTCGACTTCCAACCCCTGCTTCTCCAGCGCGTCGCTTAGGCGCGTGATGAATGATCCGTTCTCCATTATCGCCGACGGGGAAGCGAAAAGCGTATCGTCAATTGGCTCTCCCGTCGCTTTGTCA
>CAZMHO010000159.1:2461-3813 GCA_964566085.1 uncultured Thermotogaceae bacterium | reverse complement strand
CAAGGAGCGTGAATTCGTTCTCGAAAGCCATTTTTATCGTAATACCGTAATGAGACAGCTCGTAAATCGCTTTTTTTAAGAAGATTCTCGGATCGATCAGTTCCTCTTGATCCCGCTGCGCCATTTCACCATAGACGGAAGCGAAACCGGGGAGGTAGGGTAAAATCCGCAGGGTATCCCAGTCCGGCTTCAGAAAGATCTCGCCGACGGGAATACAAGGAGAATGCGGTACAACGTAGTCGCCGCAGGCGCTGACACCGAGCTGGGCTTTCGATATGCTGACCGGAAAGGAGCCGCCCGGTTCGAAAAGGTTTCGGTGATAGGCCTTTCCTCTGATAATATTGGCATAGTCGCACCAAAGGACGTTCATAAAAACTATATTTGCGGCTTGAAGCAACAAACGGATCGTTTTATCCATTTCCGAACACCTCTCGGATCAGTTTTCTCGACAATTATACCAGATTCGACTGACGTTTACCCACCTGCGCCGATCAGAGGAAAGGCGTTAATGGGATATCTTGGGAAGAGACCCGAAAAGGGTTAGGGTTTATGATACCGTTGATTCCATTGCGGTTTCCGACGTTTTTCTACCCAGCAGATGAAGTCGGCGTAGAGTTCGGTATCCATACCCAGGGGCGCGAGGAAAATGCTCAAGAAACCGTCTGCGACCTGGATAAAACCTCTTAGGCAACGGTAACCGACGAAACGAAAGTAGGCGAACAAATTATTGACCGGAGAAACGCTTTGAGAAGGAGGATAAAAACGGTAAACAGAACGGATCATCGCTTCAACACGCATCCTTGTCGAAATGTTTAAAAACGGGGCAACGATAGGCAATGCACTGCCCGGGACGATTATCCCAGGGAATAAGGCATCCTTGGGGACCGAGGTATTCACAAGCGAAAGGATCAATTCCTTTTTCGCGCAGTATCTCCAATAGATGGGCGTTTGCTTTATGGTGCGCAATTTCGGGGATAAACAAAGGAGAAACCCCGTAAGCCTCTCTGAATTGATGAAACTCGTCGCTCCACATGCCGACGCTTTTGCCTTTCGGGAGCCTTGAAGGATCATAAATACGGCAGCAATCACCCTGACACAGTTTACAGAGCCAAAATAGTTGAAAACCCGACAAGAACGATTTCCCTCCCGGAGTACGGTGAAACAAAGTAAGACAACGCGGTAGTATAATCTAAAGCCAGAATAAAGTCAATATCCCCGTAAGAAAGGGCAGGTAGGGCCTTTCCGCTATCTTAACTGGAGTGGAACCAGCTGATAATTGTATCTGCCGCCGTTTCTTTCTCACAATCGTTGAGAATCACGTGTCCGCTCTCCTCGAGAACCCTCGTCTCGAA
>CAZMHO010000159.1:0-2451 GCA_964566085.1 uncultured Thermotogaceae bacterium | reverse complement strand
GAAGGAACGGGCGCGAGTACGGGTCCGGAGTAGATCCGAGACGCTCATCGGTATAAGCGTGTCTTTTTTCGCCAGAATTAGCAAACAGTCCGAAGAGACCTTGTCTAACGCTTTCAGGCAGCGTTTTTGCAATCGGGACAGGTCGGCCAGTTTTCCGAACAGGTGATCGCTCCAATATTCGCGATGGAGGATGTTTAAGAAGGCTTCTTCATACGCGACATGATTGCGCTTGGCTGTTTTCACGAAGTATTTCAAGAGAGGTGTCCATTTCATCATCGGGTTCTTGACAACGATGGCCGGCGCGCAGAGACATAACTTTACGATCGGGAATTTTTCGGCCAAAAGCAATGCCAACACGCCTCCCATCGATAAACCGCACACATAGACCGGCTTTCCCAGTTGCAGGAGTCTGAGGTATCCGTCGACCGCTTCTCTTAGCCAATCATCTCCGTCCGTTTGAAAAAAGTCCTTTCGGTTGGTCCCGTGTCCTGGCAAACGCGGCGCGAAGACGGTATAATCCTGTCGAGACAGGCGCTCCGCAAGATACCGCATATCGTAGGGCGTTCCCGTGTATCCGTGAAGCAGCAGAATCGACTCTCTCGTACCGCTACTGTAGTAAGGGGCGCAAACAGCGTCGACGATTCTTGTCTCTCTTGGAATTTTCGCGTATTTCATCTCTTTCACTTCCTCATAGATTCTCTTTTTCTCCGGGGTTAAGAAAAGGAATAATCAACCGCATGATAGGTTTTAAGAGAGCGATTTGGGCTCTCCGCCCACACGCATTCGACCGGTTGGGAAAACTCCGGCCGTATCTTTCCGGTTTCCAACCAATATCGGGAATGCGGGGAACGGAATAATCCGGGATTCGCTTTAATGTGGAGCGTGATCGGGCGGTCAACAAAGACGGCTTCGGAAACCGCTTCGATCCCGGCGATCTCCTCGACGAGCTGTTCGCGCACCCTTAGTGGCGGAAGCGGCGAGACATTGATCAAGGCAATATTCTTACTCAAAGGCCCGATGATTTTCACATTCGCGAACGCGGAATCGACACGCTCTTCTTGCAATCGGCGCAGTAGCCATTCATTGGAAAGGCATACGGCTTTTCCATGGTATTCGGGAACGGCCATTCCCTTCATCAGGTGTTTCAGCTTGCATCCTTCGCGAAGAGTGGACTCTCCCGACCGCACGTCCCGCAGCGTGAACCCGAAGTGTTCAAGGAGACTCCGAATCTCCGGTTTATCCAGATAAAAGAGCGGAGAATAGGTGTTTTGGAGGACGGGAATCCCATATTTTCCCCATGTGTCGCTTTGGTTCGCGCCGGAAATGATCCAATCCACCCGTCGCTCCTTCGCAAAAGCCACCATCCCGCCCAATTTCACACGTTTTGTGCATCGGTTGCAAGAGGGGCCTTTTCGGGAAAGGGCTTCGATCTCTTTTTGCTTGTCGACCAGATGCAAAGGAAGCCCAATCTGGTGGGCTAAAGCCTTTACGTTTTCCGCTGTTTTTTCGTAAGTGTAAGGGCCGAAGTCAAAATGGACCAATACAGCCCGATCTTCACCCACTGCGTCGCGAACGCAGCAAGCGGCCACGGTCGAATCCATACCCCCCGAAAAAGCGATCGCCGCTTTAGATTGAGAGGATAAGGTATTTCTAATCTCATCCAGTAAAAATTTTTTAATGTCAGAAACGCGATCAACCAATGTAACGCGCTCCTTCAGAGGGTTTAACTGGGTAACCTTCCAGCCGGATGCGATATCGTCGAAAGTAACCTTCTTCCAGCTCGGATAGAAGAGACGGGATCGCCTCCGATTCCGCCAACGCGATGAGACTCCCTCCGAATCCCCCGCCCATAATGCGGGCTCCCAATACAGAAGGGAAGCGACTTACCTGCTCGATCAGGTATTCGATCTCTTCACAACTGACGTTGTAGTTATCGCGCAGGCTTTCATGACTTTGCGCGAGCAGTCTTCCGACGAATGGCCAGTCTTTTTCGGCCAATGCATTTTTACACAGAAGGGCTCTTTAGATTTCGGTTAAAACATGCAATCCCCGATTATAGGCTTCCGGAGAGAGAAGCGCTCGTTTGTCATAGAGTTCGTCTACGGATAGGTCACGAAAGCTGTTTCGATGCAGAGATTTAAGACAAAGCGCGCATTCCGACCGGCGGAGATTGTATTCCCCGGAACCTAACGCATGGGACACCTTCGAATTGATGATTAAGAACGTTTTTTTTCCCAAATCGATGGGCACATACTCGTAATCCCCTGACTGCGTGTCCATAAAGATCGCGTGGCCTTCTTTTCCCATCACGGAGGCGAACTGGTCCATGATACCGCATTGAACCCCGACGAAAGCGTTTTCGGCTTCTTTTGCGTAATCGATAACGGTCTTTTCGTCCAGTGAAAGATTGAAGAAACCGTTCAAAGCGGCGAGTGTCGCCACTTCTATCGA
>CAZMHO010000158.1:5156-5392 GCA_964566085.1 uncultured Thermotogaceae bacterium | reverse complement strand
ATACGGAAAAGCGGTGGCAGGAGCGTAGATACTCTTGAGGGCTATAAACTAAAGAAGGAGGAATAAATATGCTAAGAAAAAAGATTCTCATGGTAGTCATCGTTTTTTTAATGGTATTGACGAGCGCATGTATGAACTTTAAGGGGAATAACTCCGGTGCTGACAGTAGTGGAGCCAGCGTGGATGAGACCGAGTATGCTTCAGAAACATCTACTGCGTCTCAAGATGAACTAAGT
>CAZMHO010000158.1:3634-5078 GCA_964566085.1 uncultured Thermotogaceae bacterium | reverse complement strand
CCAATCGGTAAACCGTACCCAACGCAACGAAATGGAAAAAATCAGCGATTTGGCAAGCTGTGTGATCGACATCGGGAAGTTCGGCTTTCCGAGGCTTATCGACAAAGCTGATTTGTTGAACCAGGAAGAAAGGAAGCGATTTTACGATCAAATTGACACGGCCTTTTCGCAGTTGGAACGTCTGGACTCAGGTTTCCAAATCACGGCGACGCTTAATCCGGAAATCGTTAACGCTTATAAGGACAAGGTCGTTCGTTTGAGCGTTTATGACGCAAATGGAAACGTCGTCGCTGTTTCGGAATACCTCAGATTGGAGAAAGAAACTCTCGCTTTTTCACCTATCGGCTTTAGCGAGTTTTTAAGAGGCGTATTCTGTACAATCACGATATTCGAAAAGGAGACGGTATTGGAACGGATATGGACAGGACGGGTGTATAAACCGATTAAAGCCCTTCTCTTTCGAGGGGAAGATAGGCTTTTGCTGTATTAATCCGATTCGATTGAAACGAAAAACGCGATTATCATCCGTACGCTCATTTCGAACGAAAGGCGGCCCGATTAAAGGGGCGCCTTTCTATTTCGCGCCATTTTTGGGTTTTCTGCTTGTTCTTTACCGAAAATCGCCGGTTTTTTCTTCGCTCTCCTGCAGGAAAAATTTGATACTGAAATCCTGTTTTCGGGAGGTAATTATTAGCGAGAACCGAAAATATTGGGGAGGTGCACTATCATGAAAATGTAAAAAAGGGCAACAAGAAACAATTAGGGAAAACGGTATGGATATTAAAAGTAACCTTTATTGTCATGTTATTTGTTTCCTTGGCCTTCACCGGATGCGTAAAACCGAAAGCGGAAGAAGAACCAACAGCAACCAAAAGTCTCATTCTCATTAAAAACGTCGTTGACGGAAAAGTGCAACCCACCGACGGACAAGAAGTGGTGGTGACTCACTCGAAGGGAGAGAGCACCTACTGCAGCGAAAATGATCGTTTCGAAATCGACGAATCGATTCAGGATGTCGAAATGGTACAGTTATGCTTCGAAGACAGGGCTGAAACGGCTGTACAGAGTAAAGAAAAAGTGATGGAAGACGGAGAAAACACTTACGTTGTGTACGAGGTTTTTCCGTTATGTCAAAATGAGGCGAGCGAAAGGAACCTGACGACCCTCTCGAGAGATTCCACCTATACAAACCTGAGCGGAAGTCAAAATAGTCAAAAGCACTTCAGTTTTGTCGTACCTTCAGGCAGCAGTAAGCTGACGATTAAGATGTCCGGAGGAACGGGAGACGCCGACCTTTACGTGAAAAGAGGGAGTAGCCCGACGCCGACCAGCTGGGATTACCGCCCTTATCTTTACGGGAATAACGAAACCGTCGAGGTGAATAATCCCACCGCGGGTACCTGGTACGTCATGATCCATGGTTATTCCGCTTATTCGGGGGTAT
>CAZMHO010000158.1:2921-3624 GCA_964566085.1 uncultured Thermotogaceae bacterium | reverse complement strand
AAACAGGCATTTCAGTCCCCGACCCAAATCAACTTGAAAACGGAGTGCCCAAAGGGCCGTTTTCCGAACCGGCAGGTTCACAAAAACACTTTTATTTAGAACTTCCTTCCGGGGTATCCTCACTTAAAATCGAAATGTCTGGAGGAACGGGAGACGCCGACCTTTATGTTAAAAAAGGGAGTGCCCCAACGCTGAGCAGCTGGGATCACCGCCCTTATCTTGGCGGGAATAACGAAACGGTAACGATCGCTAATCCCACAGCCGGCAAATATTATATTATGATTCATGGCTATACCGCCTATTCGAGTGTGATGCTTAAAGCGACCTGGAACGGTTATAACGACGGATCAAATCGTAGAGCTTTACTGCTCGGCGTCACCAACTACGGCGGCGGGAACAGTCTCAACTATACCGACGACGATGCGGACGATATCCAGACTGTTCTGAATAATCTGAACGAAGAGTGGTCGGTTCAAAAGCAAACGGGGACTATCACTAAAAGCCAAGCGATCCAATGGATACAGTCTTTCGCTTCCGGCAGCTCAAGTTCCGATACATTCCTGTTCCAATTCAGCGGGCACGGCGGGTACTCTTCCGGCCAGTCTTATCTCTATTTCTCCGACGGAGGATGCCTAACGGTTGCCGAACTGAAGAACGCTTTAAACGCAATCAACGGGACGAAAATTATTCTGATCGACGCTTG
>CAZMHO010000158.1:0-2911 GCA_964566085.1 uncultured Thermotogaceae bacterium | reverse complement strand
GCCCTCGTGAGCCTGATGTTCAACATCATCGGGGCGAGCATCGCCGGCAAGGATCCGCTGCAGCTGGTCCGCGTCTACCTCACGTTTGGCCTCGGCGGCAAGGCGCTCGAAGCGGACCGCGTCGATGGTTTCGGGCGCTCAGGTTTCTCAAGCGGATTTGAGACTCAACAGAGATCAATTCCTTATCGATTTTACGGAAGCCTTTATGGACGATGCCGAAGCGAATTCACGTGGTTCTTATCAATCCCCCTACGAATACTATGTTATCGCGGCCTGTTCGACGCAAGAATACTCTTATGAAAATGAAACGATAAGAAATGGTATTTTTACCTTCTTCTTCGCCGACGGCATGGGACATACGGGAGTGGGTAACCCGAACGGTTCCTTTAATAACAGCTATGACGCGGACAAGCACCTTTTCTCCGGAAGCAACAACCACTCCGTTACCTACCAGGAAATCTACAACTACACAAAAGGGTTAACGCAAAGCTACTCGAACGGAGCCCAAACCGTTCAGGGAAACCACCCGACAGCGAATTACCCTTTCGGAACTTATTAGCGCGCATCCCCTCCTGAAGGAAACGATACCCCCTAACCCTTCCCGCTTCCGATTACGGAAGCGGGTTTTTTTGGTTCTCAGAATCTCATTATCACTTTGGTTCGCGAAATCCCAACAGATAAATCGTCGTGTTTGTAGAAAGAAACCAGAATATGGTATGATATATATATTAAAGAATCTGTAAAGAAATCTGATCATGCTTTCAGGAGCGACATGGAAGAGAAAGAATTATTCCGCGCCATTCGGGAAGGTTTTCGCGACTATAGAGCGGCGTACCTGGATAACGAAGAACGGATTCTGATCCGGGTCAAGACGCGCGCGCGGTTTCTTTTAAGTGTTAACACCGAAGAAGACCGAAAGCTCCACGAACGTGTTCAAGGCCGGATTAAAAAAGATCTCGAGAGCATCGGATGGAATCGCGTTCCGGAGATGGAGAATAACGGCGAGAGCTTTTTCCAACGGTTGTCCGCTTTAGGACTGAATCTTACGCTCGTTTACGCTAGCAGAGACGGTTTGCAAAGTGGCTGGAAGGTTTTTCGATCGCGTTTCGAAAAAGCTCTGTTCAGTTATATTTATCAAAAATGTTCCGAGCTTCCTTACGATGGTTCGAAAAAGAGCAGAGCGGTTGAAGTGCTGGAAGAAGTCTTTTCGAAAGCCTGGTTAGGGTTGGATAAGTTCAACCCCTACAAAGGCACCGTCTTTACCTGGTTATGCATCATTGCGAAAAACCGGGTTTTTTCTAGACCCGGAAAAACGGAAGAACAGACGGCTGTTCACTTCGACTCGTTCGATATGAACGACGATTCCGACGATTCTTCCGGCATGTTTGACATTCCGGACGGCGATCAACGCAACCCGGAAGAGATTGCGGAGAGCGAAGCGGTTAGCGATTTTGTCCTGCGCGCCTTGTTCGAAAAATCGGGATATCCCTGGCAGACGCTCGTTTTCTTTCTTCAAAAAATGGATTACAAACCCCAGGATATTGTTAAACGGTTTTCGGATTTTTCTTTGCTGGAGTTATCCGACACCGTTTTTCGAGAGTTCTGCGCCGCATCCTTCCGTCCTGATAGTGTGATCGAGGAGTTTCGGAAGCTCTTCAATCGCCGCCTCTCTTGTACGGTGAAAGAGACGCTGCTGCCGAAAGATAATAAGTCTCGGATAGTGTTGCGCGATTCGCTCGAGGAACCGGTCGGAAACGTCCAGTTAAGTTCCTTCTTGGGGTTAAATCCTGAAAAAACGGTGAGCGAATGGTCGGTAAAGGTTTTGATACGATTACAGAGCGCCACTCAAGAAGAAAAGGTCGAGCTGTCATGAGATTCGGTACTGAAATTCTCTTTTCCGTCAGTAATTATTTGTAAGATGAGAATACAAAGCTGTAGAGCGAGGAGGTCGATGTAATGGACATGAATCGAGAATCCCATTTCGAGGAAGAAGACATCGAAATGTTCGTAGAGATGTTGTTGCACGAACACGTTGGCGACCTCGATTTCGAAGAATCGGAAGAGATAGAGGCGTTGGAACACCACTTAAGCAATTGCAAAGCCTGTTCCGAAAAGGTGAAAAAAGTATATCGGCAGTTGTTGCCAATGTTGGTATGGGACGTGAAAAAAGACAACGAGGCTCTAATGAAAAAAAGACTCGTTAGCGCGCTCGATATGTTTTTGACTACGCCAGTAGCGACAGTCGGGCAAGATCGCGTTCTGGGATGGAAAGAAAAAGTCGGCAATGCTTCCCAGATAGCCTTCAAAGTGATCATGGATTTCGCGAACGAATCGATTAAAAGCATCTCAAGATTCATCGTACAAAAAGACGTCTCTCAAAAAAACCGCAACTGGGATATCGGATACGGTCGCGAATGGGTTATGGCTAGAGGCGGAGAGAAAAAGGAGCAAAAGAACTACGCCGAGCTCTCGGTAAAGAATCCCGATAAAGGCGTCCAGTTCACCGCCAAAATAGACGAAAAAGGCAACCGGATCCTCTTGAATTTCGAGAAAAACACCCAAAGCGGACGAATCCCACTGGTTCTTGTTCCAGAAGAGACGGCCTTGACCGCTGTTTTTGGGGAACCTGTGTATGACCCCATCAGTCAATCTTATTCGATGACTTTCAGGGATGTCGAGAACGGGCATTATTTTTTTGCGATAGAACCGTAAAACCTCCGTTTCTTTGGGGTATGACTGTGTCCTTCGATTATTCCCGGAAACCCCCGCGTGATACCCGGTTAAACGGGCGCCGAGATTGTTTCTCTATACAGCCGCTACTCCCGCTTGAAAAGGAGAAGGGTTTTCTTAGACTTTTTTTGAGATTTCTTTCCTCATCAGCCCGTGAAATCGCCCGCAGCGCCCCTTTCCA
>CAZMHO010000157.1:0-5404 GCA_964566085.1 uncultured Thermotogaceae bacterium | reverse complement strand
GGGGAGACTATATTTCTTAATACCCGCGTTTTGTTTTCATCATCGTACCGTTCTATGGGAACTGCGAACCGTTCGTGAAAGATTTTCCGGCGTCCCAGAAATCCGGGCATTAACAGGTTAAACAAACTCCAAAGTTCCATAATGCGGTTCTCCACGGGAGTTCCACTCATAGCAATCTTATATTTCGATCTCAATTGCAACACGGCTTTTGATTGGTCGGTATCGGGGTTTTTGATATTTTGAGCTTCGTCGACGACCAAGACGCTCCACTCGCGTTCGAGCAGGCGCTCCAGATCGGATCGTACCGTAAGTCGTTATCCAGACGTCTACCCCGGGCAGTATCGTTCTCTTGTTTCCGAAATAAAGATCGTTGTTCAGATCCGGGGCGAACTTTGTTATCTCTTTTTGCCAATTCAATGCGACCGAAGTGGGGCAGATGACCAAAGCCGGCTCATTCAACTCGTTTAGTTCGCGTAATTTCAGTAGAACAGCGATGACCTGTATTGTTTTTCCCATACCCATGTCATCTGCGAGACAGACGTTGAATCCATTCGTAAAGTTGGACATTATCCATTGATACCCTCTCAGTTGATAAGGGCGCAGTTGGCCAACGATGTCGCGCGGGGCGTCATACCGGCGCGTTTTCCCCATCTGTTTCTTAAGCGCTTCTATTCCTTCTCCGTATAAGAGCGGGTATCCATCCACTTCTTTCGAGAAGAGGGATCGAAGGGTTTCCATCCCATCCAAACGGGGGGGATTCCGCAGTTTTTCGAGCATTTTCTTGGCTTCATTGGGGTCGATCAGGTAGTAGTTATCTTTAAACTGAATGATTTTTTCCGCTCCTTCTATCAATGCCGCGAATTCGTTTATAGACAGATCATCTTCTCCTAACTGTATCCGCCATTCAAACGAGAGCAGACTATCCAGAGACAGGTAATTTTTCGCCACGCGGGTTTTTGATGAGGCGCGCGCCGCGATCTTCGGGCGCGTCAGGTCCTTGAACCCTTTTGGTATGACGAGCTCGGCGCCGAAAAACTCCAGCTAATCACGTGTTTCGCTTAACAGGTATATGAATTCGTCCTTGCCAAGCGATATCGGTTTTCCGTCAAAGGCGTGCTTAATCGAGGGAATCCATTCCGATAGACAAGCGACTTGCTTTAGAACGCTTTCTTTTTCGAGCTGATCCGATGTTTGAGATAGAAATTCGCTGACCGGAACGGGATTTAGGAAGAGGTCTTTTTTATTTTTCACCAGGACAGCAAGTGAGAAACGATCGGAAGAGCCCCACTCTATGAAAAGCACGAGATTCACATTGGAGGCAGAAAGGTAGAGCGGCGTTAGCCAGTTTTGAACGGCCGCTTTCGTTTGCCGCCTCAGGAAAACATCGGCATGATAGACCTTTCCCTGAAAAAAGACTTGAGACATCTCATCAAACGAGAAAGCCGGGTTCCCCTCCAAAACGGAATGGATGATTCGGGTGATCAACAAGGATAAGATATCGTCCGCGCTTTGGTTTTTCAGTAATGGGTTTCCTTTACCGTCTCGAATGGTTCCGATAGGGATCGAATCGTTCAATACCGATTTTTTCGTTTGAAAAGCGATATTGGAATAGTTTGGCGCGTAATGGATGGAAAAGTCTTCTCCCGCCCCTGATGGAATCACGACGGGAAACCAACTATTCAGCGCGATCAGCCTTCCGGCAAAAGAGAGCGCTTCTTTCAACCAGCGAACCGAAGGGGTATCCTCCGGTGAGGATGCCAGCGAAATCTGATCCGCGAGTTGTAAGAATTCGGCGGAAGAATACGCCGATCCGGTTTTATGATAAGGGTCATAGACATGAAAAAACGCTCCTTCATCGCAATGTTCTACGATGATCGCGGTGTGCGGGGAAAGTGATTTTTCGCGCTCGTCTAACGCTTCGCAGTTCTGAAGGCTTTGCATGTCGCCATAAACTCGCGGCAATAGGGTGGCGATCGAAGCGCCGCTATCGAAAGGAGGATTTTTTCCCAGGAGAGACACCATCCGAGCGATCGGGCAGGGTTGAAGGTTTTGATATGCCGCTGGCTCATCCGAGGGCCCGGGGTGAAGGAACGGGTTCGCCTCCTCCGTTTCTATAGAGTCGAAAACCCACCGGAGGGTGTTCGAAGCGTCGTAGGCTAATTTGGCGCTCTCCAAGATCCTGTTCTTTTTCAACCCGCGCATCTCGAAGAGCAAAAAGGGGTCTTTATCGATCTCAGCGGCGAGAAGATAGTCGACTGCGGCGATGTGCTTGCAGGGATTCGCCCAATCGGGGCATGAACAAGAAGCTTCCATATCCGCCCACCGTGACGGAAATATCCCGATTCCGACTTGCTTCAGCATTGATTCGAGCGTTTCGGGCATCTTCCCGATGAGGGTTGCGATGAAACCGCGGGATGATCCTTGATAAGATCGAGAACAGTGGCGATCTGCTCTTCGGACCATTGTTCCAAAGAGAGGCGGATTTTGTACGGAGTAGCTCTGCGAACTTGCACTCTCGCTTGAATCGCCCCTTTTATATTCTGCGTGATTTCTAAAACGGAACCGTTCCGAGCGTAGGTCCTGCCTCGAGGCAATCGGTTTGTGTCTCCGTCAATCTCTTCCAGCGCTTTTATCCAGCTTTTGCCCCACCAGCTGGCAGCAAATCCTTTGACTGGCATCGAATTACTCCTGATAAAGAGCAAGTTCAGTATACTGATCGAACGGTTTTATCAAACGGATAGATTATACTCTATCAGCGCGATTAGGAAACGGTTCCGTGTGAGAACGATGAAGGAGTGGAACCGTAGTAACGAAGAAAACCATACAAAAGATAAGGAATGTCGTGACCACCCCGGCCTGGAGAACCGGCCACCCCTCCATAGAGGGGAATAGAACCACCCGGGCCTGCGGCCATCCTGATCGCGCGGGAAGGATACGTGTATGCGGCGAGATAAAATCGGTTGTAGCAACTGCATCACGAAACCGGTGGAGTACGATTCTTTCGTAGACGCCATCCGCGGTTCGGGTTTTTTCTTTCGATTGTACAGGTACCGGTAATCTACGGATCCTTCTAAAAACCGAGAAGAAGACGCAGAAGGTCCCGAACTTTTCGCGTCTTATCAAAGCCCTCTCGGCGGAATGACGGGTTTTAACGGAGTTTCCACGCGTAAAAGCGGTTGATGACATCCTTCATTTCTTGGGGCAACCGTCTGAGGGTTTCTGATTCGATCGTCTTTGGAATCCCTCCGTAGAATGCTTCCGCGATGCCTCCGGCGATACAGGCGATCGTGTCGCTGTCTCCCCCCAGCCAAACGGCCAGGCGGATGGCGCTCTCATAGTCTTCGGACTCTAAAAATGCGCGTATTGCTTGGGGTACGGAGCCTTGGCAGGTTTCATCGAACCGGTAGTTTTTTCGAGTCTCGGCGATGGGTCGAGAAAGGTCGTAGCCGAAGTCTCTCTGAATCCTCTCGGAAATGGCCTCTTTGCCGGCTTTTTGTCGAGCAAGGAATATGGCTAACGCCACCGCCTGGGCGCCTTTAATCCCTTCCGGATGATTATGGGTCACCGCAGCGGATTGCTCCGCAACAACCAATGTCTGGGTTTCGCCCTCGAAGGCGAATCCAACAGGGCTGACACGCATCGCGGAACCGTTGCCGAAGCTTCCGTAAGGTTGGTCGTCGCTCGAACGCATCCATTTTCGGAATCCACCGCCATAGCCGCTATGCGGGTATTCGAGCGCCCATTGCCGTATCTTCTCTTTAAAAGGATAAGGCTCTCCCTGCATCAGCGCCTCGGCCACGGCAACGGTGAGAACCGTATCGTCGGTAAACTTGGAACGGGCCGTGAATAACGCAATATCCCGATCGGTAGTATTCGAGAATTCGTAGACGGAACCGATAACGTCTCCCGCGATTGCTCCTAACACTGGAATCCCTCCATTATAAAGATTGTTATCGCGGCAATTAAGTAAAAACCAGAAGAGCAAACCTGCCCTATTTGGAGCGCCGCAACCGCATCGTTCCAGCAGGAGAGCCTTCAGGCCGTTTTATTGAGCCATAATGAGCGATATTCTCCCAAAACGGTGCGTTTTTTTTAAGATCCCCCCGCTTATCGAGAGATTTCGAACTTTTTAACTAAGAGATCTTTGGCGATTCCGACCATAGGATTTCCCCGGTTCTTTCGAAGTTTCGGAAGACCCCCCCGTACGCCACACTCATCGCAGCGAGGCCATCCTTCGAGAAACGGGCGGTCCAATTGACTTTCCAAAGAAGCCTGCCGATCTGTAACACTTCCAAATTGCCTTCCGGCCATTCCAGAAGCCTTTCGTAACCGCGGCGGAAAGACTGGAGCAGCTCTCGATAACGGTTATTTCCTACCGTTTCCAGAAGATCGAGCATTCCCATCGCGATATCGTGAAGCCGATATCCCCAGATCGTATCTTCGAAATCAAAGGGGCGCAGTTTGCCGTGATCCACTTTGATATTCTCATGCCAAAGATCACAATGGATCACGCGCAAATCGTTGTGAGGAAGATGGTTGTACTCCTTTTCGACCCACTCGCGTGCGGTTAGAAATGCCTGTTTATCTTCAGCAGCGAAGCTTTGTAAAGTTCCATTGCTGAAGAGGATATCCGGTTCTCCCCTGGATAAGAACGCTTCAAATCGTTTCGTCGTAAAATCTTTCGGGGGCTGCCATGCTTTTCCATGACGATGGAGCTTGGCGAAGAGCTCTCCCATACGCTCCAGGTTTTCAGGGGTAAGGGCGTGCGCCAGAAGTCTCCCGTCAATCCATGTCATCAGGGTGGCATACCAGGTGTCAGGGACTCCAAAACCGCTCATAGGGAGAATGGCATCGCCTTTTCGAGAGCGGATCACTTGAGGCGCTCCGATGTCCGTTTCACGATGAAGCGCATCCAACCAGGCCGCCTCGGCACGCAGATCTTCAAAGGTGCGCCACCCTGGATAGGCCATTCTTAAGATGTAGCGCGTTCCTGAACGTGAACGAATCCGATACAATAAATTCGTTGCGAAGGATTGAACCCGTATATCTCTTACTTCCAAATCGAATTCTTTTATTGCTACCTCTGCGAGTCGGCCCAGACGCCGCATCCTTCCAACCCAGGTTAGTTTCCAGAAATCCGTATTGCTGACTGAATCCACCCTTTCTCCTCCCCGAGTTATAATCAAATTGTGCTAACTCATATTCTGAAGGCGCATCGAAACTTTCTTCGTGCGCTTCGCGGATAGAATCATTTTAATTTTTACCTCGAAGCATGCCCGACGGTTGGAGCGCTCAACTTTAGTCTAATGCCGTAAAAATAAGCGATAGGCCGACGGGAAAATATTAAATAAGCGTATCATGATGTGTAAGTGAGAGGCGGGGATTTGACGATATTATCATACGC
>CAZMHO010000156.1:0-5404 GCA_964566085.1 uncultured Thermotogaceae bacterium | reverse complement strand
GGAACGCCCAACTTTAGTTGGGCATGGGGCCTTATCGGTGACGATAGTATTCGGCTCTAATAAACCGATTCAGGCTAACGTGTGTATCTCCATGTTACCCCAGGCATGGCAAACCTAAAAAATATCATCCACGAAGGACACGAAGGGACGCGAAGAAGGGCAACAAGCCTTTTTGGATCGCCCGAGAGCGTAAAATCGTCTGTGTAAAATCAAAAAAGGGGAAGGAAAATCGATTGGAAAAACCATTCATAAACCGAAGCTAAATTTTGACAATGAGGGGAAGACGCTGGAAAAGTCAATCAATCTGGCGATGGGAATCACTCTGGCGGGAAAGAAAGAGATACTGGGCTTTTGGCTGTGTGAAAACGAATCATCACGCTTCTGGCTGAACATTCTAAGATACGGTTCTCCTTACGATTGGTGAACGATAAACTCATTGACAACACCAACCCCGATAGAAAGTCTCAATGCGCGATTGAGGCGCGTGACTGACAACAAAGGCGTCTTCAACTCCGACGAATCGCTGGAAAAAACGGTTTACATGAAAATCGAAAAGATTATGGAAACATGGGTAAGAGCCTCTATTCCGAATTGGTCAAGTATCCTTTCCCAACTCATGATCTATTTCGAGGACAAAGGCATTGACTGGAAGAAGTTAGTATCCTAAAACTTATGAAATAACTCAGAAAACGTTTCAACCCCTTTTTTATTGGACAGTCTCTCTTAGTGATTATGAGTGTACCGGTTCCATAACGGGCTGTAGAGGCTTTCTCTCTCCGTTATCAGGCAGCCCGCCCAACCCCAACGTGTGAGACACTCAAACAACCATTGCGGATCGAGCGTCTGCGCCGCAACTAAAAAGCATGCCGCCTCTAAAGCGGTCGGCGCGATAACGGCGGAATACTGATATCGGTTGAGGACTTCTCCCATTTCGGGGGATAAGAGAAGGGTGTCCTCGTACCTGGCCATCCCCTCTGGTGACGTTTTCAACGGATGGTGGAACAAAGCGCCGGAAGAGAGATAAAGCTCTTGGCTGTTCCACCCGCCCGCGATCCAGTCGGCGCCTCCGGCTTTGGGCCCAAAGAACAGGATATCTCCGTCGATCTCGCAGTACCCGGTGACTTTCGGGTCAGCGCGTCGCAGCGCTTCCAAAGCTTTATCCAACGCATAACCCTTTATCGCTTTCCCGAAATAGAACAGGAATGGCGTATCGGACACGACGGTTTCTTCTTCAAGCGTGAACATGGTCGGGTATTGATAGGTTTCAGGCAGAGGAAGTTCGAAAGGGACGTAAAGACGATAATGGGCTCCGACGGTGAAGTCGCAGTGCCACAAGGTTTTTTCGGAGAGATCTACGAGTCTTCTGAGGAAGGCATCGGTTTCCGGGTCTGTTTTGCGCTCTATTTCCGGGAGCATATTGAGCCGAGTTGTTTCGCTCTCCGGAGAAAAAAAGGAGAAACGAGAAAATACGCGCTCGAGTTCAGCCTGTGCTGCGCCGAAGAGCTGCGTATGATCTTGATCGCTCCCAATGACCAATCGGATCATTCGGCCTTGTAGGGTGTAAGTATGATCGGAGTATTCCGTTCCGCTTCTTATCGCGAAATAGCCAACCATACCAAGTAAGACGGTTATAACGAACCCGAGAAAGAGCCAGTTTCTATGAGATAGTTTTAAAGTATCAACGCCCGAATAATCGCACTGTTTATCCTCTGTTTCAACGATTTCGGGCGTTGGATCCGATTGCGGTTTCTTTACAGGCATAGATCGAGGTTAATGTCCTAACGACCTCGGATCGAAGGCGTCTCTTAACGCGTCTCCAAAGAGGTTGAACGCTAATATGGCGATAAAAAGGAACAAACCCGGAAGCAATAGCCAAGGATAGTTTCGTAGCGCCACAAGGTCTTGCGCTTGCGCCAACATAAGCCCCCAGGAAGACTGCGGTTCTCTGATGCCGAACCCCAAGAAGGAAAGCCCCGCTTCTCCGAGAATATACCCGGGGATGCTCAAAGAGGCAGCGACAATGATATAGGTTGCGGTATTGGGAATGATATGTCTCCAAATGATCCGCAGAGAGGGATACCCCATCGCTTTGGCCGCCTCTACGAACTCCTTCTGTTTTAATGACAACACCATACCGCGTATGACCCGGGACATTCCGGGCCAGCCGATGAATGAAAGGATGACAACAACCATCAAGTAAGTGGTTGTCGAGGGCAAATCGGGAGGCAAAATCGCCCGCAAAGAGATCAATAAGTAGAGTGTCGGGATCGATATCAGGATTTCCGTGAGCCTCATCAGGATCTCATCGGCCCAACCCCCGTAATACCCTGAAATCCCTCCGAGGAAAAGGCCGATCGTGAAGGTGATCAAGATACCGATCAATCCGACGGAGAGCGAGGTGCGCCCACCGAACAGTATCCTCGAAAAGACATCCCTGCCGTAATTATCTCCTCCGAACAGGTATAAAACGGCGGGAGAATCAACGCCGAAGAGGTGAACATTTGCGGGGATGAAACCCATAAGTTTGTACTCCCAAGATCGAACGAACCACTTAATCGGGTAAATCTTGAAATCGAAGTCTTCAAGAGCGCTGACGATCACGGCTTCGGATTTACCGTCGTTATACTTCACTGTGATTTTTTGCAAGGTTTCAACGGTTTTTATTTTCTGCAGGTTACCGATTTGTTGCAGCGCTTTCGCATACCGGGTATTGCTCCGATAGATATCGAGTGTGTCTTTCTGAACAGAAAAACTTACGATCGGTTCTTTGAAAATCCCTTCTTTTTCGATTCGTACCATATTCCATTCTTTGGTCGTCGTCTTAAAGAGAGCTTCTCCGGTTTCTCCAACGCCGAGCTCATCTATCTTGATTTGCGCTACCAGCGAAGTGACATTGCTTTCTCCAATTTGATAGCGGAAGGGCGTCCCGTCGCTCTTGGATCCTTTTACGAAAAGCAGCTCCGAAGTTTCGTAAAAAGTCCGTTGGAAGGTGATGGGATCTCGCGCGGTCTCAAGCGGATAGATATGCGGGCCCACCCATTCCCCTTTATGCTTCCAGTAGATTCTTGAAGGAGCGGCGAATCCAATACTCGCGTTTTGCTTATAAGGGCTTATCGGAGACAAAAAATCGGCGAGGATCACGAGGAGGTAGAAGAACGCAAGTATCCACATAGAGAGAATACCCAGCCTATGTTTTCGGAAAGAGCGCCATAAAAGCGCGCGTCGAGGTAAAAACTCGACTTCGAAGGACTCGTCTATATTGTCTGTCGTAACGTTCTTTTTTACATTTTCGTCTTTTTTTGCCATAGTCTCACCTTTAGTGGAAGCGGTAACGGATTCTGGGATCCACAACGGCTAACAGGATATCCGCGGCCAGATTTCCAAAAATCAGCATGAGAGAACTGACCATCAATGAAGCCATGACGAGATATAAATCCTGGGCTGTAAGCGCTTGGATCACCAAACGGCCCATACCAGGCCATCCAAAAACGGTTTCCGTCAGTATGGCTCCTCCTAATAAACCGGATAAGGAATATCCGAATATCGTAACGAGAGGATTGATCGCATTCCGCAAGGCATGTTTGTAGAAAACAACTTTGCGCGGCATCCCTTTCGCTTTCGAAAACTCCACGTAATCCATATGAAGTTGATCGAGAAATTGACCCCGCATCTGGCGCATAATACCGGCTAATCCAGAAAACCCCAAGGTCACCGCCGGCCCGATCACGTGCCAAAGGTAGTCGCCGATCAACTGCCAGGCGTTCATCTGAGAACTGTTGACCGATAACATTCCCCCGATCGGAAAAAGCCGCGTGCGCGCGGCAAAATACAGGAATAACAAACCGAAAAAGAAGTTCGGAATCGATAGCCCCAAGAAGGCGACCACCGACGATAATTGATCCTTAAAGCTGTATTGTTTGAGCGCGGCATAAATACCTAAAGGAATACCGATCGCCCAAGAAAACGCAAGCGTCGTAAAGCTTAACAGCAACGTCGCTCCCAATCGTTGCCAGATCAGATTGAATACCGGTTGTTTGAACTGGAAAGAATACCCCCAATTCCCCTTAAACACTTGGAACAACCAGGTGAAGTACTGCGTAAACGGGTCTTTGTCAAACCCAAATTCTCTTTCCAACCGTTGGACGGTTTCTCGGCTGATCGAAGGGTCTAATCGGAAGACATCGAGAAAGTTCCCGGGGGCCGCTGAAATGATTAGAAAGGAGAGAATAGAAACTCCCAAAAGAACAGGAATAGATAGGATGAGCCGTCTTAAGATAAATTTCAACACGTCGATTCAACCTCCGAAAGAGAAGTGGGGGATTCATCCGAATCCCCCTGAAAGGTTTTCGTTAATCCCTATAAAGAGCCCAAAGATTCCATAGAACAGGGGGCGCGGAAGAGCTGCCTGGATCGGTATTCTTCAACTCCGCTTTTTTAGCGAACAGTCTTAGCGGTTGAACCGTGTACACAAGCGGCGCTTCTTCTGTATAGAGTCTTTGGAAATCGGCGAACAATTGCCAGCGTGTCTCTTCATTCATTTCCCTGACTTGGTCGCGGAAAATGCGGTCGATTTTCCACTCTTCATTGGAAATCCAATAGTTGTCGGGATCAGCCCAAGAACCGGTATCGGGGTGAATGTTCCAGAAATGGAGATTCCCCTCGATCTTGTTGACATTTGATCCAGAATGAGGATCTGGTCCGCCTGTCAATCCCATAACCATGGTTTCCCAGTTCCCGGTCGAGGTCAGCGCGCCGACCAACGTATTGAAGTCGATCGGATTGAAGGTGACGTCGATTCCGATCTGCCCGAAGGTGTCGACCATTAAGTTGCACGCAGTTTCCCGTTGAACGTTCCCGGCGTTGGTTGTGAGCAAAAATTTGACTTGAATCCCGCGGTCGTCCACTAACTTTCCATTGGCGTCCCATTTGAAACCGGCTTCTTTAAGCATCTCTTTAGCTTTTTCGAGATCAAATTCCGTCGCTAAATCCTCTACAGCGGGATCATAGAACGGGGAGGCCGGCGAGACGGGACCCCATTGGGGCTGCGCTAAACCGTTAAAAATGACTTCGATCATCGCTTCGCGATCGATCGCGTAGGAAAGCGCGCGTCTGAACCGTTTGTTTCTGAACCAGTACTGCTGTGTTATGTTGGGAGAATGCTGGTTGAAAGCGATGAACAACGTGGAATAGGTCGGTCCGACGATCCCGACATCCCAACTTCTCGCTTCGGCTTGCGCTTTGGTGTTCGGATAATGAGCGGCTAAGACGGCCAAATAGTCCAATTCCCCCGCTTCGAACTTCAGTTGGGCGGTGTTCTGGTTCGGTACGGACGAGAAAACCATCCCGTCGAAATAGGGTAGCCGCTTGCCATCCAGATCGATGCGGAAATAGTAGGGATTTCTTT
>CAZMHO010000155.1:0-5421 GCA_964566085.1 uncultured Thermotogaceae bacterium | reverse complement strand
TTAACGTACCGGCTCTTTGAGGAACTTGGAAACAATGCGTTACCAGCTTTGGAAACGTTTCTATTAGGAGGATGGCTTCTCCGGTTTACCCGGGGATATACCCGCAGGGCAAATAGTGTGCATCCCTTATACGGGATGCACACTCCTTTCGGCGAACCCATCCGGACGTGCGAAGCCTTGTATATGCTTAAGAAGATTCCTTGCCGTTTCAAACTGACCGATGCGCCGGAATTTTCCGAACTGGACAAGGAGCTGTCGGAGACGGGCTATGTTATCGACGCTCCCGCCCTCTTGATGTCGCGCCCCGCTGTCTCAACGGTACCTTACGATGAAGGGGTTATTCGATCCTCCGCTTCGCCAAATGGCGAATGGATCGATTTTTTCGTTTCCCGTAAAAAGCTCGACCCCACCGATATGCAGACGCTTCGGAGGATATTCGCACGAATTCTTCCCGAGAAGCGGCTTTTCTGGAAAATAGAAAACGGAAGTGTTATCGGTTGCGTGTTAGCCGTTTATGAAAGAGGCTATACTGGGTTATTCGACCTCTTTGTCGACGAAGCTTTCAGGGGAAAAAAACACGGCTTATCCCTGCTTTGGCGGGCTCTCGCGGAAGGCGTTGCGAAAAATTGTTGCAAAGCTTATTTGCAGGTTGATGAAAATAATCGACGCGCGATTGCTCTCTACAAAGCTTTAGGATTCGAAATATCCTATCGGTACTGGTATCGGCTGAAAAGAGATTGAAAGGGTGTAACAGCGTCTTTTATATACGTTTTAACAGCCTACGGGTAATAAGATTCGTTTTAGGAAATTAATGGAGGTTTTCAGGTGAATGCGTTACCGGCCGTTTTTCCGGTTTTAAAAACCAGCCGTTTAGTATTGCGCGAAATTGTCCCGGGGGATACGGAGCGGTTGTATCACTACTATTCGGATCCGATGGTTACCGAGTTTTTTATGTCTCCGATAAAAAGCCTTCAGGAAGCGGAAGAAATCGTCGACGCATCGATCGGTTCGTTTTATCAACAAAGAGGTATCGTATGGGGATTATCGGAAACACCCGACTCCCCGTTGATCGGGACAGCGGGATATGAAGCGATCAGCGCTTACGACAGCCGCGTGGAAATCGGGTACGATCTCGCGAAAGACTATTGGGGCCGCGGACTCATGAAGGAAGCGCTTGAAGAGATGCTTCGTTTTAGTTTTGATGTGTTGGCCATTAACCGTATCGAAGCTTTTATTTTGCTCGAAAACACGCGCTCGGTCAGGACACTGGAAAGGTTGGGATTTACCCGAGAAGGCGTCTTAAGGCAGCATCGGTTGTTTTGCGGTCATTTTCGGGATGACGTCATGATGGCGATACTAAAACAGGACTGGGAACAAAAAACGGTTCATCCCGACGTTTGATATCCGTCTATTCGCTGGCTTTGAAGTTATAGACCGGGCGGATGATCCGAAGGACGTCGATGGTGTCCTTAAGAACGGGCAGGATATCTCCGACGGACTTGTAAGCCATCGGAGATTCATCGATGGTGGTACGATCCACGCATGTAGAATAAACCCCTTTCATCTGGCTCCGAAAGTCATCCAGCGAAAGCGTTTTTTTCGCTTCGTGCCGGCTCATCAGGCGCCCCGCGCCAAGCGGAGCCGACCCATTCCAATCCGGATTCCCTTTGCCCGTTCCGAGAATGCACCCGTCTCTCATATTTAGAGGGATGATGACGGGTTGTTCGGCATACGCTGCGATCGCGCCTTTGCGAAGGATATTTTTATCGTCGATGTAATTGTGAACCGACTCGAAACCCGACAACTCTTTCAGTCCCGTCTTCCGTAGGATCGATTCGGCAATCCGCTGCCTGTTCTTTTCCGCGTAGGTTTGGACGAGCCGGATATCGTGGAGATAATGATCTTTGTCCGGTCCTTCCAAATAGGCTAAATCTCGATTTCGCGATAACGAATCCGGTTCCTTTTTCATAGATTTCGGCGTCTTCTCTATTTCGCGACTCCGTCCGTGCGCCGCTAAGGTGCGCGGCATCATCTGGTTTTTCTCTTTGCGGGTCTTAACGGACTCTTTAATCGTGTCGATCGCGATCTCCTGATAACGTTTCGCCACGGTCAAACCGAAATGCCGGGACCCCGAATGGACAATCAGGTAAGTTCGTCCCGCGTTATCCGTATCGAATTCAATAAAGTGATTGCCGCCGCCCAGCGTCCCGAGCGATCGTTCGAGCCATTCCATTTTTTCACTTTTTTTGATTCGGTCTTTGACGAATAACGCATTGAAGAGCGTGTAGAAAAAATCCACATCCTCTCGATACGTTTGACGGTGGACATTCTGTCCGGAAGGGACGGATTCGCGTATCACATCATCCAGCTGTTGCCAATCAAGCGTCACCCTCCCCAACTCGGACACCCGCACCCCGCACCCGATATCGACACCAACCAGATTCGGACAAACGGCGTCGGAACGGTTCAGATCCATCGTCAAACCGATCACGCACCCGGCCCCGGTATGGACGTCCGGCATCACGCAGATATGCGTCCCTTCGGCAAATGGCTGGTTGCATAAGGCGATGATTTGTCCGACCGCTTTCTCATCCACGTCGCGCGCGTAGACGATGGCCGTGGCAAAGCGGCCTTTCAATTCAAAAGGAGGGGGTATTTGATCGCGGCTATTCTCTTTCATTTTCTTCCTCCTCGACAATCGCGTCATCGGGCGCGTTCCTTTAAATTATATCACTTGATAACGCGCGGAACAGAACCGTCCGCGCCCTTGTTTTTAAACCTTTAAGGAAGAAAATCACTGTTGGTTGGTAATCGTGGTGTATAATATTGATGTCTTTTTTATGTCCGCGCCCCGTTAAGCGCTTGAACTGACAACATTCTTTGCTCGATGACCGTGATCCGGATCTGTGCGACTTTTCGTTGGCCGATCGTATGATTATTATCCCGAGATTTCTACATGAGGCGCGCGATGCTTTGATGTTCAGAGAGTTTCCATCGAACGCAAACTAACCAACATCTCCCGCAAACGTGTATAGGAGGGAAAAGGATGAAAACAGCTCCGATAGTCGTATTTATCGTTCTTTGCGCGTGTGTCTTGATTTCTTGCAATCAAATGGGGCCTCCTGACCAGTGCCCAAAACTCTGGTTACGATCCCCGGGACCGGACCAGACGGGTTTAGGGAAGAAAGTGCTTTTTCAATGGGTTGGGACTCCCTGGAATCCCGACGCAGGCGCACAATCGCCGAGAGAAAGTTGCAGAGCCCTTTATGAGATCGACCATTACGTTTTACTCTACGGTCAAGCGGACAATTGGGATTCCGAAACGGATATTGTTCGTGTCGAAACAACGGCCACTTCCGTCGAAAGCAACGAACTATATTATGACACCGAGTATTATTGGCTCGTCACCGCGTTTCAGTGGGTCCCCGGTTCTTCGGAAGGGGTGCCGTGGAAGTTGGTGTGGACGCAAGTCGGGCCTCGGCAATTCACCACCATGAAAGAGCCGGGAGAGAGGGTGACGGTACCCGCGGGACAATTCACGATGGGAGATCACTTCCACCCGGAATGGACGGGAGGCCAAATCCCACCCTGGTATTTCGATGATCAACCGGCACATGCCGTCGCTCTAACGAAAAGTTTCCAGATCGGAAAGTACGAAGTCACCAATCAGGAGTTCGCGGCGTTTCTCAACAGCGTGGAAGTCCCGTTTTATGATGATGATCTGCTGAATCCGGGGGAAGGAAAGGGATGGCTGAACGGGCGTCCGGTGATACGAACGAACGGGGATGATCCCTCGACAGGTATCTATTATGATCTGTATGATAATCTATGGAAGATCAAAACCTCCTGGACGAACACGAACGTCGAACCCAACGTAACCGTTTCGTTGAACTATGCGGCGATGCCCGTCGTGAATGTCTCCTGGTACGGGGCAGCCTTCTATTGCGACTGGTTGAGCCAAATGTTGGGATACGAAGAGGCCTATGCTTCTTCCTCCGGAACCCTGCGGAGCGTTCCGAGGGCTAATGGCGGATTTCGGCTCCCCACGGAAGCGGAATGGGAATATTGCGCGCGCGGAGGGGGAGGAGATACGCTCTACTCGGGCACCAGCATCTTCCCCGCCAATTATGCGTGGTTTGCCTGGAACAGCGATATTGGGGACGGGACGGGCATGAGAATTCATGAAGTGGGGCAAAAACTGCCGAACTCCCTGGACCTCTACGATATGACGGGCAATGTTTTCGAGATGTGTTCCGATTGGTACGAAACCTATTGCAACGAATACGGAGCGGAAGGGTGTCCACTATTAATGACGGACCCGGCGGGACCCGAACAACCCGATCCCCCGGTATTCTCCTATAAAGTGATACGGGGCGGTTCATGGTCTACGGAGGACGGGGATGACGGGCAGACGTATTTATCCAACGTCCGGCGCCATTCGATTTTTCCCGAAAACATGGAAAGCGTCGTCGGGTTCCGTGTGGCCCGGACCCTGCCAACCGGGGTGTCGGACCATTAAGCCCGCGTTCTTCACCGACGCGTCCGGGCGCCATCGAATACCCTTTTCATAGAACCATTTATGGAATGAGCTTCTTGAGCATGATGAGTTCGCTGTCTAACCCGTGGCGGAAAAGATCGAGTCTGGGCGAAACAGCCATGAGACTTTCGGCGGGTATGGGTTTTATCCGGATCGGGAAAAGGCCTGGGTTGTCAAACAGTTCTTTCAGCGGGGCTGACCTATTTACGCGGACGTAGAGAACGGCTTCGATCAGCCAGGCAATTACTCGGGGATCATTAACGACGATCGCGGGTTTTGGTGCGTAAACACCCTTGGTGCCTGTCTCTTGAAGCGCACCCCAATCAATGTACGTGCGCAATACGCGTTGGGTGGCTCTGGAAACGGTCTCCCTCTCCCCATACAACTCGCGAATCCTTCGCTGTATCTGAGAAGCTGAAGCAAAACCCTGAAGCTTCAGGAGACGACCCGTATGAGAAGCCACAGCCGACCAGAACGAATATGTGGCCGTAACCATTCCCCAATGAATCACTATGCTCAAGTCGTTTGGAATCGACAATGAGGGCCGAATTGAAAGAAAATTCAAACCGGTGTTGCGTAATACTTCCAGTTCGTTACTCGGTGTCAGCCATACTGTTCGAAGGATACTGATGATTTTTTCGCGATTACAGCCCTTAGCGCTCCCGCCGACTGACACCTTGTCCGTTAAAAACTCCTGTAAGGCAAGGTTAATCGCTGTTTTATCCTTTCCTTCCAAAATTAGGTTGACTGTATATTCGAACCATTCCAGGCGTATTCGTTGACTGTACCCTACGCTGGCGTTTTTTTGCGTCATTTTAGGATTCCCTTCAGTTTTAATCACCTTTTTTATCTATATGGACGAACGGAACGATGAGTTCTTCAAT
>CAZMHO010000154.1:337-5687 GCA_964566085.1 uncultured Thermotogaceae bacterium | reverse complement strand
GTTTAGCAAGTCGGAAAGTGTTGAATGTGTTTGTTAATTATATTTTTATGCAAACCCCTATCCAAATCCTAATTGCAAAACTAGAGAAACTGCGAGAGCCTTATGTCGTCAATAGTGGCGCATGGCTGCATTACTCAACAGCCCTTCAGCAAGTTCGATTGATGCTACCCGAAGAAAAAGAGGCGATAAAACAAGCCTTTGCACAAGGGTACATTCAAACGCAATCTGCTGAAGATTATTATTTAACTAAATATAAAAATGACAGCAACTAAACTACGTAAACTGCGAAGGTCGAGCAACATCACTCAGAATCAACTTGGTGTTGCTCTTGGTCACAAGTCAGGCAATTACATTTGTCTAATCGAAAAAGGACTGCGCAATGTTAGTCCAGAATTTGAAGAACTAATTATCAAAGCAATCGAACAAATCAAACAATCTAAAACCAAATAAATCATGTTGACAACAATTATCACAACAATCGCAATAGCGGCAGTATGCTACGCTATTTACATCAAGCAAGAACTGTTTAACACCAAAGCTGAATCGGACGTACTTACCAACGACAACCGCCTTAAAGCCTTGTCTATTGAGCGGCATTTGAAGGAGAAAATGGAGACGCAACAAGAATATAATGTTCAC
The DNA here is from genome assembly GCA_964566085.1 of uncultured Thermotogaceae bacterium. Classification (GTDB taxonomy): domain Bacteria; phylum Thermotogota; class Thermotogae; order MWEM01; family MWEM01; genus MWEM01. The sequence continues at coordinate 5,048 of CAZMHO010000154.1, read as the reverse complement.
TTAACCAATCTCAGAAAAAGAGTTGCAGACCTTGAACTTGAAGTTAGTAAGTCGAATAGGGATTTTAAAGTGTTAGAGGAAAACTATGAATCTAAAGACGCTATTTTTCGCAAAGCTGAATTAGACTTATTTGAACTCCGCGAAATGGTTACACGCAAAGACGAAACAATTGCAAGGTATGTAGCTGAGATAAATGGCAATAAAAAGAAACCCTACATATTCGACGAATCAAAAGCACCGAAATCAAAATCCAAGCAACAAATTGTAGCTGCTAAGAAGTTACGTAATGAGAAAGGACAGTTTGCGAAATGAAAACCATCCTAACAATATTCATAATCGCAATTCTCTACGCAACGGCTAGACTTGCATGTATTAAAGATTTTGAAACAATTGAAGAAAAACAGAATTGATATGGAAGAACAACCAAATACAGGGCTTGTAAAAGCTGAGGGTAGATTTCAAATATTTACACCTACAATGAAATTAAGATGGTCTAAAGAAATATTGTATGATGGCGGACTTAACGCAATGACTAGAGAATTGCAACAATGTTTTTTAGATCAAAACGGTGTTGAGCATTGGTTTGATGTAGAAATTGAAAAACAGAATTAACATGCGCAAACTATCTTTATTTTTCCGACTTAATCCTGAAGTAATCACAATTCCAATTGGTGTGCTAATTTACATTGTATCGGTTGAGGGCTTGAGATACTTAGATGATACAACTCAAGCAATTGACCTCAAACATTGGCTATCTTTTCCATTTACAATCCTAGTGGCATTTTTTGCACATCAGTTTTCTTACCTTGCAATAAAATTCAATAGACCTGATTTATGGAATCAATACGTGGATATGGTGAACAGAGAAGAAAGGCACTTAGAGGCATCGTTTACCTCTCTTTGGTGGCGTTATTTCTCTTGTCTTTTCATTGGGGTATTTCTCAGTCTTTATCTAGTGACGTAGGCAGAGAGTGTGTTGTTGGTATTGCCAAATCACAAATAGGTGTCACAGAAAAGCCTTCCAATTGGGGTCGTGACGTAAGCGCATATCTAAGGAGTGTTGGGATTCGATTTCCAGCTCCTTGGTGCGGTGCTTATGTATATTGGTGCTACATGATGTATTCATGTGAGATTGATTATACCGCACTAAAACTCGGTTACGTTCCAAATTGGTCACGTGGGCAAATGGCGCAATATGTTGTTTGGGATAAACGAACCTCAGACATTAAAATTCAAGACTTCGATTTTCGTCCAGGCGATCTTTGCACAATATATTTTGGCAGCCTAAAGCGTGAAGCACATATATTCATGGTAGTTGAAAAGTCAAACGGGCAATTAATCACAATAGAGGGCAATACAAACGATGGCGGCTCTCGTGATGGAATTGGAGTATTTTTAAGACAAAGAAGTTTAAGTAGTGTACACAAAGTAATAAGGTTGATATGAATAAGGAATTTATAATAAAAGGATGTAAAGGAATTTTGCACTACGATGAAGATATTTCTATGTGGGTAGCATCGCATGATGGTATAGGAGGCGCAATAGTTAGAGGTGAAACAAGACAAAAGGCAATAGATACTTTTCTTGAAGCAATGATGTTGTCAAGGGCTTGTCTTACACTGATGCATTTTACAATAAATAATAACTAAATGAGAATCTCAAGATTTGCCCAAGCAATAATCATAGCAATTCTGCTATTTGTTTTATTATGTATTACCTCGTGCGCTGCTCATCGCGAAAAGAAACGAGCTGCGATTTGTGCAACTTGCCCTGAGAAGATTAGGGTAGATTCGATATTTACTGAGCGCATTACCGAAACCCTACGCGACACGACAATTTACATTCCTGCGGATTCAAGTTGGTACAAGGCTTACGTAAAATGCGTGAACGGGAAGCCCGTTATAATCAACTCAAGGCAAAAGGACGGCAAAAGATCGAGTGTGCGCGTTGAAATTGACTCGGATGGGATTTTGTCGGTTGATGGCAAATGCGATAGCTTGTCGCAAGTAATTCAGGTAAAAGACACCATTATTGAGCGGCTAACAAAACTTAGCAAGGAATCAACAGTAGTAGTTAAGCAACAGCGATTCATGGAGAATGTGTTTTATTGGATTGGATTCATTACTTGTTGCATTATTTGTTTAATTGCAATTATCATTGTAGTTCTTATGGCATTAGGTCAAGAGGTTAAGTTCTTAGGCGTTAAGGCGAAAGAATGAAATTAGCATTGTGCTTTTTATTTGTCTGTCAACTTGCACTTGGTCAACCCTACACAATCAGTCAAGTTGCTGCGAGTTCAGAACCGATGGGAGGCACTTTTGTTTTAATGCCGGATGATGCCGTTTCGCCTCAACTAAGTATCGGATTTACTTTCTGTTATTGGGGTAACTCTTACACGTCATTTTACATTGGCACAAATGGATGGGTTGGATTTTCAGGTGGTCAACCGATTGCATTCACACCGTTTGCGATTCCAACTCTTAATGCACTTGTCCCAAAGAATTGCATTATGTCGCCTTTTCACGACTTGCACCCGGGTCAACCTAGCCAACTTAATTACATAAGCTATTACACTACTGGTATCGCTCCATTTCGGAGGCTTGTCGTATCTTGGGATAACGTACCTATGTATCAATGCACTGCTTCAAGATCAACACAGCAAATCGTTATCTATGAAACAACCAATATCATTCGCACAAACATAATAGTTAAGCGCACCTGCGTTATTTGGGTTAATGGTTACGCAATACATGGACTTCATAATATTAACGGCACTCAAGCGGTTGTTGTATTAGGTAGAAACGCAACAGTTTGGGGAAGTCCGTGGTTAGGTGCTGAATCTTGGACGTTTACACCCACATCATGTCAATGCCCCGTTAATTATGGGGTTTTAAATATTTACTAATTATTTTATACAATTATTTTTCATCGATGTAATTTGTATGATATAAAAACTATATCTTTGTCAGGAACTAAAACCAATCTATGAAAACAATCCTATCACTCTCAATCATCCTACTTTGCGCTTATTGGATATTCAAGTTCTTAATTGAACTTATGTATAAATCTAAGGTGGAAGTAAAACCCGAAACAACTCACGAAGCAAGTATTGAAACAATGGTCAAAAATGCATTCGACAAGGTTTACGACCTAATCCACCACAAACCACTTGCATCTGTTTATTTCAAACTAAAAAACTCCGAACTTGAATACTACTCGTATTGCATTGATACAGACACCTTAATTCGTTCTAGTAACATGGTTTTGAGATACGGTAACACGACCTACGAGCAAGTGGCAAAGGTTAACATGAACAAAGCTGGAATAGTTCGACAATTTTTAAACGAGCGCGAAAATGGATTTCATCAATACGAAGAAGTCAGTGAATCAGATTTCATGCATAACTTCATAGAAGTTGCCAATATGAGTGCTAAATCATTCGAGCCAATACTTAATAATCAGTTTCATGGGTAAAATAGCATTAATCAAAGACGAGCCTTGTATCATGTACACAATGGCAGAGATAAAAATGATTAACAGACCGCGTTGGTTTAGAATCGGAGCGGCAATCACAGAATTTGTAGGAACGGGCAAAAGACGAGATTTGCTGCAAAAAATATGCGACAAGCATAAAATATCCTACACGTACTTTAAAATTGGTTACAATGAGTATGTCGGTCCACTTGATGAGAAATATTACTTAAACTTTTAATACACAAATGAAAAAACCAATCCCCAAAATCTCCGACCTTGTTAGGTTGGCAGGAAACGTCAACGAATCTTACGAAAAGGATTCACTCAATGAATTACTTAATCAACCGCCTCACGCTAGTTGGGTTAAGGCGCACCCAATGGCAAAAGCAAAAGACGACAATGGCAATACAATTGCCGCTCGTTACCTTCCAATTGACAAGGTTGAATTTTTACTTACTTACATATTCCAAAATTGGAGAGTTGAGGTGTTACGTGAGCAAGTTATGTTCAACTCTATTGCAGTAACAGTTCGATTGCATGTTCAGAATCCTTTAACGAGTGAATGGACATATCAAGATGGACTTGGTGCAATGAACGTTCAAACCGATGCTGGAAAATCAGACGCAGACCTTGCAGCAATTAAAGCCGCTGCCGTTCAAATGGCATTACCAAGCGCTAAGAGTTACGCCATTAAAGATGCAGCCGAACATTTTGGGGCAATATTCGGGCGCGATTTAAACCGCCGAGATATCGTGCAATTTAGCGGTGCGCATACTAAGGAAGAAAAGGTAGAGCCGACAATGAGTGAAAGATTAGCACCTAATCAAGAAATGCTAACACAATACTACGGGAGAGGAATTCGTGTTCAGCAAGATATTAAAGGCGCTCTAAATATAGATTCGCCGTCAACTAATTACCCCCCAGCGCCACTATTTGAGCCAAACGAACTAGGCTTTGGAGAATCAACAGAAACCGAACTAAATAATTTATAATTATGTCAACTGAATTAGCAACACAACCTACTACCGAACAAATGAACGCATGGGCAGTTCTTGTTCGCAAAAAAAATGATTTAACTCAAACCCTTACGACCTCTGAGCTTGAACTTCAACAAATCTTGCTTAGTGTTGATCCAACCGATCACAAGGCAATTGACGAGGCACTTGCAACGTACCGCAAAAAGCATGGCGATTTAAAAGAAACTCGTCTTGGATTTACCCGGTTGATTGAAGAAAAA
>CAZMHO010000154.1:0-327 GCA_964566085.1 uncultured Thermotogaceae bacterium | reverse complement strand
CTTAGTGATAGTAGTGTTAAGTTACGTGTCAAAGCAAATGAAGAAGCTGCAAAACTCCAAGCGCTTGAAAATGAAAAGGCGCGATTCTTTACACACTTTGCCAATGAGTTTTTAAGAATTGAATCCGAGTATATTAACGAACTCAACAAGCAAATTGACAATGGTTATGCCGCAATGCTTGAGGCTAAAATTAACCCTCCAATTTACTCAGCAATTGAGAAAAACATGGAATCGGTTAAGGTTGAAAGTGTTGGACAGTTTGAAGCCAATTTACTGACAAAAGAGCAAATGCAACAGTTATATGCTACAATTGCTCAACCTAATTAT
>CAZMHO010000153.1:0-5744 GCA_964566085.1 uncultured Thermotogaceae bacterium | reverse complement strand
AGACAATGATGATGGCAATATTGCTTATTTTACCACAAAGCCCAGAGAACGAGGCAACTCTATCGAAATCCAGATGAGAATAGACTTCTCTATTGATACACACGACTTTGTAGATGGTCCTGGATGTGTCATGACTCAGTCCGTAACTCATAGTCACCTAAGAGAAAACCAGATTTATTAGACGATCGAAACTCATTTATGGTATCATTTGACTGTTCAAAGCAAAGAATTCTAGGGGAGGACACTGATGAAAAAACCGTTTGGGAGAGGCTCTTTTATTGAGTGTTTCAACCAGAGTGGCTAGTCGCGGGGGCTCCCGCCATCCTCTCGCTTGGGAAGCATCTATCCCGGAAAACCGATTAACTATTCCAAAACACGCAATAAAACCGTGAAAGAAGGGGAGATTATGTTCAAAAAAATCAATTTGATGTGGAGAATTCTGTTACTAATTGGTCTACCGGTCGTTTTAACTTTTACGATTGTTATCGCTATCGCGATGAATTCGCTTATTTTGAGCGAAAAAGACAATTCCGTCGAATTAACCAAATACATTTCGAGCAATTACGCGAATGAAATCAAAGCTGAATTGGAAGTGGCGATGGATGCCGCGAGAACCTTGGCTCAAATATTCGAGGGCTATGAAAGCTTAAACAAAGACGAAAGAAGAAGTGATTATAACAACATTCTGAAAAACATTTTAGAAAAAAACCAGGAATTTGTCGGCGTGTGGACCTGCTGGGAGCCGAACACGATAGACGGCATGGATTCAAAGTTTGTGAATACCGAGGGACATGATCGCACCGGAAGGTTCGTCCCGTATTGGCATAAAGCAAACGGGAAAATCATTGTTGAAGCTCTTGCCGATTATGAGGTCCCGGGCGATGGTGATTATTACTTATTGGCGAAAAAGAGCGGGGAAGAAGTGATCACGGATCCCTACTTATATGATGTTGGCGGAAAAACGGTATTAATGACCAGTCTGGTAGTACCCATCAAAAACAAAGGCGTCATAGTCGGAACCGCCGGCATTGATATTGATCTCCTAACCATCCAAAAACTTGTAGAAAAAATAAAACCCTATGAAAAAGGGGTCGCCGCGCTATTTTCCAATGGTGGGATTGTGGCCTCGCATTACGATTCTACGCGATTGGGAAAAGAAGGAATAAAAACTGAAACCGACTTGGCGGGCAAAAGTATAAATCAAATGTTCGGCGCAATAAAAAACGGAGAGACTATCTCATTTACAACGTATTCCGAAGGGATGAAAAGCGATATTTTTGTGTATCTTGAACCCTTTACTGTAGGACATTCCAAATCTTCTTGGTCTTTAGCAGTCGGCGTTCCTATGAGTAAAGTCTTGGAAAAAGCGAACACCATGCAATGGTTCTTTTTTATCATTGGGATCGTGTCAGTGGCGATTATTGTCGTTATCGTTTTCCTTATAACGAAAAGCATTACTAACCCCATTACAGCCTTTGGAGAAATCATCGAAAAGATAAAGAATAAAGACTTGGTGTTTTCCGAAGGGCATCGCGCGACGAAGTACCTAAAACGGAAAGATGAAATCGGAGATATTGTCAACGCATTAACTTCCATGGAAAAAGCATATTCAGATACCATATCGCTTTTCAAAAAGTCCATAGCGGAATTGAGTAGTTCCGCGAATCATTTGGCTTCGGTATCGCAGGAGCAGTTGGCATCATCGGAAGAGCTGTCCGCGCAAGCGCAGAAAGTGGACGAAAACATACAAAATGCGTCCTCATCAATAGAAGAAGTTACATCCGGTGTTGAAGAAGTGGCCGCGAGCGCGCAAAGTGTTTCAAAAACAGCTCAAGAACTCGCGAATCAGAACGAAGAAACATCGCAAAAAGCTCAAGAGGGCGGGAAACTTATATCCCTGGTCGCGAAGAAGGTCGAAGTCGCCACAAAACAGACGCTCAATACGGCAACCTTAGTGCAAAAACTGGTTGAAGGGGCGAAGAATGTTGAAGAAATCCTCAATACGATATCCTCCATCGCAGAGCAAACGAACTTACTCGCATTAAATGCCGCGATAGAAGCGGCGCGGGCGGGAGATGCAGGAAGAGGGTTCGCCGTCGTCGCGGATGAGATCAGAAAATTGGCGGAAGAAAGTAAGAAAGCGACCACAAACATAGCAAAAATTCTAAAAGATATTTCGAACGGCGCAAAAGGAGCAAATGAAGCTACGAATCAAACCGTGGAAACCGTGAAAGAAGTCAATGAAAGCGCGCAAGAAGTAGAAGAACAATTCTCGGAAATACTGAAAATGGTCGATAAAACCACGAGTATGGTGGAAGCGTTGACGGCCACTTCGGAAGAACAGGGGGCGGCAGCGGAGGAAATGGCATCCGCGATGGACAGCTCCGCGAAAGCGGTTAGCGAAATTTCCAATCAAACGCAACAAATGACAAAGTCGGTGGGGCAACAAGCCCACGGCGCGAAACAAGTGAGTTCTTCCGCAGAACAGCTAAACGGTTTGTCCAAAGAATTGGAAGAAGAAATCAATAAATTCAAGCTATAACTTCGAAGAGGGGTTCGCTTCCAAGTTATATGATTAGTAACACAATATAATCATTTTGGCGCATCGAACTCGAGTTCCCGAAGACCAAACAGGCTCCGTTGGTCACTCGGCAGGCCCTGAGCAGGCCATAGTGCTTTTCAGAGGAGTTAGGACCGCTGAGGCCCTCCTTCAGCATTTCAGGCGCCTTGGATCGTTGGCTTTTCTTGGATATGATGATGGAAAATCCTCCCCCCCTGGAAGGGGTTGGCACCTATCCTTTTTTGAACATTTGGATCACCGTGTCAGCGAAGTTCGATGCGCCTGAACTATCTTCGGTGTCCAGGCGTGCTTTTTGGGTCTTTTTGAGCTGTTTGGGGGTCTTCCAAGTAGATATCGCGAATCTTGTTGAACCTTGGGAAGGTTTTCATGCGTTCTCTTCGTCGGATACTATCCAGCGCGTCGTTGAGTACTTTCATGACTGTCTCGATCTCGTCGGCAGTTCCTTCTTTCTCAATACAGCGCTCTAAAAGACGCCAAAGACGGTTTTCACTCTCGCCGGATAACTGGCGGATCTGCGTACGATTGCTATTTTGGCCACAGAAAGCATCGGCGCTTCGAATAAACGCGTGAACCCGCTTTCTTCCCCCGCGCAGGGCGCGGGGGCTCGTTTGGCGCCATCCGGGTGTTTGGATTCTCGGCCCGTACGCGCCCAGACCGGTAATGGTATCATTCTGGTCCAATTTTTCGAAATCTTACTTCCTTCTAAAACTGCTGCGGAATACAGGCTATAGCGCTTGAGTATAACGGTTCTTTATCGAAGCGCCTGTTATGCTGTCCCGAAAGCGTGGTAATCCTCCACATACTTTACCGCTCTTGATATCTCATTCGCTATCTTCCTTGTTTCAACCAGCGTTCTAACACTTCCAGCAGTCGCTGCCGAATAATCGGTTTCGAAATGTGACCATCCATGCCTCCCTGTAAGCACTTTTCCTCTTCTTCCTTTTCTGCAGAGGCTGTTTGCGCGATAATCGGGGTGTGATGGCCGGTTTCCAGATTTCGTATTTCTCGCGTGGCTTCATAACCGTCTTTTTCGGACATTTGTATATCCATAAAGATCAGGTGTGGCTGGAATTCCTTCCATAAAGTTACGGCCTCCGCGCCGTTGGCCGCTTTGATGAGTGTTGCGTTTGGGAGAAGGCGAGAAAGCACCGTGCAGATCAGGTTCATGCTCAGAGCGTCGTCTTCCGCGATCAGAATTCGGAATTGCCCTGCTGCGATTTCCGGAGAAAGACCCCTTCTTATATCGGTTTTCTCTTGGAAAGGAGCTTCTTCGGTCGATACCGTGGGCATGGATTCTACATCGCGGGAGCTTTGCGCGATCTGCATCATCAAAGTGAATGAAAACTCACTGCCTTTTCCGGGCTGGCTTTCCACATGGATAGCGGAACCCATCCGTTCCAGAATACTTCTCACGATGGCTAACCCAAGCCCTGTCCCTTTTTGCTTTCTTGCGCTGGAGTTATCCACTTGGTAGAATTCCGAAAACAACTGTTTCTGATGTTCGGAGGAGATGCCGATCCCCGTGTCCCGCACGGTGAACAAGAATCCTGCTTTTGTAGTTTCCGATAGTTCGACGAGGGATCCGGACGATACCGTAGCCAAAGATACCGAAAGCACCACTTCGCCACTGTCGGTGTATTTGATGGCATTGCTCAGAAGGTTCAACAACACCTGTCGAAGCCGATTAGTATCTACCTTCACCTGTTGTGGAATACTGGGATGCAGTTCGATCTTCAAATCCAATCCTTTTTGATTAGCCAATTGGCGCACAGTATCCAGCGTGGATTGACAAATCTCCGATAGACTGCAGGACTCTTCGTGAAGGTCTATCTTTCCCGCCTCTATTTTGGAAAAGTCCAAAATATCGTTCACCAAGGCTAGTAGGCTTTGTGCCGAAGACCGGATGTATCCGGCAAACTCTTTTTGATAGTCATTCATGTTGGATTCTATCAGCAACTCGGTAAATCCGATCACCCCATTGAGAGGTGTGCGAATCTCGTGCGACATATTGGAGACAAACTGACTTTTTGCCTTGGTAGCCGCCTCCGCTTTGGTTTTCGATTCTATCAATTCCGCTTCGACCTTTTTTCGTTCGGTGATGTCCATGCGTGTTCCAAACATCCAGAGAGGTTCTCCGTTTTGTGTCCACTCGGTTACCTTGCCTCTATCCAGAACCCAAACCCAATGCCCATCCTTATGTTTCATCCGCGCTTCACACTCATAGTAGTTAAGCTCTCTACGGAAATTTCGTCCCAGCAACTCACTGCTGATCCTGAGATCGTCCGGATGGGTGAATTTCTCCCAGGTTTGAATGGATACGGGGGAAATCTCCTTCAGGGTGTAGCCGATGATTTCCGCCCAGCGTTCGTTGAAGATGGTTTTGCCAGTTTGGACATCCCACTCCCAAGTTCCGGCATGAGTTCCTCTGATAATGCTATCCAAACGCAGCCCTTCGCGAATAATGATTTCCTTTGCGCGCACGCTTTCGGTGATATCGCTAATCATAACGCGGCAAACGGGAAAACTGCCGACAGTCATACCACCCGAAGCTTCCAGCCGTGCCCAGAAGAAAGACCCGTCGGCTTTCATAACCCGCAATTCGAAGGCTTGTGGTTGCCCGGTCTTTAAGAGCCGCTTACGTCGAAGGAAGTAGATCGGCCAGTCTTCTTTTAAGATGAATTTGGATAAAAGCTGCCGGACTATCGTGCCTCGCGGTACTCCGAGCAAAGTGGAAATCGTGAGATTGGCTTCCAGAATCACCCCTTGCTCGCTGAGCGTACAGTAGCCCACCGGTGCCAGATCATACAAGTCGAAATAGCGCGCGCGCGCAATGTCCAGTTCCTGTTGGCTGCGGCGCAGTTCTTCATTCTGCATTTCCAGCTCGATTTGGTGCACGCGCAGTTCGTGGAGCGCCTGGCCCACTTCGTCATTGGATCGGACTGTCAATGGCAGTGAACTTTCCCCTTCTGTTTCACGCGCGGTCTCTTCTGCCTGCCTGCGCAGTTCTGCTGCGTTCTTGAATCGGTCCGCTTTTTTTTTCATATTAGTCATCCTTCATTCTCACGAAAGGGTTCGTTACATCCTTGGTTTTCCGGATTTCGAGATTCCAGCGCCTTCACTGAGCCTGCATTGAGCTTTTTCTGCTGAGTGTTGGTGTTGTCTA
>CAZMHO010000152.1:0-5886 GCA_964566085.1 uncultured Thermotogaceae bacterium | reverse complement strand
TTTTAGTCTTGGCAAGCGTTTCGCTTAATCGTAGGATATGACTTTATTACTTTAAACCCCGAAAAAGGCGTTCACGCTTGCTCCGGACTCTCGAACGTAGAATCAATATCGCAAAATTCTATGGTAGAATGGATCTACAAAATTGCAGAGGTTTTAATGAACTCAGTAGCCCGTGTTGGTTATTCGCCTTGTTTTGGAGGTAAGCTGCGGACCAACAATCTATCCGTATTGCATCGAAGGCACAGGGGAGTATCCTTTCCTTGATAGAAAAGCGGGGTAATGGTTTATGGCTCGACTTGAGGAAATCACCGTCGGCGCAAGAGTAACGGGAATTGCCGACGGAAAGTTAGTTAACGTTGTTGCGGTCAAGTGGCATGGTACGAGCGCCCTGACAGTTACATTTAGAAACCAGGCAGGAAATGTCGCGGAACAGATTTTATACCGTGAAGATGAAGAGCGGTTAGAGATATCGGATGGTAGCCTTCTTTGGAGCTTTGATGGAGATGCAAATCTATTACGGCTCACTTCGGAAGCCTACCGCATCAACCTCGCGCACATCTTCGACCCCTACCTTGCTGTTCATACTTCGGCCATTGAACCTCTACCGCACCAGATTTCGGCAGTTTATCAAGAGATGCTTCCTCGGCTGCCGCTTCGCTACATTTTAGCTGACGACCCCGGCGCAGGTAAAACGATTATGACAGGGTTGTTCCTCAAGGAGCTACTCGTTCGTGGCGACCTGAAGCGTTGTATGATCGTTACACCGGGAAACCTCGCAGAACAGTGGCAGGACGAGCTATACCGCAGGTTCAACCTGCGCTTCGAGATTCTCACAAATGACCGCATCGAGTCGGCGATTACGGGCAATGTTTTCGCAGAAGCGAACTTTTGCATTGTCCGTCTGGATAAACTCTCACGGAACGAGAAGATACAGGAAAAGCTATGCGTCACCGACTGGGACGCGATTGTCTGTGATGAAGCGCACAAGATGTCCGCTACCGTCTGGGGCGGCGAAATCAAGTACACCAAAAGGTTTCAACTTGGGCGGCTGCTCTCGTCCATCACCAGGCACTTCCTACTCTTGACCGCGACACCGCACAATGGCAAGGAGGAGGACTTCCAGCTCTTCATGTCCCTTATCGACCAGGACCGCTTTGAAGGCGTGACAAGAAGCGGAAACCAGGCCTTGGACGTGTCTGACGTGATGCGTCGTCTGGTAAAAGAGGACTTATTGAAGTTTGACGGTACGCCGCTCTTCCCAGAACGCCGAGCCTACACAGTCAACTACGACCTATCTCCCAAAGAGGCGGAGCTTTATACCACGGTTACAGAGTATGTTCAGCAAGAGTTCAATCGCGCAGATCAGCTCAACAGTGACCGCAAGACCACCGTTGGTTTTGCCCTCACGATCTTGCAGCGCCGCCTTGCCTCCTCCCCGGAAGCGATATATCAATCCTTAAGAAGGCGGCGTGAGCGTTTGGAAAACCGCCTTGCAGAGGAACGACTCGGCAAACGCGCAACCGACTATATCGTACCCGCTTATGAAGATTACGACGACGATGATATGCCCTCCACAGAGTTGGAGGACACAGAAGAAAAGGTCGTAGACCAAGCCTCTGCCGCCCAGAACATAGCCGAACTGGAAGCGGAAATAACCACGCTAAAAAAGCTGGAGCGAATGGCAAACGATGTCCGCCAAAGTGGAGAAGACAGAAAGTGGGGCGAACTATCCAAACTGCTGCAAGATGACGGGAATATGTTCAAAGATGGCTTCCGCGAGAAACTAATAATTTTTACGGAACATCGCGATACCCTTCGTTACCTGACTGGTAAAATCCGCTCCCTCCTCGGAAACGAGGAAGCCGTTGTCACTATCCATGGCGGTATGCTTCGTGATGAGAGGCGCAAGGTCGAGGAATTGTTCAAACAGGATAAAGAAGTCCGTATTCTTATTGCGACGGATGCGGCAGGGGAAGGAATAAACCTTCAAAGGGCACATTTGATGGTCAACTATGACCTGCCGTGGAATCCGAACAGGCTGGAGCAGCGTTTCGGAAGGATTCACCGTATAGGGCAGACGGAAGTCTGTCATCTATGGAACATGGTGAGCCGCGAAACCCGTGAAGGGATGGTCTTCCAACGATTATTTGAGAAATTGGAGCAGGAGAGGGAAGCCCTCAAAGGCAAGGTATTTGACGTTCTTGGCAAGGTCACATTTGAGAACAAACCCTTGCGCGACTTGCTCATAGAAGCGATCCGCTACGGTAATGACCCTGCCGTGAGAGACCGCTTGAATCAAGTGGTTGACCGCAGTCTAAACCGCAAAGAATTACAGCGCCTACTCGAAGAGTACGCCCTAACCGAAGGTACGATGGATGTCCATCGCGTAATGGCAATTCGAGAAGATATGGAGCGGATGGAAGCTCGCAAACTCCAGCCCCACTTCATCGAATCCTTCTTTATCGAAGCATTCCAGAACGTAGGCGGGAAAATTCGCCCGCGCGAAAAAGGACGCTACGAGATATCCTTTGTCCCTTTCGCTATTCGCAACCGTGATATGCAGATTGGTTTCGGCGAACCTGTGCTTTCGCGTTATGAGCGGGTTTGCTTTGACAAACCTTATTGCAACATTCAGGGGCACGTCCCGGCCGCGTTGATTGCGCCGGGTCACCCACTTCTGGAAGCGACCATCGACCTTGTGCGGGAACGCAATATGGATGTTCTGAAACGTGGCGCTGTCTTTGTGGACGATACCGACTTCGGCATGGACGCCCGGTTGCTCTTTTATGTGGAGGACTTTGTGCAGGATGGCGTCATACTGCCCAGCGGCAGTAAGCGTATCATCTCCAAACACATTCACTTCGTGGAAATTAAGGAGGACGGTACGGCAGTTAATGCCGGATATGCTCCTTATCTTGACTACCGCGCTCCCAAGGAAGATGAAGCAGCGGCAGTCCGTACCTATTTGCAGCATCAGAGCTGGCTTTCGACAAACGTGGAGGAAATCGCGGTCGGATACGCCATCAGCGAGGTTATACCCGCTCACGTCAAGGAAGTTCGGGATCGCAAAATCAAACTTATCGACAAGACCTACAAAGTAGTCAAGGAGCGCTTAACCTCTGAGATCCAATATTGGGATTTTCGTTCCGCGGATTTGAAAACGAAAGAATCGGCAGGAAAGATAAACGCGAAACAGAATTCACAGATGGCTGCTCGTCGCGCCGAAGAACTGGTAGCTCGTATGCAGAAACGGCTCTCCGAACTGGATACCGAAAGGCTCATATCCGCGATGCCTCCCGTGGTTGTCGGCGGTGCGATTGTCATACCGCGGGGGCTTTTAAACAAACTGGTCGGCAGACCCGATACCTTTACAGCCGACGCAACGGTTCGTAGAGAGATAGAACGGATTGCCATGAAAGCTGTAATGGATATCGAAAGGTCCTTGGGTTACACCCCCCGCGACGTGAGCGCCGATAAGATTGGCTATGATGTGGAATCCACCATACCGCAGTCGATGAGAGACGAGGACGGTGCAGTCCTCCGCTTCATCGAAGTTAAAGGCAGGGCCAAAGGAGCGACTACGGTTACGGTCACCAAGAGCGAAATCCTCACGGCGTTCAACAAGCCAGAGGAGTACATTCTGGCAATCGTTGAGGTAGGCGGTGGTGATACGGAAACCACTTATTTGAAGAAACCCTTTCATGAACGTCCGGATTTTGCCGCCACGAGTGTGAACTTTAATATTGATGAATTAAATAACTACGCGGATACGATATATGGATTAAGGGTGAAAAGAGGAGATATGCCATGATAGAGTCTATTTCATTGAAAAATTTTAAAGCTTTTAAAGATGTTGAAATGAAGAAAATTCCACCGTTTTGCGTTTTTGTTGGCGCAAATGGAACAGGTAAAAGTACGGTCTTTAATGTGTTTGGTTTTCTTCGAGACGCCATGGAAAGCAACGTAAATACAGCGCTGTTAAAACTTGGTGGAAGCCGTGGTATTAAAGAAGTGAGAACCCGAGGAGTCCCGGAGAATGAACCAATAGAAATAACCATTAAATATCGGACGAAAAAGGTAGTGAACTCTAGCAATACGCAACCTCTGATAACCTATCAATTAATAATTAACGAAAGAAGCGGTAAAGCGTATGTTGAACTAGAAAGGTTAAGTTATCGAAGAAGCCGACGTGGGATCCCGTGGTTGTTTTTGGATATTTCCGATGGAAAGGGCATAGCCGTCACTAACGAGGCAGCGGAAGTAACCGATGTCAGTCAGCTTACACGAGAAGACCAATTGTTAAAGTCAAATGACATACTTGCGATTAAAGGGTTGGCCCAATTTAAACGCTTTCCTGCGGTCGTGGCTTTGGGTGAGATCATTGAAAACTGGTATGTATCAGATTTTCACATCAACAAAGCACGGCCGGAACAGGAATCCGAATATGCTGAACACCTTTCCCGAGAAGGAGAAAATCTCTCGTTAGTTATTCAATATCTTTACGATAATCACCGGGAAATTTTCGACAAGATTATCGAAAAAATCAAGAAACGCGTACCGGGTATTACTAACGTAGAATCTAAGACGACAGAAGAAGGACGTGTGCTGTTAAAATTCCAAGATGGCGCTTTTGAAGACCCGTTTCTCGCGAAATTTGTATCTGACGGAACGATTAAAATGCTTGCCTATCTCGTATTGCTCAATGACCCTAATCCGTATCCATTACTCTGCATTGAAGAACCCGAAAACCAGCTATATCCGAAATTGCTGGAAGAACTCGCTGAGGAGTTTCGTGAGTATGCTAATCGCGGTGAACAGGTTATGGTTTCAACCCATTCGCCGGATTTTCTTAACGCAACAAAGCTTGAAGAAGTATTTTGGCTTGAAAAGAAGGCTGGATATACGCAAATCAAGCGAGCATCCGAGGATACGCAAATCGCTGCCTATATGCGGGAGGGTGACAAGATGGGTTACCTCTGGAAGCAAGGATTTTTCGGCGAGGCAGATCCTCGATGACGAACCTGGTATGCTTTTTGGAAGAAGCATCTGCGAAAGCGTTTTTAGAAGGAGTTTTTCCACGTTTATTACATGGCGGGATTTTCGTTCATTACGTCGTCTTCGAAGGTAAACAGGATTTAGAGAAGCAAATCGTCAGAAAACTGCGGCACTGGCAAAAACCAAATTCCATCTTTCTTCTTATGAGAGATCAGGATGCGGCAATCTGCACAACAGTAAAAGAAAAACTGGTACAGCTATGTAATATAGCTCAAAAACCGGAAGCACTTGTGAGAATTGCTTGTCAAGAGCTGGAAAGCTTTTATTTCGGAGATTTGACCGCTGTTAAAGAAGCTTTGTATGTAAACCTTGATCCTTATATAAATAAAGCGGCATACCGCATACCTGACAGTATTGTAAATCCAGCAAAAAAACTCGAAAAAATCACCGGCAGAATATATCAAAAAATCGGTGGTTCGCGTGAAATTGGCAAAATCATTTCATTAACCCATAATTCCTCACATAGTTTCAATACGTTGATTTCGGGCATTCGAAGGTTATGTGAATGTGAAGATGTCCAAAATGCCTGATAAGAAGAAACTTATAGAAGTGGCTCTGCCGCTGGAAGCGATAAATATCGCAGCTGGTTCGGTGGGTCGCGTGAAATTGGCAAAATCATTTCATTAACCCATAATTCCTCACATAGTTTCAATACGTTGATTTCGGGCATTCGAAGGTTATGTGAATGTGAAGATGTCCAAAATGCCTGATAAGAAGAAACTTATAGAAGTGGCTCTGCCGCTGGAAGCGATAAATATCGCAGCTGGTTCGGTGGGTCGCGTGAAATTGGCAAAATCATTTCATTAACCCATAATTCCTCACATAGTTTCA
>CAZMHO010000151.1:4784-5975 GCA_964566085.1 uncultured Thermotogaceae bacterium | reverse complement strand
GCTTTAAGAACTATCTTACGGATCGGCAGGTTGTTAAAAACATAATCGATCAGCAGTGCGCTGGCTTCTTTGGCGTACCCCTTCCCCTGATATTCCGGCAGCAAGGCGATTCCATATTCGCCTTTTTGATGCCGGTAAGAAACATTCGTCAGGCTAATCCATCCCACTTGGTTATTTGATTTATCACGTATGGTGAAATAAAGGCTCTCCGGTTCTACGGAAGAAAGCCACTTTTGATGAATAAAGTCATAAAGCGGGGGATCGGAAAAAAAACCGGCCGCTACTTCCGGATCATTCCTCAGTTGCAGAACAAATGCGGTATCATTAACGCTGAGCGGAACACAATCGACCTTTTTTCCGTATAACACCCTATCACCTGCTTAGTATTTGTTTTTCGTAAAAAATTGATTCATTTTAGGTTACATTTATGATACCTTTGTATAGATAAGCCTTGCTTGTTGAATAAAAAGAGGTCGTTTTAAATACCCGCGGTTTTTTGTTTCAAAGAACGATCCGCTCGCACTAGCCCGATATTTGGATTTGCCAGTACTAACAGATACGAGTTCATCTTCGATTAACAAGCATCTTAGGAGCATCGCGCTACGACGGGGTATTCTTAGACTGGTTTATCATGGCGAGGTCAGGATTGGTTTGTAGGATTCCGACGATTTCTTCCCAACACAAATCGTTAGCTCCGTAGCGCTCTATCAAAACCTCGCATAGTTTAAAGTCTTCAGGGTAATCGACGCTCAATCGAAAAATGGACAAATCGCATTCCAAAGGAATCTCTCGCAGGTTAAAAAGAGATGGGTTTCGATAGATATACGGGGTAACATGCTCCCGTTCGTATGATGCTTTCGCTTCATAAAATGCGGATTCTAATGCTTTATAAGAGAATACTTCCGTATCAAGTCCATAAGGCCAGGTGCGCGTCTGAATACGATTCGAAACGTAATCGACTGGATCCTTCGAAAACTCATCGATTAGGAGATCAATAATTCTCGGGTCGCAAAACGGATTATCTGCGGTTAACCGGACGATAACCGACGCTCCGAACTCTTTTGCGCAGTGATAATATCGGTCAAGAACATCTTCTTCGCTACCGCGAAAGAAAGGGATATTCTGATCCACGCACCAGTCCGCGATCTGATCGTCCAATGGGGACAAGGTCGTCGCGATGATCGTATTCGT
>CAZMHO010000151.1:1898-4774 GCA_964566085.1 uncultured Thermotogaceae bacterium | reverse complement strand
CCGATTTCTTTCATCGTCTTTCCCGGTAATCGCGTAGAACCCATCCGCGCTTGAATGATGGTAGTTATTTTTTTCACCATGCTGTCCACCCACCATCCACAACAATATTCGCGCCGTTGATAAAGGCGGATGCCCCCGAAGCCAATAGCGCCACCGCTCCTTTGAGATCTTCGGGTTGGCCGATCCTTCCTAACGGCACATGCTGTTGAAGCTTTCCGATAAAACCTCGGTGCTCCTGTGTCTTGGGATTGGGAAAAGGCCCCGGGCTAATGACGTTGCATCGGATTCCTTCTCGCCCATAGACACAAGCGATATACCGCGTAAATTGAATGATCGCCGCCTTACCGGCTCCGTAGTTTGCAGGATTATAGAATGGGTTGCCTTCATAGACGGACATATTCGGCGAAACGATACCGTACATGGAAGAGATATTGATGATTGTCCCAGAACCTTGACGGAGCATAATCGGAAGAAACGCTTTCGTCATTCGGTATACACTCGTAATGCTTCCCTCTATCCCCTTCTGCCAGTCTTCTTCAGTCATCGATAGCAGGTCTCTTCCGGCGCCAAAATAGGCGTTGTTGATGAGTATGTCTATTGTGCCGAATCGACTGGCCGCATCGTTCCGCAGCCTTTCGACAGATTCGAGATCCGCGATATCGGCCTGTGAAGGATAACAACTATCCCTAAAGAACCGGTTTATCTGTTCCGCCGCTTCCTCACAGTGTTGCAGATTTCTGCTGCAGATTATCGTTCGAGCGCCGAGCTCCGCTAATACTTCCGCCATAGGGAATCCCAAGTGTCCTGCCCCGCCGGTGACCAAAGCGATTTTACCGCTTAAGTCGAAGAGTTCTTTGAGTTTTTTCATTTTCCCGACTCGTTCTTTTTTAGTAGTTCAGGATGTATTGCCAGTATCCGCTCTTTAATTTTCCTTTCGGTCTGCCGCAACATCTCTACACAGATTAACGCGGTATCACCGATCGTCGCAAACCATTTTTGATGGAATTTTATATACTCGACAGAAGCTTCAAAATCGCTTTCAAACCGATTGGGTAACCCGTTACATTCAATATCAAAGTTGAGATAAAAGGATTGGATAATATGCATAAAGAATAATTGAAAGTTTTCTTTCCGTTCGTGGACTTTCATACGAAATCCGTTGAGAATTGAACGATATAGAGCGACTTTCTCGCGAGCTTTCTTCTCTTCGGGCGATGTGTTTCTTAGTTCTTCTAATTCGCTACCAATGCTAAGCAACCACTCTAAGCCCGATTTGCAGGTTTCGTAAACGTTTTGCATATCTTCTAACGTTTGCGCTACTAATCCTTCCATTTTTTGGGCGTCTTGATCGGCTTCTTCTTTCGAAAAAGACACGAGTGACTGCTTTATCGTGTCGAGGGGATAAATTTCTTTGCAAATATAGCGCTCTATCGCTTCCTGAAAAGACATCACCGCCTTTGTACTTCGAAATGTCAATCTCATATGAAAGCCGAAAATCGTTCCAATGTATGTTCGTTAAAATCGGTTGACCGTCATTTCCCATCACATTTAAGGTTGGTACTTCTTTCGGGATTTGATTTTCTCCAAAATGCGTTCCGGAAGCGTGCGAGGTCCCTTCTCTACTGTAAGCGAGGTCCTGGCCGATCAAGATAATCGGATCGCAACCTAAGGCTTCCAAAATATTGAAAGCCATGTTTCCCGACGATTGTTTGATATCTAATATCCCCCGATCTATCCTTAACCACTTAAAATGGTCGAAATTTCGGTAAACGATTAACCTTGGACCTGGGTAAACCTGATAGGCTTCGTTAAAGACAACTGGGCAAGCGGCAAAGTACGTATCTCGGACCTCCTCCTCTTTGAATCCTTCCACTAAAGCAACTAGTTCTAAAACGCGTTCGAGTGAAGTAATCATATGAGGTCTTACTCCAAGATTTAACAGTATCCTTAAAGAAGCATCCGGGCAAACGATAACCGCTTTGTCTTGGAGTGGTTTTAATAGATGTTTGTTTTTGTTAAGAGAAGGACCCGTGGAGACGACTATACCCGGTTTTCCTTTAAATTGGTTGTAGACGAGGTTTATCCCCGGGCTATATATAATTTCGTTGATATTTTCCAGCATATTTTTAACGCCGATCAATGAGTCCTCGATCGAATTCCCGAAATTGTTCAAACGGAAGGCGCCCGCCTCTCGGAAGGCTCTTAGCACCCTTAAATTGTACTCTTTGCTCAGTCTCATCGAGCTTGAATGAAATATCGGCCGCATCGCCTTCAGCAAAATTACCAATTTTTGATCGCTCGCGAATTTCTCCTGAAAACGTAAAAAAAGATTCTCTTCTTTTTCCCCGATAACAAAGTGTAGACTAAAAGCCTTTGCCATAAGCGCATAGTTTACGGTTTTTAAGGTTAGGTAAAAAATATCCATCTCTTTTTCTGAGATCAGGATATGGGTTGTCCCAAGCTTTTCCGCATAATCTACGACAAAAAGGTTAAGTTCGTATCCCAATCCGATTCCTAAAAACAATACCGCTTTCGAATTTTTAAGGTTCAACTTCGCTAACTCAGAACGTGTGTCCTTCTCGGGATCAGAAACGTCATAGAAGAAACTTTTTCTGTCAGGTAACAAAAGATTCAATCGGGGCGGAGTCCCCGTATTCACGGCACGAAATTGTTCGGAACAGGTATAGTTTTCGATTCGATCCGCCAAAGACGGATCCCGTTGTTTTAAAAACTTCATGTTGCTCTCGAAAAAACCGCCGGGGGTTTTCACGACACGAGTCGTTTGGTTCTGATTGCCATCCGTTTTTTTTAGTTTCCGGGAATTGCTCATCTTTACCTCCTATTCTGGCGGAGTTTCTTGCTTTTCTAAATCTTCT
>CAZMHO010000151.1:0-1798 GCA_964566085.1 uncultured Thermotogaceae bacterium | reverse complement strand
ATTGCTCATCTTTACCTCCTATTCTGGCGGAGTTTCTTGCTTTTCTAAATCTTCTAAACAACTGGAGCGCCCGACTTTAGTCGGGCATCCCCTTTGTCTTTACCGACGAAGCGTTTGGGTTTTCAAAGCGCTAAGGTTTCTGCAATCTGAACGGTTATGATGACATCGCGGTTAAGACGCCAACCGTTTCGAATAGACAAGGGAGCCCAACTCAAGTTGGGCGCTCCAGACCAGGCGCGTCTCACGCTTCTCTTGTCTTTACGGTATTCAACTCAAGTTGGGCGCTCCACGACGCTCCGAACCTTTGGCCTTACCGGCGGGCGATCTTTTCTTTAAAACTCAAAAAGGCGTGGTCGAATAACAGGCGTGCCGTCTCTATCGTGTAAACCCCTGTTTCTACAAACGGGTAAGTCTGCAAACGGTCCCGTTCGACGATCCCGTTCGTATCCGAAGAGAGACTTGTTGTAATCTCATCAAGCCCGAGTGCGGCTAAAGCGTTCAGCAAGAAGAAATCGGATTCAATGATGAAGCGATATGCCTTTTTCGTTAGAAGAAGCGTACCCGTGAAATTGTTGTATGGAAACAGCCCAGGCAGGTAGCCGATTGTACCAACGCTTTCGTAGACGCTAATTAACTTGTTGAACAACGCTTCCCCGTGATTCCCCGGAACCGGTCCGTACTCAAAGAACACGGGGCGGTTCACGTCCCCGACCATCTGGGGCGGGTAGTTTGGCACCCAAGTTCCTAAAGGGCGCCGCAGGCACATATCGATAATCATTCGAGATATTTCGGAAACATTTTGTTCGTTTGCCGGAAGGGTAATTTCGTTATACCGGAAAAACCCTTTCTTTAGGAGATGAAGGGCATATTCCTCAGGGTTCGTCCAGGGTAGCGGAAATTTCGAGAAAGCTCTTAGTTCCCAAAAGGGTTTTAGTTCTGTAACACTTGGCAGTAAAAAAGATTGTTGAAGATTCTCCCGAGGGTATGAGTCGTAGAAATTCTTCAATACCGAATCCTCATATCTTAGTTCGGGATTGGATTGATATTGCTTCAGTGTCGCGATAAAAGGACTCCAGTTCTCTTCCGTATCTGTTAAGGGAAGAAAATGGGGGGTAATACAAAAAGCGATTTTTATGGAAAGCTTGCCCGAATCGAGAAGCTTAGGCGCGTCCTCAAACCGTGCCAAGACCTTCTGCTTATCCACTGCTTTGACGTTTATTTCTATACTTTCTTCGAGCTTATGGAACTCTTCGGACCTTTCACCCGTTTTCCAGGGGCCGTAGTATTCGAGATGGCCTTCCGGCCCGTACAGTTTACCAGAACCGTGTCTCAATCCGTTTTTCCACTGACCCTCATAGGCGACCTTGCCGTCTTCATAGTAAGCGATGCCATACCCGTCGGATTCGCCGGCGACGAACGCGCCCTCATACCATCGCTGACCGTTGGGATGGAACTTGGTTCCCTTACCTTCCGGGCGGTTTTCCTTCCATTCACCTTTATAACCGGGCATCCCGTCTTCCTCGCGGAACTCTTCGCCATACCCTTCTCGCCTATCCCAAACAAAGTGCCCGATATACGCCGTTTGGCCGGTAAGATAATAAAGCGTCCCTTTTCCGTGCGCGTGGTCCTCTTTCCACTCTCCGTCGTACTTCAAAGCTCCGGTTTCACCGAAGAGCTTCCCTTGACCGTCTCGCAGACCCGATTTCCATTCTCCTTCGTATCGGAGTGTTCCGTTAGGGTGAAAAGCCCTGCCGACTCCTTCGGGAAGGTTACCCCTCCACTCGCCTTCGTATAAAAT
>CAZMHO010000150.1:0-6020 GCA_964566085.1 uncultured Thermotogaceae bacterium | reverse complement strand
AGAAAGCGATTCTTCGTGTTTCTCCTATTATCTGTTTTATCCATAACGGTGCCTGCTTATTCCGATTTCTCGGCAGGGATCGTCTTAGGGCAACCGGCAGGTGGAACCGCTCTCTACGAGTTTCGTTACGGGATGGGCTTCGACGTTGGCGGAGGGTGGTCTTTTATAGAGAACGGCGGGATGACGCTTTATACGGATCTGTTATGGCTCAACCGCGATTGGCTCATTATCAATCGAAAGCGGATGCCGGTTTTTTACGGTATCGGGCTTTGTTTTTCGAATCTTCAAAACTTGGGAATGCGATTCCCGATCGGCGTGATATTTCCGATTTCGCTGAACCGGAACGCGAACCGCCTGGATATTTTTATCGAAGCGGCTTTCATCGTAAACGCCGTTCCCCGATTTTCCATCCCGATACCCAGTATCGGATTAGGAGTCCGGTACGCTTTCTAAAACCAAATACACCTCATCCTCATAAGTAATACGAAACCCGTCGAGACCGCCGAATTCTTGAGACCCCCCTGTATAAACCGCATGGATTCTATCCCCATTCTTGCGCATCACGATTGCGTCCACGAACGCGGAAGGCGTGAAAAGCGCGCTTGAGTAGAGGGGATGCTTCGGGTGGATGATGCCGGAAAGCTGTGGTAAGTATTGCAAGAGGAGGTAGGTGGCTTTCTCATCGGCAAGCAGCCGTTGGCCGGCAAGTTTCGTTCCTAAGACCGATTCCCTGGTCTCCGGTATCTGATACCCGCTATCGGTGATTCGCTTAAAGAAATGGGCTTCGCGCTGTTCGGGCGTCATAGAGAACGATAATATATTGAGAATGAAATAACCCACTAAAAATGCGCTGTAGAAAACCTTTTGCCTTCTTTCGTTGAACAAGTTCCCGATATAGGGAAAGAGGATCAGATAATGGATGAAGAATAAAGAAGCGAAGGTCACCGGTCGCAACTCCTGAACCTCCGTTCTGAGGAAAAATGGCGATACAAACGGAATTAATAAGGAAAAGAAAAGCGCGGACCGGTAAAAGGCGCGATAGGTTCCGAGCCGTAAAATCGTCAAGGCGTATAAAAATATAAACGGCCAGGTCGTTTGCAGCACGAATTGTTCAATCGGATTCGAAAAGGCGGTTATCACGCGGAGGGGTTCGATAAACAGATGGTACAGGAGCCCGGAAACCTCTCCTTTGAAGATAAGCGATAAGAAGACCCAGGAAAACTGTAAGAAGAGCAGCGGAAACAGAGCCGCCAGGGCATAATAGAAAAAGAGCCGCCCTTTCCGATAGCGCATGAAGAGATAGAAGAAGACCACAAAAGACATCCAAAACGTTTCGAATCGGATGAGTCCCATCAAACCGAACAACAACCCGAACACGAAGAGATAGAAGACCTGTTCACTGACAGAAAACTCCAACAGGAAGTAGAAAGCCAAGCAGTAAAGAATGAGATACAGAACATAATCTGGCACGAACAGGCTGGAAAACAGTATCGAAGGTGAAAAGGCAAGGTAGAGGCTGCACAGTAACTTAATAACCTTCGTGCGTATGTTGGTCAGGCCATACAAGATCAAAAAACTGACAAGAAAACCCGCGAGCGCGGAAAGGAAGACCCGATAAGGGTCTGAAACCATCAACAGATGCAAAAGCAAGTTCAGAGGAGGTATTTCGAAGTCGACGGCGCTGAGCCCTTCGGAGAAAGTCTTTATCAACCAATCGGCATGAAAGCGAACCCATTGTTGATAAGGGGAATAGAGCGCGAGCGATTGGAAACGCTGGTTCAGAACCCAGTAAAACGCGGTAAGCAGGGGAAAGAGCAACCAAAAGGACCTCGCCCGAAACAAAATCGGCAATCGCGTGACGCGACTCACAACGCGCCTTTCGGTATCTTTACCCCGCCCTTTCGATGAGCGGGTTGCGTGAATCCATGTTGCGTCTTTTCCCAGAAATGGGGTTTCCGCAACAGCTGCCAAAGCGCTTTATAAGCGGAAAGTGGGTGTAGTAGCCAATATAAAGGATTTAACTAACTAATGAAGGTCAAAGGGTAGTACTTCCGCCGGAAGGCTCCCAGGAGATTGAGATAGATCCCCAAGAAGTTGCCGATGAGAAAGTTGAAAAGGGATAGAAATAAAAGGGCGGGTGTAAAGAGTTCAGACAACCACTGCGGGTTCCAGCCGATCCAGATTCCAAACAAGATCCAGAGGATCGGATTGATCAGAAAGAGGATCGGCGTGCCTCCGATAAACAACTGGAAAGAAAACCACTGTTTCAAACCGATGGACCGAATCAACTTGAGCGGATGACGATTATAGACGAGCGTCGTTTGCATATACCCCTTGATCCAGCGGGAGCGTTGGCGTATCCAGTTCCACACCCGAGAGGTCGCTTCTTCGTAGGTGGTCGAGCGGATGATCCCCACTTTGTACTTCTCCGCCGAGGCGCGGATGCCTAAATCAGCGTCTTCGGTCGTATTGAACGGGTCCCACCCCCCGATCTTTTTCAGCGCGTCCACTCGGAAGTGATTGCTCGTCCCGCCGAGGGGGATCGGCAGATTGAGGTTGTATAGCCCCGGCAGCATATAATCAAACCAAAAGGAGTACTCCAAAGTGAATAACTTCGTCAGAAGGTTCTGATCCTTGTTGAAGTAGTTTAATGCGCCCTGGAAGCAAATCGTTGAAGGATCGGAATGTTCAAAGGCTAAAACGGCTTTTTTCAGCTGGTCTGGCTGCGGGATGTCTTCGGCGTCGAAGATTACGAGATACTTGCCCCGGGCGAATAACAATCCGTAGTTGCAGGCTTTGGGTTTGGTTTGGGGTTTGGACTTGGGTACGATTAAGAAGCGCCAATTCGCGGGAGGCGCCGCTTTTTTAGCCGCCTCAAGCGTCTCTCCGTCGACCTCTTCCAACAGAAGGATGATGTCCAGCTTATTTGCGGGGTAGTCCAACTTCTTCAACCCGTCGATTAAGGTACCGATAACCTCCGGTTCCCGAAAAACCGGCACTAAAACCGTGTATACCGGCAATTCGGTATCTTTCAGGTTGCGATAGTCCTCCGGCTTTTCCCGGTAGGTGATCTCATCCACCGTTCCGAAAAGGCTGAGAATGAATTTAAATCCGATCAGGATAATATACAATGCCTGGATCAGAAGCAGCAGCGCCCGAAGGGTCTCGAATGGAAAAAACATACCAAGAAACCCTAACAGAACAATACCGCTGATGAGAAACGAAAACTGCGGGAGGGAGAAAACTTTATAAGCCGATTCTTCGGGGTTTCGGTAGAACAACCCGTAGACCGCTTCTTTCAGCAAAGAATCTCCGTAAACGCTCTTGATGAGGTCAAGGATATCCAAATCCGTGACGACCCATTCCTCTACCCGATCGATTTGATAAAGCGCTTTATAGAAAAGAGACACGCGCTCATTGCCCGGATAGGCGTTCAGAACGATCAAGGTATTGTTTTCCAGCCGATAGGGTAGGGATTGTAACCGCAAGGCCTCTTCTTTCGGCGTTCTTTTGGCGAGTTCTTTATCAAGCGTTTCTGCGATTTGCGCCAGTTCGGCCGTGGCGAACCGAAGACCGTAATGCTCGCTCAGCGCGCGAAAAAGATCATTCCGGCGGACGTAACCCATGGTCGCCAACAACCAACCCAAACGACCGCCTTTCCTCTTCTGGATCGCCAGCGCTTCCGCCAACTGCGTTTCGGTAATCACACCCATCTCAATCAGTACGCGACCTATTTGTTTTTCCACAGCACCTCCGCGCGGTAACGTTGTCTTCTCAGAGTCCATCAATCTGGTTTTTCCGGTTGTGGAGCGCGTTACGCAATCGGTTTTATCGATTGGAAGAGGTTTTCCGATACGAAGAGATCAGGAAAAAGACCGCCACGACCACAACCGCCAGGATCAAAAGAATACGCGTCAGATCCGGTTTCCTGTCTTGAACAGCGGTTTCCTCCCCTATTGACAATCCTTGGCCAATCTCAAAACTGACGACCTGCCCCTTTTCCGTCAACAGCGCCAGATTTCCCGGCGATTGACGTATTCGTCGCCATTGCTCTTCGGAAATACCTCGAAGCAGGGAAGATTCTCCGTGTACGCTGCAAAGAAGAGCGGGTTTCCCTTCATACAGTCCGGAGATCAAAATCGCGTAGGAAGCGCCCTTCTCGGGTGAGAACAGAAGAGTCCCAGCCCTCGGGTGCGTGATGCGCAACCCGTCTTTGACTTGGAAAGCCGGAAATATTCGGTAAACCTCCGCCTCCTCGGCGAGAAACAAGTACGAGTCGCACTTCATAAGAAGTTCGGCCTTCGTTTTCATCTCCTCCATCAAAAAGACTTCGGGGGCGAGCGTTCGGTGCGAACCCTCTCCTTTCTTAAGCATAACGGCCAATAATACCTCAGCCCATTCTGCCGAAGCCGAAGACAAGAGGATACCGGTTTTACCGTAAAGGAAATACGGGAAGTCGTAAAGCCGTATTTCGGGGACAGGTTCCACCGACTCCCAATGAATGAGCGAATCGGATTGTATCGCCAAGCTGACACTCTTGCATTCCCCACGGTACTTTTTCATCTCGAATCGAAGTTGATTGTAACTTCGAAAGTATTCGGGAGCTAAGGGCAGGTCAATCGTTTTCCGAAAGGCGCGAGTGTCGAGGGCTACGGTACCGACCAACCGTTCGTTGAGAAATACGGCGACGGTGATCGCCTCTTCCTCCTCGAAATGCGCTGCGGAAACGTCCAGCGAAAGAACAGCGGATTGCGGCACGCCCCCGAAAAGGTCTGCTGTGAACCCGAGTCTCCGTTCGGAGGAATAAACGACTTCGACCGGTTGGCCGGACCATCCTAACGCTCCGAAAGTGACCGTTTTTGCGGCAGGGCTTTCCTGACCGAGAGACGGGTTTTCGACTGACCGAAAAACCAAAAGTGGAAGCGTATCGGAGGACAGCAACCCCGCCGCGTCATTTCCGACGATCAACGTCCGCCCGGTCAGAGACAACGCGTTTCCTGATTGAAATAGAACACTTTGGCTGTCTTCCTGAGGAGCGGACGAAAGGGAGACCTCTTTTTTGAGGCTCTTCGACAGGTACCCAAGCAGCAAGCCCACTTGAGAAAGGCTTTTCAATGTCGGCAGCGAATACTCTTGAACGATTAGTTTTATCGATGACGTTAAGCCGCCTCCGTTAAGAAAGTCCGTAATCGTCTCCGCCCGTTCAGGGACTCCTGAAAAAGAAAATGAAGTTTCGGGACGGATAGAAAACCACAGAGACTCTTTGGCCACCGGCTTATGATCACATTCGGAATAGTCAAGGACTGTCAATACGGAAAATGTCATATCTTGAAGCACGGAGATACGATCCGGAGGCAGTTCAATGAGAATATCTCCTGTTCTGTCGGGCAAAATTTTAACCGCTACGGGTTGCTCGTTTACAAGAAAAGTGACCATGGTTTTTGGCCCCGCCAACTCCGTATAGGCATAGCGAAGACGGACAGACAGATTCGAGTCAGGCGGAACGGCCGACTTCGGAAAATAGAAACTCGCGCGCGAAGAGACGCCAAAAAGGTCCACTCCGTTGTCGTAGCCCAGCCGGGATAACCCGTACTCGGTGCTTGGATAGCTGAAAGCAAGCGCGATGAACAAAAAGAGAACGAATTCACACAGCCTTCTATATATACGCATGCGGAACCTCCCTGTGAGTTACCGGATAGTTCGATTTTACGCGGTTCAGCTACGTATTGTCAACAGATGGAACAAAGCACTCTCAAGACATCATTCGGAAACCCCGGTTAGGGTAGGAAGCATTTCCGGTTATTCTCATCAGAACGAAGCGAAAATGTTACGTAAACATTAGGAATGATCGTTTTTCTCCCGAATTGGTACAAATTGATTGTGTTATAATCCCCAAACGAAATGGTGAAAGGAGCCCGGTATTGAAGTGGCAAGGATTCGTAAATTCGGGAGTGTTTCATTGGATCGTTTTTCCCGCTCTGATAGTTTTTGCGCGGGTATGGGACGTGTCCGTGGGGACC
>CAZMHO010000149.1:430-6209 GCA_964566085.1 uncultured Thermotogaceae bacterium | reverse complement strand
CACATCAAAGCCATGGATCTGGAAGGAGCCTATACACACCTTGCAACGGCGGATGAACCGGATAACCGCTTTACCCAAAATCAATATGATCGGTTTTCGGAGTTTCGGACGCGTTATCGCTCCGCGATCAGGTACTTCCACATCTCAAACAGCGCCGCCGCTCAGTATCTGCCACTGGATCTTTTTGACTTTATCCGGCTGGGCATCTCTTCTTACGGGTTAGATCCTCGGAATGTCAAAAGACAAGATTCTCTCTTGCCGGTTCTATCGTGGGAAACGGTTTTATCCCACGTAAAAACTGTCCGAGAAGGCGAGTCGGTCAGCTACGGACGAACGTTTACAGCCGAACGGCCGATGGTCATCGGGACGGTTCCGGTTGGCTACGCAGACGGATACAATCGCCTGTTAAGCAATCGTGGGGCGGTACTCGTCAAAGGCCGCCGATGTCCGATCGTGGGGCGCATCTGTATGGATCAGTTTATGGTGGATCTTTCCAGTATTCCTTCTCCAAGTGCCGGCGACCCTGTGAAACTCATCGGTTTCGATGGGTCGGAAGAGATTTCGTGCGAAGAGATCGCGCGTTCTCTTTCTACGATAAACTACGAAGTAACCTGTCAAATCTCAAAACGCGTCCCGCGGGTCTATACGAACGAAAAAACAAAACCATAGCTAAGGTATTCGAATAAGAGAGGAGATTTTTGCGTGAACTTAGGCGAGTTGGTGATGAAAAAGATTACCGAATTGTCCGAAAAAAGCGGGCAGTTCAACGAAATACTTGATGGCAAGCTGATATCGGACATACAAATCGATGATCAGGTGTCCACTATCTTGAAAGTCGTCAGTAAGAAACTTCAAAACACAAGAGACGGTAAGACCTTTCTGTTGATGACTTTGGGGGATCGCTCCGGGACGATACGGGCGATTGACTGGAATAACTCGAAGTACAATGATGAACGCTTGTCGAACGGGACGGTCGTTCGAGCCGCCGGCAAGGTCTCCCTCTTCGAGGGACATCCTCAACTCAATATCGCGAGTTCGAGAGACGCGATAAAGGTGTTGGGCGACGGCGATTTCGACCCTAACAAGTTCATCGAGATCACTTCAAAAAATATACGGGCGATGTACGATTCTTTGATAAAGAAAGTACAAAAGGTAAAAAACGAGAGAGTCAGAGCGCTACTCAACGAGGTCTTCGTCAATGACGATCGCTTTGTCAGCGATTTTGTCGAAGCGCCGGCCGCTATTAACGTCCATCATGCCTACAAGGGCGGACTTCTCGAGCATACCCTTGACGTAACCGAATTAGCCATCCAGTTGGCGGAGGCCTATCCGGAAATGCCGATAGACAAAGATATAGTCATCGCGGGGGCGCTGCTTCACGATGTCGGAAAGGTCGACGAGTACTCGGTATCACCGACCGGCATCGACCGCAGCGATTCCGGCGAATTGATCGGGCATATCGTGATCGGCATCAATTTACTCACGGAAGTTGCGGCAAAGATCCCGCAATTCCCCAAGAAAGCGCTGGTGGATCTGCAGCACATTATCTTGTCTCATCACGGGGAGATCGAATGGGGCTCCCCCGTCTTGCCGAAAACGATCGAGGCCTTGATCGTCCATTCCGCAGATAATACCGATTCAAAGATCGCCCAGTTTAGGGAATACACTTTGAAAGCGCAACCCAATATCGTAAACCCCGAAGATACGGTCTGGAGTGACTTCAATAAATACCTATCGCGCAGGATTCGAATAAGAGGAGTGGTATCTTATGGCGAAAAACCAAAAGATTAAGTTCGGAACAAGTGGATGGAGAGGCATTCTGGCGGAGGATTTCACCTTTGATAACGTTAGGATCGTTTCGCAAGCTATCGCTTCGGAAATATTGAAAGACTCTAAGGCGGAAAATGGCGCGTTGATCGGTTATGACTCTCGATTCTTAGCGGAAGAGTTTGCTTGGACCGTCTCCCAAGTATTCGCCGGAAATGGAATCCGTGCGTATGTTTGCCATCAGCCGACGCCGACGCCGGTAATTTCTTTTACCATCCGGAACATGCGTTTAGCAGGCGGCGTCAATATTACAGCCTCTCATAATCCGTTTTATTGGAACGGGATCAAATTTAACCCCTCGAACGGCGGACCGGCTTTGCCGGAAGTGACGAAAGGGATAGAAACAGAGATTGAACGCATTCAACGAGGCGAGGGCGAGGTCCGCTATCTCTCTCACCACGAAGAAGGGTTCGGAAAGCTCGTCCATTCCGTTGATCCGAGCCAGGAGTACTTTGCCGAAATCCGGCGGAAGATCGATGTCGACAAGATCAAAGGATACTTAAAAAAGGTGGCCGTGGATCTTGTCTACGGAACGGGTATCGACTATTTGGACCATTTGCTCAACGCAATCCTTGAAGGAGAAGAGAATCAGAAGCTCGTTGTGCAGCACGACTTCAGAGACCCCTATTTTGGAGGTTACCGTCCAGAGCCTGATAAAAAGCGGCTGGGAGAGCTCGCCCAAGTTGTTTTGGAGCATCGCGCCCAAATTGGGTTAGCGGTGGATGGAGATGCCGATCGGTTTGGGGTCGTAGACGATAAAGGCGAACCGATTACGGCGAACGAGTTTTTAGCGATCGTCGCTTGGCATCTTTATAAAAATAAAGGTTTGAAAGGTGACTGCGCGCGCAGCGTGGCGACGAGCCACGCGATAGACCGTGTTGCGGAACACTACGGATACAAGACGATCGTGACGCCCGTGGGTTTTAAGTTTATCGGAGACGCGATCATCAACGATCGCATCGTCTTGGGGGGCGAAGAAAGCGGCGGGCTAAGCATTCAAGGCCACGTGCCAGAAAAAGACGGCATTCTGGCCTGTCTCTTAGCCCTCGAAACGATAGCGTATGAAGAGAAACCGATCTCCGAAATCCGAAAAATCGTGGAAACCGTTACGGGGAAGTACTTTAAGGATCGGATAGATTTAGAATTGGAAACCGAAAACAAGAAAACGGAGATCATGGACTTTTTCTCCAACCTGCAGCATGAAGTTTTTGGGTTTCCGATCAAAGCCCGTCAAACATTAGATGGAATAGGCTTTGATCTATCGCTTCCAAAAGGAGAGGCTTGGATCCTCGTGCGCGCATCCGGTACCGAACCGGTGATACGGATCTACATAGAAAGCACGCTTGAAGAGATCTTTCGAAAACTAAAGGAAGGCGCTGAGAAGCTCGGATGAAAACGCTCGTTATAGTCGAGTCACCTTCGAAAGCCAAAACGATAGAGAAATATTTAGGGAAAGAGTACCAAGTCATCTCTTCAAAAGGACATATTCGCGATTTACCGCCAGACGAACTGGGCGTGAGTATCGAGAACGCCTTTGAACCGAAATTTACCATCCTGCGTGGAAAGGAAAAAGTGGTCCAGCAGATTAGAAAGGAAGCCGAAAACAAGGCCGTCCTGCTCGCTTCGGATATGGATCGGGAAGGCGAAGCGATCGCCTGGCATTTATCAAAAATCCTGGAATTGGACGATCAATCAACGAACCGAGTTTTGTTTTCGGAGATCACGGAAAAAGCGATCAGAACGGCGGTAAAGAAACCGTTAAAGATCGACCTGTCTAAGGTGGAGGCGCAGTTCGCCAGGCGTATTTTGGACCGCCTCGTTGGCTACCAGATCAGCCCCTTCCTGTGGAAAATTATCCAGGTCAAATCGTTGAGCGCGGGAAGAGTACAGTCCGTTGCGCTGCGTTTTATATGCGACCAGGAAGAGAAGATCTTAACCTTCGTCGCTGAGGAGTACTGGAGGTTTAAAGCCCTCTTCAAAAACGAGAGCGGTAAAGGAACGCTCGAAACCTCTTTGGTATCGATCGACGGCATTTCTCTCGAGAAGCAACCCGTTCGGAAGGCGGCGGAAGCCGAGAAGATAGAAGCCGGCGTGCGGGACTCCTCTTTTTCCGTCCTTTCTGTTGACGAGAAGGCGATCAACCGGAAACCGCCTGCCCCGTTTATCACGAGTTCGTTACAACAAGAGGCGTCGAACCGACTTGGCTTTTCGGTTAGCCGTACGATGAAAGTGGCTCAGGAGCTATACGAAGGATTAGAAACCGCAGACGGCCCTTTAGCCTTTATCACCTATATGCGAACGGATTCGAACCGTATCTCGGAAGAAGCCTTGGAAGGCGCAAAAAGGTATATTGTCGAACACTTCGGTGAGTCCTTCTCTAAGGTTCAACAATACGGGCAGAAGAAAGCCACTACCCAGGACGCGCATGAAGCGATTCGGCCGACTTACCCGGAGATCGACCCCAAGCAAGCGTCAAAAATGCTCTCGACCGATCAAGCCAAGGTCTATCACCTGATATGGAGCCGTTTTATCGCTTCACAGATGATCCCGGCGAAGTACCTTCAGACGAAGATTCGGATCCGGGACAATGAACATAGCCGGTACCTATTCGAGGCGGAAGGCAGTGTCCGTGTGGAAGAGGGTTTCGAAACGGTTTCCCCTCCCGCTTCGAAAGAGAAGGAACTACCTTACATTCCTTCTTCGGGCGCTCCGGCGACCTTGGAGAGCTTCGAGAAGTCTCAAAATTTCACGACACCCCCTCCTCGATTTAGCGAGGCGTCTTTGGTTAAAAAACTGGAAAAAGAAGGGATAGGGCGGCCGAGCACCTATGCCAGCATTATCCATACGTTGCTGGAGCGCAGTTATGTTTATCGGGAACAAAAAAGCCTGGTCCCTACGTTCTTGGGAATGGTCGTCAACCGTTTTATGTGCGACTTTTTCCCAAAGATAATCCAATCCAAGTTTACGGCATCCATGGAAGAAAACCTCGACCGTGTGGAGGAAGGTCAAGAAAACTGGAAACAAGCGATCGGCGGTTTTTACTCCGATTTCGAACCCACACTAGAAAAACTAAAAGAAAAGATACTCTCCAAGTCCCTCAATTGGCTGTTTCCTACGAACCTGCCGTGCAAAGAAGATGAAAAGCACGCTTTAGTTCTGAAGATGGGGCGTTACGGCCCGTACCTCAGATGCGAAACGTGCGATAAGAACTATTCCATATCCGAGAACGCGAAAATACTGTTTAAGCCGAACAATGCTGAGATTTTCGGGAATACCGCTCTGGAGAAAAACAAGGAAACCATCACAATCGGTAGGCCTTGCCCAAAGTGCGGCGCTAACTTGGTCGAGCGTCAAGGGAGATTCGGCAAATTCATCGCGTGTTCGAACTACCCGAAGTGTAAATATACCGAAAACATCAACCAGACGGTGGCGGCGAAATGCCCAAAATGCGGGGCGGCCGTTCAGGAAAAGAAGAGCAAACGCGGAAGAACCTTTTATAGTTGCAACAATAGCACCTATAATGGAGGGACCTGCGATTTCATCTCTTGGTATGAGCCGACGGAACAGAAATGCGATCGGTGTGGTCAACCGTTATATCTAAAAAAGGGAAAGAACCAAGAAGAAAATACGTTTTGCTTAACTTGCGATCGCGCCGCCAAGAGCGAAAAGAAAAAAACGAAATAAGTGGTTTACTTTTACTAACACTTTCTATGTGGTATAATGAAACATCCTCTAATTCAAGGGGGAGAGGGGCGGCCATCTTTCCAGGGTGAAAACCCTCAGAAAGATGGCTTTTTTGTATGATGGGCGCGATGAATGATCAAATGGCATTGACGATAGGGGATGTAGTACTCTCCACTTGGCTCCTTCGGTTGATGAAGATCAAGACGGAAGCGGTTCGCGAACTGGAGATACGTTGTCAGCCGCGTACTTTTCAGATTACCGTAAAGGC
>CAZMHO010000149.1:0-420 GCA_964566085.1 uncultured Thermotogaceae bacterium | reverse complement strand
GGTCTCGTATACCCTCCATCTGCTTGATACGCTTTCTGACGGCGAGCGGATACATACATTAATATTTTCTTTCCAACCTGTTGGTGTCCTTTCTTCGATGGCCCGAGCCGCTTTCTCCAGCTCGCTTAAAGCCTTGGAACCCGGTGTCGTTTTCGACAAAAGCCGATTGCGCGTGTCGATTCCCGAGCTCTTGGAATCGATGAATCCGGCATGGCGATCTCTGCTGCAAGGTTTCGACTTAAAAGAGATAGACATCGCGGAAGGCGCGGTATCCGCTCTCTTAAAAAAAAATGATCTTGCTTTCTCCGAATTCCTCCGAACTTAAACGGGCGATCGATTTCTCTTTATTCACGACATCGTCTACGGTTTAGTTTTCGTTTCTTAAGTCCGTTCGCACTTTCGCCGACAAGATCACCGACA
>CAZMHO010000148.1:0-6231 GCA_964566085.1 uncultured Thermotogaceae bacterium | reverse complement strand
TCCATCAGATTTTTCGATACCGATCTAACCTTCGATCAAGAGGTTCCCGTTCGCCCCTGAGAGCCTTCATAACTTGTTTATTCTGATTCTTTGGGGATGTGATACAATATCCGAAACAATCACAGAAAGGGGAGATAGCGAAATGGATGCTTTGACCGATCTGGGAGTCCAGAAAATGGATTGGGCCTGGCAATATATGCCCATTCTGAACGAGATCTATGACAAGTACAGGGAGGAAAAACCCTTCGCCGGCTGCAAGATGGTCGTCTGTTGCCATCTGGAAGCGAAGACCGCCAATTTAGCCCGCCTGTTCCGAGATACCGGCGCCGAAGTCTGGGTGACCGGCTCCAATCCTTTGTCGACACAGGACGAGATTGTGGCGGCTTTGATCAATCACGACCGGATGGTGGTATACGCCGAACACACAGAGGATAACGAGGCCTTCCGAAAGAATCTCTATAAAGTTTTGGAGCTAAAACCGAACCTCATTATGGATGACGGCGGCGATCTCAGCACCATTGTCCATACGGAGAGAAAGGATTATCTCGAAGGGTTGAAAGGGATTTCGGAAGAAACGACCACGGGAGTCGCCAGACTGCGCGCCCTCGAAAAAGGCGGGCTTCTAAAGGTCCCCGCTATCGCCGCCAACAACGCGCAAATGAAGTATCTCTTCGATAATCGTTACGGTACCGGCCAATCCGTTTGGGACGGCATTATGAGAACGACCAACCTGGCAGTCTGCGGAAAGGTGGCCGTTATCGCTGGATACGGTTGGTGCGGGAAAGGCGTCGCCGGAAAGGCGCGCGGGTTGGGAGCTCACGTCATCGTAACCGAAATCGACCCGATAAAAGCCCTTGAAGCCTTGATGGATGGATTCGACGTGATGCCGATGGATCAGGCCGCACCGCTCGGGGACTTTTTCGTAACGGTTACCGGAAACACCAATGTGGTTTCCGAACGGCATTTCGATCTCTTGAAAGACGGCGCGGTCATGTCGAATGCAGGCCATTTCGACGTCGAAATCGCTGTAAAAGACCTTGAGTCGTGTGCCCGGTACACGTGGGAAGCCAAACCAAACATCAAAGGGTACAAACTACAGAACGGCAAATCGGTATTCGTGATCGGTAGCGGGCGTTTGGTCAATATCGCCGCCGCAGACGGCCATCCGATCGAGATTATGGATGGCTCCTTTGGTGTGCAATACTATTCCATGCTGTATCTGTGGAAGAATAGAGACAAGCTGGAAGCCAAACTGTTCGATACTCCCGCCGAGATTGACCAGGAATTGGCCTTCCTGAAACTGAAAAGCATGCAGAAAACCATTGATACGTTGACGGAAGAACAAACGCGTTACTTGAATAGCTGGTGATTTCCTTGAGCATCAACCGGTTGTTGGTGATAGCGGACTATACCGAACACCTCGAATCGTTCGTAAAGCGGGTTCTGGAGCTTGGGATCGAAGTCGTTGGGTACGGAGAAGCCTTCCGGCGGCTGTTGGAAAAGGGGTATCCGATCCAACCGCTCTTTCATGCCGAGGAAGCGGCGCAGGCGGATGACAAGGGGACGACGTTGATTTGCTCCTCGGACCCGTTCTTCGATATCCTGTTCCGCATGAAAACGGAATCGCAGGAATCGACGCCGTTTTTCGACATGATCTTTGCAGACTTCCCGAAGCTGGGACGACTGAGTTCCCTTTCCGACTTTTCCGCTGTCGCGGAAGAAGAGACGGCAAGGAAGTGGCCTTCTTCCTACCCTTCCTGTATCACGCTTCTGCGAACCGTTGCCAAAGATTTCCGCAGCGTCGCTACGCTCGTCGATGAAGCCGATTTCGACTGGGTGATCTCTTCTTTGACGGAATGCGGCGATATCCCGCTCCAAGGGAGAAGGCAGCTATCCTTAAAGGTTTTTTCGGAGATATTGAAGTTCGACACCGAAACCTACAACCGATTTTCCTTGCTTTTCGCCGACGAGAGCCGAAAACACCTGTCGTTGGAAAAGGCGGAGTTGTTGCAGTATGGCGCAAATCCCCATCAGGAAGCCTTTCTCGCTACCCTTTCCGGGGAAGACCATCTTCTTCGCCATCTTCGAGGTGTCAAGAAAGGAAATATGACGACCCGCCGGATGATCGATCTTTACAAGGGCATCCGTTTTGTCCGGGAGTTAAAAGAACCGGCCGGGGTTTATATCCGCCACGGCAACCCCTTATGGGTTTGTATGGCCCCCGGAGAATCCGAGTACGGCGCTTTGATTCGGATTATAAAGGATGAATCCGTTACGGGCGGGGTCTTGGTGATCAATCACACCCTCGATCGCGTGAGGGTCGAACTGGTTCGAAAACTGCCCGTCGAACTCGTCGCGTTCAACCAAGAGATCGAACCGGAAGCGTCCGCCCTCCGGGATTCGGCGATCCAGTCCGTCTATGCCTTCGATCTTTGGAAACCCTCAGAATGGGAGTACACGTATCTTGACGGGTGTTTTATCGTTCAAGAGCGGGACACCGAGGTCCGTCAGGATCGTTTTCGAAAATTGAAGGAGGAGCTTTTCGATCCATCCCTGGAACGAGAATTGGTTACCGCCTTTCAAGTGTCGAAACTGACGCGCTCCGATTCGGTTGTCCTTTGGGCCGGCTCGAGAACGGCGGGAATCGGCGCCGGGCAGATGCTTCGGCTCGACGCCTTCGAGATCGCCCTTTCGCAAGCCAAACGGCGCGGTTTCGTCATTAAGGATACTGTTTTCGCGACAGACGGGGCCATTTTGGATGCGGAGCTGTTCGCCCGCGTCCTAAACTCGGGCGTACGCGGGATGGTCTTTCCGTCCGTTACCAAAACCAACCAGCAGATCGCCGCTTTGATGGCCGAAAGTAGAGTCCCGATCCTATTGTCAAACCATCGTCATTTCACCTAAGGCGGGTAAAAACAAAGGAAGAGGGCTAAGGAAGTGGTCTTCTTCCTATTCCTCAAGAGTTTGCCTTCCTTTGCCCCTAACACGTGTACGGTTAGACGATTGAGAACTAAGAAGTGGCGGGTTAGCGTTCAAGCCCTTTCGGATAAGCGAAGAAGTCCCGCTTCTAATGACGTGGCAAACGGTGTAGGGCTTCACAATAGGTCGCGAGTTTCGCCAGCGTACCGAAATCGAGCGTACCCTTCCGCGGATAGACCGTAGAAGCGGAACTTCTACGCTAAGGAAGTGATCTTCTTCCCCCGTTTCCCCTTTTGTTCATCGGTCGTTTGATTCGGACCGTTCGAGGAATCGGAAGAAGACCACTTCCTTAGTACAGCAGAAAGGGGCCTTCCTAAAAGAGGAGAGATAGAGATGAGCCTATTAACGGGTCTTTTGGAAGAATTGCAGCAGATTAAAGAACAATCCGAAATCGCCATTGAAGGGGCGGAAAACTCCCAAACGCTGGAAGAGCTGCGCGTGCGTTTCTTCGGAAAAAAAGGAACGATCAGCCAAGGCATCCTGAAAAAATTAGGCACGCTGTCCCCGGAGGAAAGACCCCTTTTAGGGGAAAAAGCCAATGAAGTGAAGAACGCCCTCCAGGTCTCGATGGACCGCAAAAACCGTCGTTTCCTCAAGGAAGAAGAGCGTGTGTTCGAGGAGTCGATCCGGATCGACCCAACATTGCCCGGCGCCAGAAGAATGGCGGGCTTTGAGCATTTGATCACAAAGACGCAACGGGAGATGGAAGAAGTCTTCCTGTCCCTCGGATACGAGATCGCGGAGGGTCCCGAGATAGAAAACGTCTATTACAACTTTGAGACCCTGAACACCCCGGATTGGCATCCGGCGCGAGACGACCAGGACAGTTTTTATATTGTGCCGGATCAGTGGCTGTTGCGTACCCAGACTTCGCCGGTTCAGGTGCGCACGATGGAGAAAAAGACGCCGCCGATCGCGATTATCTCTCCGGGAAAGGTCTACCGCAGCGATTACGACGCGACGCACCTTCCGATGTTTCATCAGTGCGAGGGGTTGCTGGTCGATACAGATATCTCGGTGAGCCATTTGAAAGGTACCTTGGACTATTTCATCGAAAAAATCTTTGGCGAAAAGAAGAAGATCAGGCTGAGACCCAGCTTTTTCCCGTTTACCGAACCGAGTTTCGAAGTTGACGTCCTTTGGGAAAACAAGTACGGGGAAACCCGGTGGTTGGAAGTCTTAGGGTGCGGAATGGTGGATCCGAACGTCTTTTGTTCCGTCGGATACGACAGCGAAAAATGGACCGGATTCGCCTTCGGTATGGGTATCGAAAGGATCGCCATGCTCAAGTACCGCCTGACAGATATTCGCGATTTTATCCGCGGGTATTCTCACTTTATCCGGCAAGATATTTAAGCCCGAGCTAAGGAAGTGATCTTCTTCCTACACGGCTTTTCCGATTCCGATCCGATGAACGGGCGACGGATTCAATGAAAAGGAGCGATGACCATGCGCATCTCTAAAAACTGGTTAAACGACTATATCCCTGTGAAAGACCTTTCGGATAAAGAGATCGACGATCTGCTCAGTTTGAGCGGCACTGAAATAGAGGAAACCCTCCGCCCTTGGGAGGGGTTGAAAGCAGTGGCTCAAGGGAGAGTGGCGGAAACCCGTCCCCATCCATCCAATCCAAGGCTGATCGTTTGTTCGATCCAGTTGGTGGATCGGATGAAGCAACTGGTGACCGCCGACAATACCGTCAAACCGGGGGACCGCGTTCTCGTGGCGCTTCCGGGAGCGGTCCTCTATAACGGAAAACAGATCGAAACTCAGGACTTTGCCGGCGTCATTTCCGAAGGGATGCTTTGCTCTTTGGAAGAGCTCGGGTTAGAAAACAAGTCGGAGTATGTATATCGGATACGCGAATATTGGCCAGAAGGATTTTTGGAGGATACGGTTTTCGAAGCTTCAGTCACCTCGAATCGACTGGACGAATTGGGGATGCTGGGAATCGCGCGCGAATTGAAGGCGATCACGAAAGGCAAACGCCCGTTAACGATGCCGGCGATAGACTATAAGACCTCATTGGAGGAACACGATCGCCCCTTCCGGATCGAGATCGAGAATCCGGAGGACTGTTACCGGTATTGCGGATTGATACTCAGAGATGTCCGCCCGATCGATTCGCCGTTATGGTTGAAACGAGCTTTGGTCGCCGGGGGCCTCCGCCCGATCAGTTTCATCGTGGACGTGACCAATTACGTGATGCTTGAAACCGCCCATCCCGTTCACGCCTTTGATCTGGCGCAATTGAAACACTTCTGCGTCAAAATTCGGAAAGCCAAAGCAGGAGAGTCTCTCGTTCTTTTGGACGGTCAGCGAATCACGGCCCAAGGTTTCGAATGCTTCATCACTGACGGCGATAACCCGCTCGCCTTGGGAGGCATTATGGGCGGAGAGGGTTCAGGGGTCTCCGAAAAGACGAAAGATATTTTATTGGAAGTCGCCACTTTCAACGCGGTATTAATCCGTAGAACCCGAAAATACCACCATCTTAACTCCGACGCCTCATACCGGTTTGAACGCGGCGTGGATCCCAATAACAACCGTTTTGTGGTCGAACGATTGGCACATTTGATCCAAAAATACGCCGATGGGCGCGTCACCACCGAAATCATCGACGTCTATCCGAATCGAATTGAGAATAAGACTGTCCCCTTACGAAGAGCCCGGGTGGAAAAAATACTCGGGGCCGCTTACTCCTCACCGACGATTATCGAAATCCTGGAGAACGTGGGCATCGCGGTTAAGAAAACCGAGGAACCAGAGGTCTTCCACTGTTCGGTTCCGACCGGCCGCCCGGATCTCGAACGCGAAATTGATCTGATAGAAGAAATCGGACGAATACAAGGATACGAGCAAGTCCCGACGGTATTGCCGGTTGTTCGGGCGACGGATCGGGGGCGGACTGCCTACCAGAAGTTCAGGAATGAGATCCACCGCTTGGCCTTATCCTTAGGGTTTAATGAGATCAAACCCCTATCCTTCGCGGATCCCTCAGACTTTGAACCCTTCGAGATCGGGGAAGACCATCTTTGGAGAAGCGCTGCGGTCTCCTTGGTGAAGCCGCTGTCGCGAGATATGTCCCTACTCCGTCCGACCTTATCTTTCGGCCTGATTAAGACGTTGGCTTTCAACTTCAGCAGGCAATGTCCAGACGTTAAAGTCTATGAGATCGGGAAATCCTTTAAGCGGTCGGGGGGTGAGGTCGGGGAAAGGCCGATCTTTGAAGAAGCGGAGGTTTTCGGATTT
>CAZMHO010000147.1:0-6275 GCA_964566085.1 uncultured Thermotogaceae bacterium | reverse complement strand
CCGGACAGAAGCGATCAACCAACGAATTGGAAAGGTTTTGATAGGGATTATCGCTGAAAGTAGAAATGGTCGCATTTACCTTTCTCCCACAAAAACACAAATATCCGCATCAGAAATAAGCAAACCAGATAGCTATCCATCCAACGAAATAACGTACAATCGTCGCGATTTCAGACCACCTTATTATGGACTAAAAACATACGGTGAGTTATTCACGTATCGACAACTGACTATGCTTGCGACACTTCAAGAATTGCTGACCGCTACCAAAGAGAAGGTATTGGAGGATGCTTTAGGTTCAAACGGGGACAAAGCCTTTTCAAAAAAATATAGTGATGCTGTAGCCGTGTATTTGAGCTTTCTTATTGATAAGTTGACAGATTATCATTCATCACTTTGTACCTGGCACAGTTCTAAGGAACTCATTAGAAATACGTTTGGTCGGCAGGCTGTTGGTATAACATGGGATTATTCTGAGGCGAACCCATTCAGCGATTCAGCAGGTTGTATTGACAATATGCTGAACTGGATAGCGAGGTCGCTCGATAACTTTCCGAAAAAAAGCATCGCAGGAAACGCTGAGCAGCGCGATGCACAAAGTGACAATGGAATGCGTGACATAATGGTTTCGACCGACCCACCTTATTACAATAATATTGCTTACGCTGACCTGTCAGATTTCTTTTATGTTTGGTTGCGTAGGTCACTAAGAGGAGCATTTCCTGACCTTTTCAGGACAATGTTAGTGCCGAAAACCGAAGAGCTTGTGGCCAATCCTTACCGCTTCGAAGGTGGCACGAAAGAAGCTCAGGATTTTTTTGAAGGCGGAATGCTGAAAACTTTTAAGCAGATTAACACATACGTACGGAATGATGTTCCTGTAAGTGTTTATTACGCATACAAGCAAAGTGATTCCGACGAAAATGACTTTACTGCCTCTACCGGTTGGGAGACTATGCTTTCAGCTATCATCAAAGCGGGCTTTTCTATAAACGGCACATGGCCTGTAAGAACCGAAATGGCTAATAGGTCGATCGGAATAGATGCGAATGCTCTCGCGTCCTCCATCATCCTCGTTTGCCGTAAACGCCCTTTAGATGCACCGACAACTTCCCTCTACAATTTTATAAACACGCTGAAGCGGGAACTCAAGCCCGCCCTTCAAAAGCTACAAGTGAGTAACATCGCTCCGGTGGACTTGGCGCAGAGTGCCATTGGTCCAGGCATGGGCGTTTATTCGCGCTTCTCAAAGGTTCTGGAAGCCGATGGAACGCCGATGAGCGTCCGCTCGGCCTTGCAAATTATCAATCAGGAACTGGACCTTTATTTTACCGAGCAGGACAGCGAACTTGACCGCGATAGCCGTTTCTGCGTTGACTTATATACGCAATACGCCTTCAACGATGTGAAGTTCGGCGGGGCGGATGTGCTAGCACGGGCAAAGAACACTTCGGTTGAGAAACTCGCCACTCTGGGCGTCCTCTACGCGCAAAGAGGCGTGGTACGGCTTCTAACGCGGGAGGAAATCCCGGATAAGATTTATAACCGCGATAAGTTTATCTGGCTATTAACCCAACGACTCACCCACGCCTTTGAAAAGGATGGGGTGGTAGGCGCGGCAACGATAATCTCGGACATCCTCACTTCCGAACCGGAACAGGCAAAGGCTCTGGCATACCGTCTGTTTCAGATAGCGGAGCGCAAGGGCTGGGCGCAGGAAGCCTATGCCTACAATTCGCTCGTCATTGCCTGGCCGGAAGTCCAGAGCAAAGCCGCCGAACTGCAATCACAGAGGAAAAGCGGTAAACAAGCGGCTATGTTTGACGTGCAGAATCATTAACGGGGGGATTGAT
This sequence comes from uncultured Thermotogaceae bacterium, assembly GCA_964566085.1. Taxonomy (GTDB): domain Bacteria; phylum Thermotogota; class Thermotogae; order MWEM01; family MWEM01; genus MWEM01. Next base: position 4,422 of record CAZMHO010000147.1, on the reverse strand, counting down.
ATGGCGAATAACCACGCGCAAGTTCAGGAAGGATTCAGGGTACTGCTCTTTGCTCTGTCCGACTACGTATGCAAAGAGCTAAAACAGGAGTTCGGGGAGAATTGGTGGATGAACGGCGTTATGGATGTACTCTACGAGGAGCAAAAACGCGGACTGCCCGATTCCGGCGACTGGCCTACGCTGGTAGATTCGCTCGACATCGCCCGTTGCCTCTTGTTGTTCGATTTGCACTGGCAGAGAGTGTTTCGTAAAAAGCTGTCCATTGATCACCGCACTTGGGCTAAAGAACTGGTCGGTGTTCGTAACAAGCTGGCTCACCTCGGTGGTGAGGATTTCTCCGACGACGACACTTGGCGCGCGCTTGATACGATGTCGCGTTTATGCGAACAGATAGACTCCGAAAGCGCTGAAGACATCCGCCGCTTTCTCCGCGTTTCCCGCTATGGTACGGTAAACGGCTCTACCACGGTTACAGGAGCATCCTCTGTTACGGGAGTAAGCGTGAGTAAGAAAAACCCGGGTATCTTGAGTACGACGCCTTTATACGGACTTCCCAGTTGGCGCGACGTTATCGCTCCGCACCCTGACGTGGCGCAAGGGAGATATAAGAACGCCGAGTTTGCCGCTGACCTTGCGCAAGTAGCCCGTGGAGAAGGCGCCTATGAGTACCGCGATCCCGTGGAGTTCTTCGCCCGCACCTATGTGACCGAAGGAATGACGGGACTTTTAGATCAGGCTTTGCGTCGTATAAATGGCAAAGACGGCGAGCCCGTTATCCAGTTGAAAACGGCATTCGGAGGCGGAAAGACCCACAGTATGCTTGCGCTCTATCACATGATGAGCGGCAAGGTTTCCGTCGATAGAATTCAAAACATGAAACCGGTTCTCGAAAGAGCGGGCATGACGACGTTGCCGAAAGCGAACGTTGCGGTTTTGGTCGGAACGGCGCTGGACCCCACCCGGAGTAAGCGTCCAAGCACGATGCCCGGCGTTACCATTAACACGTTATGGGGAGAGATGGCAGCGCAGCTCGCGGCGTCAGTAGGTAAGCCCGCCCTATATGACTACGTAAAAGAAGCAGATAAAAAAGGCGTTTCCCCCGGATCCGAAGCGCTCAAAAACCTGTTTGACGCTGCCGCGCCTTGCTTAATCCTGATGGACGAGGTGGTCGCTTACGCCAAAAAAATCTATGGCGCCAACGGTCTTCCTGCTGGAACCTTTGACAACTTCATCTCCTTCATTCACGAAGTGACCGAAGCCGCAAGGGCGAGCAAGAACAGTCTGGTTGTCGCATCCATCCCCGAATCCGATATTGAAATAGGCGGAGAAGCGGGGAAGACCGCCCTTGAAACCATTGAACATACTTTCGGACGTATGGAATCCATCTGGAAACCTGTAACTGCGAACGAAGGTTTTGAAGTCGTGCGTCGGCGCCTGTTCCTCGACTGTAAGAATCCGGATGGCCGGAATGCGGTATGCTCCAAGTTCAGCCAGATGTATAACGAAAACCAGGGTGACTTTCCCCTCGAAACCCGCGAGGTGGAGTATCGTGAGCGGCTGGTCGCCTGCTATCCGATTCACCCGGAAATATTCGACCGCCTTTACGGGGACTGGGCAACATTGGAGCGTTTCCAGAGGACTCGCGGCGTTCTGCGTCTAATGGCAGCTGTTATTCATGAACTGTGGATGGGCAATGACGCCGGTTTAATGATTTTGCCCGGTTCTATTCCCCTCGATGTACCAAACGTACGCGACGAACTGACCCGTCACCTGGCCGAAAACTGGAATGCTCTCGTTGACCGCGAAGTGGACGGTAAGAACTCGATTCCGTATCAGAAAGACCAGTCTATCCCTCGTTACGGTAGTAACCTGGCTGCTCGCCGCGTGGCGAGAACGGTGATGCTCGGCTCCGCGCCTTCCGTTCGCGACCAAAACATTCGCGGAATAGAGGCTTCTCGGATACGTCTCGGTGTTGTCCAACCTGGAGAAAATATCGCCATCTTTAATGACGCGTTGAACACTTTATCCTCTTCGCTTACTTACCTTTACGCGAATCCTTCGGGTGACCGTTTTTGGTACGACACAAGACCAACGCTCCGCAAGACTGTACAAGACCGCGCCACTCAAATATCGCCTTCCGATGTGGAATATGAAATAGAGACGCGCCTCCGGGGGCTACGCAAGGAGCCGCCATTTGCGGGTATCCATATTTGCCCCTCGTCTTCGCTCGATGTGCCGGACGAGCAAGCCGCTCGATTTGTTGTTTTACGCCCCGAAGACGAATATAAGGCGGCTAACCGGAGCAACAAAGCGTTAACGGCGGTAGAGGACATTTTGAACAACCGGGGAACCGCGCCTCGTATTTATCGCAATATGCTGGCGTTCATCGCTCCCGACCAAGATCTGATGTCGAGCCTAAAGCAGGTTGTCCGGCTTTATCTTGCGTGGAAATCCATCAAAGATGATAGTGAGGACTTGAACCTCGACTCAGCGCAAAATCGCGAGACGGAGAGCAACCTTCGTAGAAGCGACGAAACCGTAAAAGCGCAGATAAATGAAGCATACTGCTGGCTTCTTGTACCTTATATTGACCGGGACAAAGAGTTGAAGACCATCGTCTGGGATGAGATACGCGTCAACGGCGGTAGCGATGGTATCATTGCTAAAGCAGCCAAAAAGATGCGCCAGAACGACGCCGTCATTGAACGCTGGGCTCCTGCTCTACTACGGATGGAACTGGATAACTTGTTATGGAAGGATTCAGAAAACATAGCCATAAAGAAGCTGTGGGAGTACCTTTGCACCTATTGCTACCTCCCGCGTCTGGCAGACGAGAAAGTGCTGTATGAAACAATTAGAACCGGCGTCAATTCCACCGAATATTTTGCCTTTGCTTCCGGCATTGATGGTGAGCAGTACATCGACCTGAAGCTCAACCAATATATCGGTATTATTGAACCTTCAGGGTATCTCGTAAAAGTTACCGTGGCGCAGAAACAGATTGCGGACGAAGAAGCAAAAGGGTTATCAGCTGTCTTGGTACATACGACAACATCAGGCGCAACAATACCGGCGAACGTCGGCGGTTTTAGTGGGGAGACGCCTAACGTGTATACGCGAAACACTTCGAGCCAAGACGACCAGCATCCAGAGGTTCGCGAAAATCTAAATCCAGCGCCAAAATCCAAACGCTTCTTTATGTCCGCCGACCTCGACACTACAAGGATTAATCGTGATGTACAGAAGTACGTCGAAGAGATCATACAACATTTGACTTCCGTTAGTGGCGTTAAGGTTAAAGTATCACTTGAAGTCGAAGCTAAAACGGAAGAGGGTTTCACGCAGCAGGCCGTTCGGACTGTTTCGGAAAATTGCCGGACGTTAAAAGTTCGTGATTCAGGGTTTGATGAATAGGAGGATAAAAATATACGTGGCATAAGTTCGCGAAATCAACTGATATTAAGGTAAGGGATTATTTCCCTCTAACCGCTCAATCTGTTACCCCTTCTGCTTTAAACCATCTCCAGTCGCGTTTGGCGGGAGTATAACCGGAAATCGAATACACCGAACAAGTGTCTATTTGCAAAAGTAAGTATCAAATAATATAACATGCATGGAGTTGAAAGCCCTGCCGAAGAAAGCAAAAGAAGTCATCCTGTCGGAAGTGGAACAAATGAAATTGCAAAAGTTATCGAACAGCCAGAAAGAAGAAGCCCGACTGGTACAAAGAGCGAAAGCGGTATTAGGCTGCGCGCAGGGTCGGAGCATCAGCGAAATAGGGCGAACCCTGGGTATGGAACCAGAAACGGTCATCAAATGGAGGAACCGGTACTTGAAAGAAGGGATAACCGGTTTACGGGATAAAACAAGAGAGGGAAGACCGAAACAGTATGGGGCGGAGTTCGAACAAAAGGTATTAGAAACACTGAACCAACCGGCACCCAACGGTCAGGCGAGCTGGGATGGGCCGACGCTGGCCAAACAGTTGAACACATCGGTAGATGCGGTATGGAGATGTCTCAAAAAGCATAGGATACAACTGGCAAGAAAAAGAAGCTGGTGTATCAGTACAGACCCCTTCTTTGCGGCAAAAGCGGCAGACATCGTCGGGTTGTATATCAACCCGACGGATAAGGCCATCGTTATCGCGGTAGACGAAAAACCGATGATACAGGCGCTTGAACGGAAAAGAGGATATATTACCACGCGAAACCACAAGATCATCCAGGGGCTGCAAAGCACCTATAAACGACACGGTACCATCAACCTGTTTGCGGCGCTGGAAGTCATGACCGGACAAATACGCGGGAAAACCACTTACGAGAAGAAGCGTGTTGATTTTCTTGAACTTATTGAGCAAGTCGTTCAAGGGTATGGATCGGAACAGGAAATCCATGTGATTATGGATAATTATTCAATAAA
>CAZMHO010000146.1:0-6277 GCA_964566085.1 uncultured Thermotogaceae bacterium | reverse complement strand
GGCTCTTGTAGCCGAACTGTCCGAATCCGGAAGCGATCCGGAAGAGACACGCTCCCAATTAGGGGAGTTCCTACGGGTGATTTTGGAAGAATCGGAAAAACAATACGGGAAAGCTCAAGAAACCTTAACGGGCTTAACCGGTACGAACGCCAAAAAAGTTCGAGACCGCGGGGTTCTTTATCATAGCATGTTCACCCACGTTGCCATTGTCGCCAGCCTCTCGATATGCGAGAGCAACGCTTCGATGGGAAGGGTCGTCGCGTGCCCAACCGCGGGCGCCAGCGGAGTTATTCCCGGAGTGTTTTACGCCCTCTCGAAAGAAAACGGAATCCCTTTTGACCATCTTCTGCCGGGGTATATTCTCGCGAGCGCCATCGGGAACGTGATCGCAGGAAAAGCAACCTTGTCGGGAGCAGCGGGCGGCTGTCAGGCGGAGATCGGCAGCGCCGCGGCTATGGCGGCAGGCGCACTGGCATACTTGAGCGGCGGCGACGCGGAAATGGTCGATTCAGCGGCAGCCTTGGTCCTTAAATCCCTGTTAGGGCTTGTGTGCGATCCTGTCGGCGGATTCGTCGAGGTTCCATGCGTCAAGCGCAACGCGATAGCGGTAACCGCCGCAATCTCTGCGGCGGAGTTAGCTCTTTCCGGCGTTGCCTCCGTGATTCCGTTCGACGAAACCGTCGACGCGATGCGCCGGGTCGGACGAACGCTTCCGATGGAATTGCGCGAAACGGGGTTGGGAGGCCTTGCAACGACTCCGACTGCGAAAAAAGCGGTCAGCCGAATCCTGAACCGGTTTCAAAAACCGTAACAAAGATCAAAGCAGCTCTCGGAGATACGGGAGTATCCTGTCGAAGGCGCCTCCGGTATCTTCAATAGAGCTGCCGTTTACTTCACCGCTCTTGCTAATGGCCGTTTTTAACGCTTGTCGAAAGCCCCGAATCGCGCGTACGGTTTTGGACGCCGTTGACGACGAGATAGTCCGCGCGGGCCAGGAGAATATCCGGTATCGACAGCTCGATCTCTTTCGCCGCGTCCAAATCGACCAACAGCAGTAGCGCATTGGCGTTCATCAATCGCGATTCGATCTCCGACACCGGCTTCCCGTGCAAGAGATTCCAAACGATCGTTCCGGTATCCAACCCAAGGTTATAGTATTCGAAGCCGTACGAGATCACACCGTTGGATCGTGCCAGGGTGAAGAACCCGCTGATCATCGGCACTTTGTTGGACAACGCGATGCGATGCAGCGTTTCGATGCAGGAAGCGGCCGTGTTATCGGTGCCGACATAAAGCGCGTCTATCTGCCCGACGGTCGCCGTGAGGGCGGCGATCATCTCCGAAGTATTGCTGCCGGGAATTTCCACGAGGTCGAACCCGAGTTCCTCGCAAGCGGCGCGGGCGTGCGCGACTGTTACCAGTGAATTCGTCTCTCCTGGGTTAGAAAGGATACCGACTTTTCTCGCTTCCGGGACCACCAGGCGTATCAATTGAAATTGCGTCCTGACAGGGGTCATATCGCTCACACCGACCACATTTCCCGGATTCTTGCCGAGGGAAGGAATCAGCGCGGCATCGACCGGATCCGTTACCGCAGTAAAGACAACAGGTATGTCTTTGATCGCATTGGCGCAAGTTTGCGCCGAAGGCGTGGAGATCGCGACAACCAAGTCGAATTGATTCGAGCGAAAGTAATTGGCGATGGCCACCGCCGTAGTCATATTCCCTTGAGCCGACTGAAATTCTACGGTAAAATCGGAACCAAGCACAAACCCTCTGCGGACCAGTTCGTCGATAACTCCTTCCCGTGTGGCTTCTAAAGCAGGATGATCGACGATCGCCGTCATCCCGATACGAAACATGGCCATTCCCCCGCTTGCCGCAATCATACCCACCAACAGCACGAAAACCCATTTTCTCATGATGATGCCTCCTTTTAAATAATAAAAGAGGGCACTCTCTTTCAGTGCCCTCTTTTTGTTGTTTTGCGCTTTTATACTAAAAGTCAAACAAAACCACACGAGGGCTTTGTTCGAAAAGCAAAAGCGAATTGATGGCTCTTATTGGCAACGGTTAAGCAAAAGCTATCTGACATAAATTCCCATCCTTCAAAAAAACTTACACGTGTTATACCATATTGAAACCCCTCTTGTCAACCTCAGGGTTATGCCGTATCGTTAAGACCGCTATCATCGCCTTCGATTTCGCGCGATTTAGCGGGAAGATTGAAAGTATTCATTCAAGAGGAATCTTTGTAGATCCCTTTCCCTTTGAAAACTGTTTTGAAAGTCAGCAAGAAAATGCGGATATCTTTCTTCAACGACCAATCCTGAACGTAGTCGACGTCGTACCGAAAGCGTTCATACCAATCGATATCGTTCCGACCGCTCACCTGCGCTAAACCGGTCATACCCGGCGACACTTGGAAGCGAACTAAGACCCACTCCTCGTACTCTTCATACCGTTTCGGATAGGTCGGAACGGGCGGCCTGGGACCAATAAAGCTCATCTCCCCTTTGAGTATGTTCACCAGTTGCGGCAACTCATCCAAACTGGATTTCCGAAGGAAACGACCGATGCGGGTAATGCGGTCGTCGTCCGGCAGAATATGCAAACCCGATCCTTTAGAGATCGCATCCGGAACCATCGACCTGAATTTTATAATCTTGAAAACGTGGCCATTCTTTCCCAATCGATCCTGGCGGAAGAATACGGGACCACCGTCCTCCTTTTTTATACCGATCGCGATTCCTAAAAACACCGGGCAGAACAACACTAAAAATAGACCGGCAAACAACCGGTCTATCAGCGATTTTATGAGTCTCTGCAACGTGGTACCCATCGGAAAGGCAATCACTCCTTAGGGTGTCTCGACCGTTTTAAAAGTCCATATCGGGCTTTGGGCGTTTAGGCGCTCGGAGCTTCCCTTCTGATCGTCGGCCGTTACGCGCCAATAATACGAGGTTCCCGTAGCCAGACCGGTCAACGGATAGTTCAGCGAGACCGTGGTCGCCGTGTGCGTCAACGCAGTATTCGTCGATCCCCAGGATATCCTGAATTCCAAGGTGTCTCCGTTCGGATCACCGCACTTCCATCCTAAGTTGGGGTTCAATACGACACCGGTCGCTCCGTCTGCGGGTATTGGATCATATGGCGTCTCGGGGGCGAAGTTCGGGGTAGCCTGCGTCGTAAAGGACCAGGTGGCGGAGACCGCGATTTTTCGTTCCGAGGAAGGTCTGCCGTCGTCGGCTTCTACCTTCCAGTAATACTTTTTTTGGTACTCTAACCCAGAGAGGGTAAAACTCGTCTCTGTGGTCGTTCCCGCGAGTGTCATAGCTGTTTTGACCTTACCCGTATACAGTGAGTAGATTAGAATATCCTCCGGATTGTCATCTTGGCAGGTCCAAATCAACTCGGGATCGTTCGGAATGTTGGTGGCTCCGTTCGCAGGGGTCTTTAACACCGGTTTTTCCGGTGGGTAGTTTGGCGTGGCCTGGGTTGTGAATTCCCACACCTCACCGGTATAAACCGCCCGATTCGCAGCCGCTTGCCCGTCGTCCACTTGCACTTGCCAATAGTATTTCCGATTGTAGGAAAGCGGGCTTTCGAAGGCATAGGTTGTTTCTTCAAGATTCTCCCCGATTATCGTCAACTTACCGGGAGCGGTCCCAAAGAGGAGTGTATATGTCAAATCGTTCTCTTCCTTATCCTCGCAGGTCCATTCCAGACTTGTCCTTGTCGATACGTTCGTCGCGCGATTCAAGGGGGTGACCGGTTCTAATGAAGTGGGTGTGGCATTGCCGACAGAGAAGGTCCACCATTCCCCGACCCGGTTTCCACCTTTCCCGTCTTTCGCCACAATCCGCCAGGTATAACTCTTGCCATTCTCAAAGGGCTCTTCAGGGGCATAACTCCCCTCAGAGGCCGCGCGGGTGAATCGCTGCGCCGTCATATGGTCTTCACCGATATAGATATCGTAGGCAATCGCGTCGCCGTCTGCATCTCCGCACATATTCCAACGGAATGTCGGCGTCGCGGGTATATGCACCGCCTGATTCTCCGGGTAAATATAGGTTGGCGTGGAGGGCAAAAGGTTACCGGTTCGGAAAGAGAAGAAGCCTACCGCCGTTTGCGTATTGCTGGCGCTTCGAGCGACTAACGACCCGTCAAAGCTGGTCTTTGGAGACAATCCTTCCAGTCGAATCACGGTCTCGGCGGTCGAAGAAGCTACCTCCAGGTATCGGGATTCTTGCGAAAGGATAGCGGCTAAACCACTCGCCCTTTCCGAGCTCAAGTTCAACGGATCATCAATCCTGAGGTCATAAAAAATACCGGCCCCAGGGTTCTGCTCATCATAGAAAGCCGGCCAAGATAGCGTAGCCCCGTGTTCGGCGATATCCACAACGATCAAATCGGAGTCAAAATCCGGCTGGTCGGTCTTCGGGATATTGTCGCTCCCAACCGTAAAGCTCCAGCGGTCCCCGCGAACAATATTGTTCCCGGCATCGACAACCAATACGCGCCACCACCAGGTGCCTTCAGAAAGATCCGTTAGCTCCGCGGAAGTCGTTGTCGCCATAACGGTTTGCACTTTGCCGTTATTGATCGTATCCGTCGAGTAAAGAATGATATAGGTTAACGAGTCGTTCTCGGGATCCTCGCTCGGATCCCATTCCAACACCGGCTGTTCGCCGATATTGACAGCGCCATTAACCGGCAATTTATTCCGGGGTTTGGAGGGCGATAGGTTTTTATTGCCTATCCCTTCTATCCCACCTGAGCAGGCAACGAAGAATAGGGCTAACAAAACGGATAACATCACCAAAACAAAAAATTCCCGAATCCTTGCGGGTTTGCGCATTCCCGAACTTCGATGGTCCATAGACATCCCTCCCGAGGAAAACCGCCTCACGTACCCAAAGAATTTACTCGCCGAGATAGTTGGCTATCACGGCCGGATCAGATAGTACAGCGTCCGGGAACCCCTCTGCCAAAATAGAACCTTTATGAATGATATACAAACGATCCACAATTCTCCGAATGTCCTCGACGTTATGGTCTGTCACGATAACCCCCAACCCCTTCTCTTTCAGTTTTAGGGTTAATCGCTGTATCTCCTTGACCGTCATCGGATCGATCCCGCTGAACGGCTCGTCCAAAAGAATGAACTTGGGATTGAGGGTCATCATCCGCGCCAACTCTAAACGTCGCTTTTCTCCTCCGGATAGACTATCGGCCCGCTGGTCCGATAAATGGGAAATCCCAAAATCATTGAGTAGATCCCAAATCCTCGGCTCGATTTTCTTCCGATCGTATCTCAGGTTTTCCAGAACTAACTTGAGATTGTTCCTAACGGTTAAGCCGGTAAATACCGAAACTTCTTGGGGCAAATAGGTGATCCCTTTCATCGCCCGGTTATGGATAGGCAAGTGCGTGATCTCGAACCCGTCCAACGTGATCTTCCCTTTGGAGGGAACGATGATACCGAGGATCATGCGGAAAATCGTCGTTTTTCCCGCTCCATTCGGCCCCAGCAACCCGACGATCTCCCCGGAATGGATGACTAAATTGGCTCCCTTTACGACTTCTCTTCTACCGTACCGTTTCTTGAGATTTTCACAACGAATGACTGTTTCAGTTGGAAGCTTTTGAGTTGGCATATCTTATAAAATCATCTGTGACATCGTAAGCGTCCGCGACAAATATCGCCACCACTTTTGTGAGCAAGATATCGATCCCGTTTATCCGGGCATAATCTTTAGCCAAATTCAGTAAACGCTGTTGCTTCGCTTCCGCTAACGGATCGTACTTCGTCTTCAACTGATTAACAAACTTCTGTTGCTGCAATTGATACTCGTTGACTTTCAGCTGGTACGTTGTACTCGAATCGCCGAGGTTGCGTAACCGCGTGATTTCGTCTTCCAACGGCTTCAATAAGCTGTTGTAGTATTCGGCGTCCGCCTGGTACTCTTGCAGAAGCGTCTTCAATTCGATAAACTCCTGACCCGCTTTATCGAAATCGATAAACGCGGTAACCGGCGTCTTCAACTTTGCGGTCGAGGGTGTTCCCGCAAAGACAGTCCCTATTAACAACCCCATCGTCACAAAAAAGATCAGCAATACGACTGGCTTTCCCTTCATGTTTCCATCCTCCTGTATAAAAATGCGAGATAACTCCTTAAGCTCCGTTGGTTTATGGTTCAATAAACGATCTTAACTTATGGATATTCTACAGCGATGGCGTTAAAACTTCAAAATAAGCCGTTGATTCGTTGCG
>CAZMHO010000145.1:0-6324 GCA_964566085.1 uncultured Thermotogaceae bacterium | reverse complement strand
AGGCGACGACTGACTTCGAACGCCTTCGCGAGTGTGATGTCGTGGCGATTTGCGTGCCCACTCCGCTGGATGTTTTCAAGCAACCGGACTTGTCTTATGTGATACGCTCGACAGAAGAGATCGCCAAACGATTGCACAACGACATGCTGGTCGTATTGGAGTCCACGACCTATCCGGGAACGACCGAAGAGGTGTTGAAACCGATTTTGGAGGAGACCGGCAAGGTTTGCGGAAAAGACTTCTATTTAGCCTTCAGCCCAGAACGAGTGGATCCCGGAAACATCCGCTACAAAACCAAGAACACGCCGAAGATCGTCGGTGGATACGGCGACATTTCCACAAAAATCGCCAAATCGCTCTATGAGAAAGTGCTCGATGCGCCAGTTTTCACCGTTTCCAGCCCAAAGGAAGCGGAGATGGCGAAGGTTCTGGAAAATACCTTTCGCATCGTCAATATCGCGCTCATCAACGAAATGGCGATCGTTTCGGAGCGGATGGGAATCGATCTTTGGGAGGTCATCGACGCCGCGGCAACCAAACCCTTCGGATTCATGCCGTTCTATCCGGGGCCCGGCGTTGGGGGACATTGTATCCCGATCGATCCCTTCTACCTAACCTATATCGCAAGAAAATACGATTATCATACGCGATTGATCGAATCGGCCGGAGAGATCAACGACGCAATGCCCCAGTACGTTGTTGAAAGACTAATGAGGCTTCTGAACGAAGAAAAGAAATGCCTGAACGACTCCAAGATCGTTATGCTGGGGATCGCCTATAAAGGCGATATCGACGACATGCGCGAGTCTCCGGCTTTGAAAGTATTGGAACTGTTGGAAAGCGCGAAAGCGAATGTAACCGTCATAGACCCGTACGTAACCGCTTTCAAATGGAAAGACGGCTTCCGGAAAACCGAACCGCTTCATCGAGATCAGTTGCGCGAGGCCGACGCCGTCGTGATCACCACCGCGCACAAAAACGGGGTCGATTACCGAACGGTCTGTGAAGAAGCGCGCTTGGTCTTCGACACGAAAAATATTCTCAAAACGCTCGATGTGGACCGCTCGCGCGTTTTCGTCCTGTAAGGGGAGGCCTTGCGATGCGAATCCAAGCTGCATTGATCGGGTGCGGCCGTATCGGATCGAAAAAGCATCTCGAAGCCTTTTTGGCAAACCGGGAATCCTTCGATCTGACAGCCGTATGCGACCTGAAGCGAGAACGAGCCGAACAGGTCGCCGAAACTTACGCCGCTCAAATCGGAAAACGGCCGGCAGTCTGTACAGACTATCGGGAACTATTGGACCGAGAGGTGGAAATGGTTTCCATCGCAACCGAAAGCGGGTATCACTATGCGATTGCGATGGACTGTCTGGAAAGAAACGCTCACACGTTGGTCGAGAAACCGATGGCCCTCAGCGTTGACGAGATGGACCAGATGATTCGGCGAGCGAAGGAGCATTCCGTAAAATTGGGCGTATGCTTCCAAAACCGTTTTAACCCTTCCGTGCAAGAGGTGGCGAAGAAGATGCGCGAACAAGCCTTCGGACGCGTCTTCACGGCGACGGCGCGGATCCTGTGGAACCGCAATGAAACCTACTACAAACAAGCGACTTGGCGCGGCACGTGGCGCCTCGACGGTGGCACTTTGATGAACCAATGCGCGCACAATATCGATCTGCTTCAGTGGGTATTAGGCGGAGAGGTCGAGCAGGTGACCGCAGTGATACGGAACTATAACCACCCCTATCTGGAAGTCGAGGATTTTGGCGCCGCGTTGATCTCTTTTAAAAACGGGAGTATCGGCATCGTCGAAGGGACTTCCAACGTCTACCCGCAAAATCTGGAAGAGACGCTATCGATCTTCGGAGAAACCGGAACCGTCGTATTGGGCGGATTAGCGGTGAACAAGATACAGACTTGGCAATTCCCAGGCGAATCCGGCCACCCGTTCGGCGCCTTGCCAGACCCGGAAAGCGTCTACGGTTCCGGGCATATCCCATTGTTTAAAGACTTTTATGAAGCGATCACACAGGACAAAGACCCCTATATCACCGGAGAAGAAGGTAAAAAAGCGGTCGAGATTATCCTCGGCATTTACCAATCCGGTAAGGAAAAACGCGCGATCCCGTTCCCGCTGGGACCTTTTCGATCCGACGAAATGGTGGGGATTTCGCTGTAGCCTGACGCAATCTCCGTTTCAAAAAAACGCCCGATTTCTCATCGGGCGTTTTTTTACGTTAAGGTTATGGTTGTGTCCTCGTCGTATTTTCGTCTTATCTTTCTCCCATTTCGTGGTTAACCATCATGATTCCCTGGGGTTTGTCTCCGAACATCTTCAGCATTTGCACGTACTCGTCCACAGAGGCTTCCTCTTCCACTTGCTCCATAACGAACCAGTCGAGCATAACCTCCGCCGCTTTATCTTTGACCTCTCGGGCCAGATCGACCAGAAAGTGTATTCTGCCAGTAACGTGTTGCTCATGCTTAAAGGCCGCTTCCATGGCCGCGAGCGGACCGTCCCATTCTACAGGCGGTTTCTCGATGGCTTCGAGCACAACTTTCCCCATTCTGTCTACGATGAAATCGTAAAATTTCCGAGCGTGCTTCACCTCTTCAGACGCCTGAACATCCATCCACTTGGCAAATCCTTTCAGATTGTTCCCGGCAAAGTAGGCGGCCATTGATTGATAAAGGTACGCGGAGTAAAGCTCTTCGTTGATCTGTTTATTCAGTTCCATTTCCATTTTCGGGTTTAACACAGTCATTCCTCCTTTTTTTCTCTTTCTTTTTCTTAAATAGACGGAAAAGGACCTCGGAGTTATTCTTAAAGAAAAAGAAAAATAAAATATTCGTTCTTGTTATAATTATGAGCCCGCGGCTCGGTGTTCATAAAGCCTTCCCGCTGCGTTTGGATTTGGATTTCCTTTCTGATATAATGGAAGACACGTCGAGCGATCGTTGAAAACCCGTTCGCGCCTTTCGAAAACCCATCGACCGAAAATACGTCTAATTATGAGAGAACCATGGAAAGATTATAGCACACTTTTTATTATGAATTTCATTATGAGAACGAGGGAGGCTGATGGTGATGCTTTATAAAGTTGAAGTCAACGAAGAAGGCCGCGTAAAAACGTATACCATCGAAGCGAACAACCGAAAAGAAGCCAAACTGAAAGTTAAGAAAGAATTGAAGAAACCAGTAATCGGCGTGCAGTTGCTTGAAAAAACCATATAGAAGAAAGGGTGGGAAACCACCCTTTTTTGTGCACTGTTCCTTCCGATCCCGCTTCTCTTAAGTCTATCCCTTCTCTGACGGGAGGTAGGAGCCGTAACCGCTTTAGGTTTGCCGCTATCTTTAATCTCGAAAATTTGTCGAAGGAGACCAAAATTTGGTACAATCACCCGTAAAAGAGTCGAGAGGAAGGAGCGGAAGGATGGAAGCTTTGATCGGAACGACCGTCCTCGTAGTCCATAGAGGCAAACAAACCGTTATCGGTAGCGACGGACAGGTTACTTTCGGGCAGAGCGTTATGAAGGCGAAAGCCAGAAAGGTTCGTAAGTTAGGAGATGGCAAGGTCATTGCCGGATTCGCAGGATCTGTCGCCGATTCGATAACGCTCTTCGAGAAGTTTGAAGAAAAGTATAAGAAACACTCCCAGCAACTTCAACGCGCAGCCGTCGAGCTGGCTAAAGAGTGGCGAACCGATCGGATACTGCGCCACTTGGAGGCGTTTTTAATCGTCGCGGATCCGGAATCGATTCTGGTGATCTCCGGAAACGGGGAGGTCATCCAACCCGACGAAGAATTTGTTGCTATCGGTTCGGGATCAGGTTTTGCTTTGGCTTCGGCAAAAGCGTTGTATCGAAACACCGATCTGGACGCGAAGGAAATTGTCACACGGTCTCTGCAGATAGCCAGCGAAATCTGTATCTATACCAACCAAAACTTCTCTTTCGAAGAAATCGTCGTTCCCTAAGCGCGGACGGATTCCACAACGGGTGCGCCGTGCTTCTTTCCTTTTTGCTAAAGCGGTTAATCACCGGGTTTCTCACCATTCTGGCGGTCGCTATGTTGTCCTTTTTCATCTTCAACATGTTGCCGGGAGATCCGGCTCTTGTGATGCTCGGTTTGGATGCGGATGAGGAAGCGTTGGCGACCTTGCGAAAAGAGCTGAACCTGGAAGAACCCGGGATCATCCGATTTGGCCGCTGGATAGCGGACCTTGCCTCTGGAAACCTTGGCCGGTCGATAGCCTATCGAAAACCGGTCTCTCAAGTGATTTCGGAGTCCCTCCCTCCTACCGTGTCTATTACGATCGCCAGCTGCGTGATAACCTTTGTTTTTTCCCTATTGCTGGGGATCCTGGCCGTTAAATATCGTAACCGTTTTCCCGATTACCTGCTCACTCTGGGGGCGCAGCTCGGCATCGTTATCCCGTCTTTCTGGATGGGAATCCTGTTGCTTTTCGTGTTTACGTTGAAGTTGGAATGGTTCCCCTTCGGCCAGTATGCTCCCTTGAGCGAAGGAATCGGGGCTTGGTTTCGGACGATCTTCTTACCTTCTCTTTCCGTTTCTTTCGTAGCAATCTCGCTGATGATGAGAATGGTACGGACCTCGTTGCTCGAGAATGCGCGGGAAGACTTCGTTCGAACCGCCAAAAGCAAAGGGGTTTCCCGCAATAAGATTATCTACAAACATATTCTTAAAAACGCGATGGTTCCAATCGTGACCTTATTCGGCCTTCAGGTTTCTTCGATACTCGCCGGGTCTATCATTATCGAAAACGTTTTCTCTATCCCGGGCATCGGACGGCTCCTGTTGATAGCGGTCCAACGAAGAGACCTCCCGGTGGTGCAAGGGATTGTGCTGTGGATGGCGGCGATGACGGTCGCGATCAACGTAGTGACCGACGTGGCGCACACGCTTTTGGATCCGAGGGTATCGGTATGATCAAACCCAGAAGAGAGAGAACCGCCGTTTTCGTCAACGCGGAGGACTTTCGGCGAACCTACCGAAAGATGCGCCATCACCGGAGCTTCGTCTTCGGTTTCCTTCTCTTTTTCGCCCTGTGTCTGTTAATTGCGGTAAGCTTTTTCTATACGCCCTACGACCCTTACACGATGAACGCAAGGGAACGCTTTCAGGAGCCTTCGTGGAAGCATCCGTTCGGAACCGATGATTTCGGCAGGGATACCTTCAGCCGGTGCATGGTCGGCAGCCAAAACGCCTTGATGGTGGGCGTGATCTCAACGGCAATATCGCTGGGGTTCGGCACTTTGTTAGGCCTCTTCGCCGGTCTTTCGGCCAAGTGGGCGGACGAGATTCTCATGCGTCTGATGGACGGATTGTATGCCTTTCCCGCGATCATCTTCGCCATCGCGATTATCTCGGTTTTGGGTCCCGACGTGAAAAACGCGATTTTGGCGATCGGATTCGCCCGTATCCCGATCTTCGCAAGAGAAATCCGAAACGCCGTATTGCAGATAAAAATCAAGGATTTTACGGTGGCGGCCCGCGCAATGGGCGTCTCCTACCCGAGGCAGGTGTTTTTCTATTACTTTCCGAACCTCCTGGCGCCGCTCACCGTTTTAACCAGTTCGAGTTTTGCCTATACGATCCTATCCGAGTCGGGTTTGAGTTATTTAGGCCTTGGCACCCAACCTCCCTTTCCGAGTTGGGGACGCCTCTTGATGGAATCGCAGCGTTTCCTGGCGCGCGCGCCGTGGCTTGCGATCTTCCCCGGGATCATGATCGCTT
The DNA here is from genome assembly GCA_964566085.1 of uncultured Thermotogaceae bacterium. GTDB lineage: Bacteria > Thermotogota > Thermotogae > MWEM01 > MWEM01 > MWEM01. The sequence goes on along the minus strand of CAZMHO010000145.1, from coordinate 566 downwards.
GGGCAGTCCTCGCCTTCACATTATTGGGGGATGGACTACGGGATATCGCCGACCCAAAATCGGGATCGGCATCTCCACCCCGCTAAATGCGTCAAAACGAGGAGGTACCCATGAAATACGAGTGGCTCGATGCCTTTTGTCTTTCGAAAGCAGGAACAGAAAAAGACTATAAAACGGAATGGGAAGTCACCCGCTATATGCTGCGCGGGAAGATGTACGCGATGGTGGGTGCGAACAAGGATGGGCAGCCGATTATCACGCTGAAGCTGGAGCCAGAACGCGGAATGGCTTTAAGAGAATCGTACGCCGACATCGTTCCCGGTTACTACATGAATAAAGTCCATTGGAATTCGATCAGCCTCCTCGGCACCGTGCCAGACGAGGTTTTGAAAAGCATGATCGACGAATCTTATCGGCTGCTGCTTTCCTCTTTCAGCAAGAAGGCGCAAAAGGAACTGATCGGTAAAACTGAGGATAACGGGTAACGAATCCGATAGAGGGTACCCAAATGAGCCTATACTCCCAAAGAATTAGGTACCATAAGCTCCAGTAAAGAAAATATCTCT
>CAZMHO010000144.1:5135-6356 GCA_964566085.1 uncultured Thermotogaceae bacterium | reverse complement strand
GTTGCCTCACTACCTATTCAACGTCGACGCGCTCGAGTTTTACGGTGAAATCAATTTTATGAAAGGCGGAATACTCTTCTCCGATATCGTTACGACGGTTAGCCCGCGTTACGCCCAGGAGATACAAACGAAAGCCTACGGGGAAAAACTCGAAGGCGTATTGAATATCCGGAGCGACTCCCTGTACGGGATCTTGAACGGCATCGACTACGACATCTTCAACCCCTCGAAGACAAACCTGGTTCCCTACTCCTTCAACCCGAACGATCTGTCCGGGAAAGCCCAAAACAAACGGTTGCTGCAAGAACGGTTAGGCCTCGAGGTCAACCCGGATATCCCTGTTTTCGGATTAATATCAAGGCTGGTCGCCCAAAAAGGGTTGGACATTTTGTCAAAGATTACGCCATTTTTCCTGATGCAAGACGTACAACTGGCTGTTCTCGGCACCGGAGATTCCGAGTATGAGGAGTTAGTCCAGGAAATGGCAGCGGAAAACCCCAAAAAAGTCTCCGCCAATCTAAAATTCGATATCGATTTAGCGAACCTCATTTATGCTGGAGCGGATTTCTTTCTGATGCCTTCCCGTTATGAACCTTGCGGGTTAGGGCAGATGTTCAGCCTCCGTTTCGGCACAATCCCGGTTGTTCACTATGTGGGTGGTTTAGCCGATTCGATCTTTGAGTTTGACGAGAAAGAGAAAACCGGAAACGGGTTCGGATTCAGCGAGTATCGCGAAAGCGAACTGCTCCTCAGTATCTTTCGCGCGCTGCACTTTTACCGCCGTAAAGAAGAATGGGAAACTCTCGTAAAAAATGCGATGACCGACGATTTTTCTTGGGAACGGTCCGCTAAAGAATACCTCTATATTTACACGGAAGGACTCAATAACAAGCGTTCAAAGCTTCTTTGAAACGTGCAAAAGGGGGGCATATCCCATGCCAGAACTACGAAAAGATCCGATCACGAACCGATGGGTAATCATCGCAACGGAAAGAGCGAAAAGACCGATGGACTTCGGGAAAGTGCCGGAAGAATCGAAAGGGGCCTTTTGCCCTTTCGATTACGGGAACGAGTATACAACCCCGCCGGAAATCCTTGCTTTCCGCCCCAAAGACTCCCAGCCCAATCTTCCCGGTTGGTGGATTCGCGTCGTGCCAAACAAATTTCCCGCGCTTGAACCCGGACTAAAGATGGAACGGTATGGCCACGGTATGTACGACG
>CAZMHO010000144.1:0-5125 GCA_964566085.1 uncultured Thermotogaceae bacterium | reverse complement strand
ATTCGGTTACCACGAGATCGTCATAGAAACACCGGATCATAACGCCACCATCGCCACCTGCGAGGAAAAACAGATAGAAGAAATGATCTGGGCTTACAGAGCGAGATATAACATATTGGCCAAAGACCCGGGCATTAAGTATATCTTGATCTTCAAAAATCACAAAAGGGACGCCGGCGCTTCTCTTGCCCACTCCCATTCACAGATAATCGCCACCCCGATCGTTCCAAAAAGGGTGCAAGAAGAGTTAACCGGCGCGCAAACCTATTTCCAGTATAAGGAGCGTTGCGTCTTTTGCGATATCATCTATCAAGAGCGGATGGAAAGTGTCCGGATCGTTGAGGAAACCGACCAGTTTATCTCCATCAACCCGTATGCCTCGCGGTTTCCTTTCGAAACCTGGATTTTGCCGAAGCAACACGCTCACGACGTCGGCGAAATCGGAGAAGTCCAAGTGCAAGAGTTCGCGACCGTGCTGAAAAAGTCTCTCTTAAGGATCTATAAGTCGCTGGACAATCCCCCTTACAATTTTCTACTGCACACGGCGCCTACGACAGGAGAAGGAAAGCGGTCCTTTCACTGGCACTTGGAGATCGTGCCGCGTTTAACGAAGGTCGCTGGATTCGAATGGGGTTCCGGTTTTTACATTAATCCGACGCCCCCCGAAGATGCGGCGAAATACCTTAAAGGCGTCGAGATTTGAAGACCGGGGGCGATCTCTTAATCTCTCTCGGTTCCGATACCTTCGTCACGAAAGACCGCATACAGGCTGTCTTTTCACCCGAAAACGCGGCGATGAAACGGATGAAGACGGTTGCCGACCAAGAGCGAAAGGTCATCAATTTGACTTACGGAAACGAAACAAAGTCGATCCTGCTGATGGACAGCGGACACGTATTATTGACGATGATCGAGGTGGACCAGTTATTAAAGGAGTACGAGAAGGGGAAGACCGTTTGAAAACCTTCCTGGTTTATCTTTCTTTAAAACCTGAAATCGCGAAACCCATGAACTTACCCCTTCGTCTTCCTTTGCTGCTCGAAGATTTTGTGGAACTAAGCGAATCTTCCAAGATACCTGCCGATATGATCTTAAGGGGCCTTCGGGCGCAGATTACGGTCGTTTCGGCAAAGGGCGGGGACTCGACGCAAGCGCCCGGCGTTCCTCAACCGGCTCTTGACTACTACGCCTCTTATTACCTCTATTATCTATACGAAAACTTAAAAATTTCGTTGCATAAGAAAGCCTTTGAGGAGGCGCGGATTCTTTTTGAGGAAACTGAATCTTTCATCAGGCGATTTCCTCACCTGGTTAAAAAATCCGATGCGCGATATGAATTCTACCGGGCGTTATTCGAGCGTGAAACCGGTTCTTCCGGACAGGCGGAGGCGAAACTGCGGAAGATCGTTTCCGAAAACCCCAAAAACCCTTATTACGCGATGGAACTGGCAAGTCTGATGGAAGAACAAGATGACCTCGAAAGCGCCGCGGAAGTCTATACCAAAATTTTAGAAGAAGACCCCGCCTTCATCCCCGCTTTGTTTTCTTTAGGCGAAATCTATCTGAAAACTTCCGAGTACGGCCACGCGGAGAGGATGTACTTAGCGTGTATCCGTCTAGGCGCAGAATTCGCGCCTCCCTACGCGCGCTTAGGCGTCATCTATAATGACAGGCAGCAGTACTCGGAAGCGGCAGATCTGCTTACTCAAGGGATTGCGCGTTCTCCGGACCATACTGAAATGCACTACAACCTTTCCTACGCCTTGCAGCGATTGTCGAAACCCTTCCAAGCGTTGAGCCATCTGAAAGCGGCACAAGCCCAAAAACCCGATTCCATTCCGGTTCTCAACGAATTGGGAGTTTTATACCGAAAGCTCGGATTCTTCAAGGAGTCGCTCGAAAGTTTGAGTGAAGCCCGATCGATCGATGAAGAGAATCCCGGTATCCTTTGGAATCTTTTATGGACGACCTTGCTCGTCTCCTTCGAAGAATTCGCGAGCCAACTGAACCGTTACAACGCGTTATTAACTAAACGGCACTTTGACGTAGACCGGTTTTCTCCTTTTCAAACGGTGCAGTCTTCTCATCCTTTTGACCTATCCGAATTCCTCTCGGAGATATCCCGCGCTTATGAAGAGATTCCGGACCCCCTCCGGGAACGATTGCGCGACCTTCTGTCCAACCAGGTGCAAACGGTGGAGATGGACTCGAGCGAGGATCCGGTGTTCCTGGACTGGATCGTGGATCTGTTCGAAAATTACGACACGCAGCCGGTTGAGCTCTATCGCGGAATCCTGCTTGTAAACGTTGCCCTTACACGGTCCACACGATGGACGGCCTTTTGTTTTTCCCTTTTTGAACTCGTCGTCTATCGGCTCGCTATCCCCTTTGATTTGGATAAAACGGTCGAAGCGCTCGTCATATCAGCCCAGGAATACGATTGGGTCTTCGCAAACCGAATTTCGGGCCTCGATCGGGATAGTCTGACCGATTGGTCTGCCTTGACCGAAGAGGCTCCCCCAGTGACAAGCCTATCCGAATTTCTCCGGTGGATTCTCAATGTCTTGTGGATCGACCCAAACGAAGAAGAATTGGAAGAGGCCATCCTCCAAATGCCCTCTCTCAAGGATGCGGTCAGACGTTTGATACGCTATATTTTTAGTAAGATGCATGAACCGCCTTCCGGATGAGAACCGCCGGAAGGCCGAAAATTCACACGATAGAGGAGTTGGGTTATGGAAAAGATCACCTTCTCGTACCGCAAGACGTTTTGGTTAGGTTTCGGATTTTTTTCGATCTCTCTGTTATGGTCAATCTATAACTCCTATATCCCCATTTTCCTGAAGGAGTTCAGCCTCAGCTCTCTCATGGTCGGGTTCATCATGACCTTCGACAACATTCTGGCGATCGTCCTGCAACCCTACATTGGATTCCTAAGCGATCAAACACGGACAAAAATTGGAAGAAGGATGCCCTTCCTCATCGTGGGAGCGCCGATTGCGGCCGTTTTTTTCCTGCTGATTCCGTTCGCGAAATCTCTGAACATCGGATGGATGATCACCACGATCCTGATCATGAATCTCGCGATGGCGATCTTCCGCGCTCCCGTAATCGCGTTGATGCCGGATACCGTTCCCTCCAAATCCCGAAGCAAAGCGAACGGCGTCGTGAACTTTATGGGCGGCTTGGGTTCCTTATTGGCTTTCTTGGTTGGATCGAAGATATATGACATCGATAAAAGGCTGCCCTTTATCGCCGGCGGCGTCATTCTCTTCATCAGTTGCTTGCTCGTCTTCATCTTTGTAAAAGAACCGATCTCCGAAACGGAAAACCTCCTCGAAAAGAAGCGGAAGAAAGCGTCGAGAATCGGATTTTTGGCTGCCTTCAAGGAACTCGGAATCGCTTTAAAAGAGTTGTTCTTTTCAAAGGAAAAAAGCGAGCTTTGGCTTTTGATCGCCATATTTTTGTGGTTCTGCGGCTTCAATGCGATAGAAACCTTCTTCACGAGCTATGGCAAGTTCCACCTCGGAATCGAAGAAAGCAAAGCTTCCTTTGCTTTAGGCTTGTTTTCCCTTACGTTTATGCTCTTTTCTATCCCGGCAGGATTAATCGGAACCAAATTCGGAAGAAAAAAGACAATTTTGGCGGGAATTGTCATTCTTTTGATAATGAATGGTATCATGAGTGTGCTCACCGATTTCACGTTGATTCAGGCGACGTTGGTTTTCGGCGGGTTCGGTTGGGCGTGCATCAATATCAATTCGTTGCCGATGGTCGTCGACATGGTCGACCACGGGAAGGTCGGAGGGAGAACGGGTTTATACTACTTCTTCTCTATGCTGGCTGCCGTGTCAGCCCCGCCAATCGTCGGGTTTTTGATCGACCTGTTCGGGTATCGATCGATGATCTATTTTTCGATGGGGGGGTTTGTGTTAGCCTACGCCGCGATGCTCTTCGTTAAAAAAGGAGAGGCGAAAGAAGCCACATAGCGAGATGCGTTTGATCCGCCCGTCCAACGTCGAACAGGAGGATAATCGGATGCTGAGAACACAAAAGGCAAAAGAGTATCTTTTTCCGATACTTTTATTTTCCATATGCGTCGTTTTATTCCTCCTTCTGCGTGTGGGGAACGCCATCGTTCGGGAGATCATCGACTCCAAAATTCCGCTTTGGTGGATGATCCTTCTGCTTTCTTTTTCGTTTTTCGCCGATAATCTGAAGATCCTGTTCAGAGGAATGTCGATCCTTTCGATTTCGCTCCCCTTGCTGTCTCTAATGCTATGGACAGGACCGTATACGGCTTGTTTTTTTACCGCCTTCATCTCCTTGTTACGTCTGAACACGCCAAAGTTTTCGTTCTTCGGATCCGTCTACCGATACCTTTTTCGTTTTTCAGTACTATTCCTTATGTATTTCGTGCCGATTGGGGTTTTCCAATACACGATCCCGTTTTTCTTCCAATTGATCCTATTTATCCTCTTTTCGGAAGTCATCAATATCTTTTTAATCAATTTCGTCACGCCCATCGTCGAACCGGGTAAGAAGATGATCTCGTGGGAAGTCCTCTCGGCGATCCTTTTAGAGATAGCCCTCCCGGTTATTCTTGTTCCTTATCTGAGCTTGTTGGCCGATCTGATCGCCTTCGAGTTTTCTTACGCCAAGCTATTTTTTTACATTATCCCGGTGATGCAGTTGCTATACTTCGGTCTGGCTAAATTCTTCGCGGGGTATACCGCTGGCCTCGAAGAACACCAAAAGCTGGACCGGTTGCGCATCGGATTGGAAAACATGCTGGGTATCGTCAGGAAGATCCGCACAACAGAAGACCGGGCTTCGATTTTAAAAAAAGCGTTAACCCTCTTTGCCCAAACAATGGGCTATGAAAAAGCGATCATATCTTTAGTAGACTTCGGAGACTCATACATTAACAGAATCGCGGCGTATGGCGTTGAGGAAGCCGATTTCGAGAAAATCCGCACGATGAACGCGTTACGTCCGTTTTACGATATTGCCTTCCAAGATCGTTTTTTGTTCGGTGAAACCTACTTCATCCCGGAGGAAGCGGAAGCATTTTCTTCAGGAGAATCGCCAATCTACGTTTTTCCGGGACAAAAAACCTGGATAA
>CAZMHO010000143.1:1716-6369 GCA_964566085.1 uncultured Thermotogaceae bacterium | reverse complement strand
GCGAGATCGTTCGGGAAGATATCCGGGTATTGTCGACGATCGAGTATTTCCTGATCTCCTTGTTCGCCGCATTTGCTTTTATGTTTTCTACGGAGTTCCTCCGGGATCGGGAGCAAAAATTGTTAGCTCGGGCTTTTACGGCCGGTATCGGAAAGCCCACACTCTATTGGTCGAATTTTATGTCGAATTTTGTGCTTTTATTTGCCGTGGTCTTAATATACTTTGCGATTGCCTTCGGTCTCATTTTAAGAGCTTCGATCTCTATCGGATCGTTTTTGGGAATCGCGGCGCTTCAGGCATTAACCGTCTCGGCCTTTCAATCGGTTTCCGGCGGACTGTTCAAAACCAATAAAGCCGGACTCGCATTCATGCTCCCGGCTTTGTTTACGATGCTATACCTGGGGGGCGCGTTCTATCCCGTAAACCAGGAGCCGACCATGGAAAGGATCGCCAATCTTTTGCCGAACTTTCAGTTATTCAAACTTTACGAAGGGCTTGTTCTGGGGCATCCTTTTCAAGAAATCGGACGCGTGTGGATCATCCTGGCAATGACAGCGGTCATGGCCGTTATTGGCTGGGTTGCCTTCGCGAAAAAAGAGGTGATATAGATGCGTTGGTATGTAATGGTTGCGAACTTACGGCGGGTTTTGAAGGATCCCGTCCTCATTCTCACGATCTTCTCGCTACCTCTTATCGGGATACTGGTCTTGTCTCTGATGGCAAACGGGGGCGAAGTCACTCAGCAGATCTCTCTCGGTGTCATCGACTTGGAGCAGAGCCCCATTTCCGGACAGCTGATCGAAAGGTTGAAAACGAATAAAAACTACTCTGTTTCTGTCTATTCGGAAAGTCAAGGGCAATTCCTCTTCGAAAATAGACGGATCTCCGCGCTGGTTACCATTCCCAAAGGCTTCTTCGAAAGCCTTCGTTCGGAAGCTCCTAAAGAGCTTCTGTTCAGCGTTCTGAAAACCATTCCTTCCGGAATGATAGCAGCCAGCCTGCAAAGAGGTTTGCATGAAACGGTTCGAGAAGAGTGGCTCCGTGACTATTCGGGGCGCTTGGCTTCCAGCCCGTTCGCCCCTCAAAGCCCGATTGCTTTGGTGATGCCGGAAACGGCGAACGACGCGACGAATACGATCGTTTTAAGCATCATTATCCTGATAATGATGTTTTCGACCTCCTTTTTCGCGGCCGATATCATACAGCTTCGGCAAAAAAACCTGCTGTTTCGATTTTATGCGACACCGAACAGCCCTGCCGGCATCACAATTTCTATCCTTTGCTCGATGCTGGTTTTGTTCGCGTTACAGGCCCTTCTACTGTTCGTCATCGGATCAGCGTTCTCTCCCGCCCCGCTGATTCAACGTCATCTTTTTGGGGGGATCCTGCTCCTCGGTTGTTTCCTGTTGGTAACCCTCAGCCTCGGTGTGTTGGTCGGGAGAGTATGCCGGCATCCGTCGATGATCTCTATCGTCTCCAATCTGATCATCATCCCCACCGGGATGATCAGCGGAACGCTCGTTCCGAAAGAGTTTTTGCCGGAATTCATCAACAAACTGGCGGTTCTGGCGCCTCAGTATTGGGTCATCACTGGGATAGAAAAGCTGAACCGGTCCGAAGGATTCCTCTCTGTGATTCCGAACGCGCTCGTCCTAATCCTGTTCGCTTTTTGTGTCTTTTCCGCCGGCATTTTCCGCTTCCGCGGGATGGTCAAAGCTTAGCTTCTGGTGTGTTCAACCTTGGTTTATAGATTGAGTCGGACGGAATGAAAAACGCCGCGGCGAGCGTCATGGTTACCTTGCCGCGGCTCGTTATGGTATGATAGCTCGATAAAGGGATCGCCGCTGGGTTGACGAGCGGCGGCGTGAAGGATTGACGAAAGGAGAGGGTGTTATGAATAAACCGTGGTGGAAGGGCGCGGTCATCTATCAAATCTACCCGAGGAGCTTTAAAGACGGGAATCAGGACGGTGTCGGCGATCTTAGGGGCATTACCGAAGAGTTGGATTATATACAGGATCTGGGAGCGGACGCTATTTGGCTTTCCCCGATCTTCCTCTCGCCGATGAAGGATTTCGGTTATGATATCAGCGATTATCGGGCGATCGATCCGCTTTTCGGAACGATGGCGGACTTCGATCAATTACTGGAGGCGGCCCACGGACGGGGTATCCGGGTCATCCTGGATCAGGTCTACAATCATACCTCCGATCAGCATCCCTGGTTCAAAGAGTCCCGCTCTTCGAAGGACAGCCCGAAAGCCGATTGGTATATCTGGGTGGATGGCGTGAAGGGGACGCCTCCGAACAATTGGGTGTCCTACTTCGGGGGTGACGCGTGGGAATGGGATGATACTCGGAAGCAATATTACCTGCACCTCTTCGTGAAAGAGCAGCCGGATTTAAACTGGCGCCACCACGAAGTTCGGAAGCAGGTGATGCAAAGCATCAAGTTTTGGTTGGACAAAGGCGTCGACGGATTTAGATTTGATGTCGTTAATCTTTTCTACAAGGACGACCAGTTACGGGATAACCCGGTGAGGTACCCGGAGGAACCGATCGCTTTTAACCGCCAGCATCACCTCTACACACGGGATCGACCGGAAACGGAGGGCGCAGTCGAAGAGATCCGGGAGTTGATGGACTTCTATGACGATCGGGTTTCCATTGGGGAGGTGGCGACCGGGCTTGGACCGGCGCAATACTTTGCCTATACGCGTCCGAATCGTTTGAATCTGGCCTTTAACTTTGATTTCAAAGAACTTCTGCCCTTTGCCGCTAAGACCTACGCCGAACACGTCACCCTCAACGAGGCGGTGTTCCGGGACTTTGCCTGGCCGAGTTACGTACTCGGAAATCATGACTCCAAGCGATTTCTGTCAAAACTTGGCGAAGGCGAAGAGGCCATTCAGAAGGCGAAGGTTCTCGCCGCCATTCTGTTGACGGTACGGGGTACCCCCTTCGTTTACTACGGCGAAGAAATAGGGATGCGCGAGGCGACGATTCCGTACGAGAAGATCGTCGACCCGCAAGGCAAAAATCTGTGGCCCAAAAACGTCGGACGGGACGGCTGCCGAACCCCGATGCAATGGAACGCCGGCCTTTATGCTGGTTTTTCTCAAACGGAACCTTGGCTACCAGTCGGCGCGGATCTTCGGGAAGTGAACGTAGAAGCGCAAAAAGCCGATCCGGCTTCACTGCTCAATTATTACAAACAGCTGATTCGGGTACGAAAAGCGTCCGGCGCTTTACGCTTCGGCCGGCTCGAATTCGTAGATACCAAGGAAGAAGATCTCATGGCTTTCTTAAGGATCGACGCATCAGAATCGAACCTGGTTCTTCTCAACTTCGGAAATCGCGAGATCGGTCTGGATTTGAAGGGTTTTGGAGTTAAAACATGGCGTTACCTGGGCGGAACAACAACGCGCCCTGAGCGCTTCGGAAACCATTCTCCCACTCTTGAACCTTATGAGGCGGCGATCCTCGAAGTCAACTGAAAATAGGGCGTCCAAGGCGTTTCCGGTTTAGCTGAACCACAACCATACTCCCAAGGCGATCATCAAGAGACCGCTGATCGCTTTAAAGACCTTGGCGCTCCTTTCGGTCATCTTGTACTTACCCAAGGTGAGCGAAAAACCTAAGACGATCAACCATAGCGGAAGGATATAGGCGAAGTTGTAAAGGACGAGGTAAAAATACTTCGCGCCGATTGCGATCTGTCTTTCCGTCAGTATTTTTGAGAACAAAGCCGGCAATCCCATCGTACACGTTAACTCGATCAGGTTCACAAACAGCGCTAAAACGACGGTCAACGCGATCGCCAACGGGATGCTTCGTGTTTGGATGATCTTTCGGACCCGCTGGTACAGCTTTGGCTTCTGTTTTTCCGAAATCATCAGAGAGACTCCTTTTTTAAAGAAGAAGACCTCTTTCAGATTGATGCACCCCATCACGATCGCCACTGCCGATAGGATGAAAGTGATGATCCGGTGCATGCCGATCAAGGAGAAGAAGTTAAACCACGCGGACATAAAACCGAAGTAGATGAAACCGGAAGCGAGGACAAAGACAGAACCGATCAGAAGCATCCGCTTCCGAGATTTGGCGACGGAAAGCAGGCTGAGCAGGAACATCAACACCCAAAACGCGCAGGGGTTGAATCCGTCGAGCAAACCGATCAGGATCGTCAGAAAGAACAGCGGCGAGCCTTTGTCGATCTTGCCGAACAACGGCAGCGCGATGGTGTTGCTTGTAAGCGCCGGCTCAGCGCCGTAGAGGGTGATGATCGCCCGGAGGATTTCATCCGGCATTGTCGCGCGATCAAATCCTGAAAAGGCCTCTCGCCCGATAAATAGAATGGGGATTCCGGTAAACCGGGTGTCGTAGGACGTAAAAAACGATTCCAGGACGGAGACGTTTGTGGCGTGACGGCTGATCTCATAGGTATTCATCAAAAGAAGAGGATTGAGTGAGCGGTATTGCTCAAAAAGCCTTCGGTCGACCGCATATCCCTCTAATTCCTCGTAGGCTTCGATATCGGATAACCGGCTTAAAAATGCCAAGAGGTCTTGGCAATGCCGACAATCATCGCCGTAAAAAAGGTAGAGGAACGCTCTTCCGTTTTCCACCCCTTGACGGATTTGAACTCCTTGATC
>CAZMHO010000143.1:0-1706 GCA_964566085.1 uncultured Thermotogaceae bacterium | reverse complement strand
GCTCATCCCCCAGTAGCTCGAGGATACTGCATCCGTCGGACTCTTCTCCGCACGGTTCTTCCGTTTGGCCAAAGGCGCAGCAGGCGAGTAAAAAACACAGAAGAACCCATAAGACTTTCAGAGGGGGTTTACGGGACTTTGACGAATAAATTAAGCGGAACCGTGGGATTCGCGGCGGCAAAATCCTGAACCTCCTGAATACTGGTATTCAATAAAACGGTGTAACCCATCCAATCGTAGGTGGGAAACACCGTTTTAAACTCGCTAAACGCGACGGTTTTGACGTTCGGCAATGTGGAAGAGAGAAGCGTGGCGTCTTTTGCCGCGATCGTTCTCAGGAGTCGGACCGGTTGGGACATCGGTTCCGTCATCACCGACTTCAAGGAAGCCAGATAGGATTCATAGCTGGGATAGCGCTCCACCGAACCGACAATCTGAAATTGGGCATCCAGCAGAAAGGTTCGCGGTATCGCCGACACATGGAATTTTCTTGCCGCGATCTCATAATAACTCAACGTCTCGTATTGCGTGATCTCCGGGTTGAGAAAAACCTCGAAGGGATAGCGCGCGTAATAGTCTTTTTCAGCTTCCGCGATGATGACGATATGATTTAGTCGCAAAAGGTTGACCAATTCCAAGGTTGCCAAGCCTTCTGTTTTCAGTTTTGAGCAGGAAGAGCAACTAAGCCGGGTGAAGATCAGCGCAACGCCTTTTCCCGTCAAAGCCGCGACCTTGAGCCCATTCTCTATGTCATTATACACGGCGTAGTCTTGATACTGAAGCGCAAAAAGCGAAGAACATCCGATCAGGGCGACAATCAAAAAATATAGAATCCGACTCATCTGCTTTTCCTCCTTCGGTAAGTGCGGCAGAATATCTACCCGCAAGCGTGAGTTGCCTATTATACCATGCTTCATTCAGACGGAAACGCGCGGGTGTGCGTCAAGTTATGGGGTCTCTTGAAGACACATGACCGGAATCGATCGCACGATTTTTGCCCATTTATCAGATTTTGCGTGAATTTGCGCATCTGCTGACTCTCCCCATTTCGGGCGAAGAGGTATTTGTCCAGGGCGCTTTTCCCGCAGGATTCATGCTATAATTTTTAACCGTTTAGAAAACTGGAGGGAGTATGCCGAATATAAATGGTTATATATTCGATTTGGATGGCGTGATTGTTGACACAGCCAGGTTTCATTTTCTTTCTTGGAGAGAAACCGCGCGGGAGTTGGGGTTTGAGTTGACTGAAGAAGACAATGAGCGGCTCAAAGGAGTTAGCCGTATGGAATCGCTTGAGATTATCCTCAAGCTGGCCGGCATCTCCCTGGATGAGGGGCGAAAACGGGTTTTAGCCCAAAAGAAAAACAGCCGGTATCTGGAGTGGGTCGAAACACTCCGGCCTTCGGACACCCTTCCCGGCGTCGTGGACTTCCTCCGGACGCTTAAAGAAGGGAAAAACCGCATCGCCCTCGCTTCGGCAAGTAAAAACGCCCAGCGGGTCATCGCGTTGTTAAAGGTCGCTCCCTTTTTCGACGCGGTGATCGATGGTTCGATGATCGAAAAGACCAAGCCTGATCCGGAGATTTTTATCAAAGCCGCGCGAGTCCTGGCGCGACACCCCGAGCGCTGCGCGGTATTCGAAGACGCAAAGAACGGGATAGAGGCGGCGAAAGCGGCGGGTATGACGGCGATCGGCATCGGGTTGC
>CAZMHO010000142.1:0-6407 GCA_964566085.1 uncultured Thermotogaceae bacterium | reverse complement strand
CGATACCCGTTTCGCCCCGTGCATTACCATTCTCTCTTTATTGAAAAGGCGTCGCCCGGAAGTGATGTAAAATTTATGTAAACGACTCGGTACGGCCGAAAATGAGATATAATCTATCTCTCACATTCCTGGGGGACAGATGGAATACGCGCAGATAGAAAGAATCTACCGATTGGCGAAAGCCTTTTTGAAATCAGAACCAGAGAATCTAAAAAAAACATTGGATGAAAGCGTGCCGATTATCGAGACGTTTTGCCGTCGATGCAGTCTGTGGCTATGGGTTGAGGAAAATGGGCCGGATGATTGGACGTGCTTTTGGTACCATCTGCAACGCGATTCCGATCGGACTCAATGGTTCGCTGCGAGAACCGCTCTCTTTTCAAAGAGCGAGGGTGGCGTAGACAGCGAATTAGGCTGCCTGGGACCTTATCTCGCTTCGGAAGGCGATAGTAGAACGCGTGTTTTCATTCCTCTAAAAAGCGCGCGACAGGATTCCGGCGTTTTGGAGATCCTCTACGAGGAAGGGAATACAGGAACAGAAACAGACTTGCCCGCTTTTTTCGGAGAACTCGCTTCCCTTTTTCAGGGAATCCTCTCGCATAACGACAAGACGAAACCAGATCAATTCGATCCTTTCTACCGCTCGCTTCCTGGAATGACCTGGGAAACGGGGACCGATGGTAAATACCGGTTTGTCAGTCAGCAAGCTTTCGAACTGTACGGGTATCACCCCGAAGAGATGGTCGGGCAGCAACGCGTCTTTTTTCTCGATCAGTCCCGTGCCGTGTACCGATCTGATTTAAATCGCCCGGTAAATATCGAGTCTCATGAAACGGTATCAACGCTTATCCGCGCGAAACGGAAAGGGGGCGGGGGGCAACGGCTATTCGCCAGCGCGAGCCCCGTCTTCGATGATTCGGGCGCTTGGAGCGGTTATCGCGGTATCGATCAGATCTATCCGAAAGACCTTTCGGAACCGGCAACGACTCCAAGCGTAAACCAGGAACTGGAACATCGGGTCGTTGAGCGCACGCAAGCCTTTCAGCGGGTGATAGAACGGTACAAGACCGTTCAAATGCGTCTCGAGATGGTTCTTTGGGCCGCAAATCAAGGGGTTTGGGATTGGGATCTTCAAACGAACAAAATTTCCCACAACGATAACTACTATACAATGCTGGGATATAGCAAACGCGACTTTCCCGATCCGGATGTCGTATGGCGGCAGCTGATCCATCCGGAGGATATCGATCGCGCTCTGAAAGCTTGGGACGAACATTGTTCGGGTTCGAAACCTTATTACGAGGTCGAATACCGAATGCGGAAAAAGAACGGCGAATACCTATGGATACTCGACAAAGGGCGTATCGTCAGTTACGGAGAAGATCTCGTTCCGTTAAGAATGGTAGGAATCCATTCCGATATAACGGCGCAACGTGCCTTTGAAGAGGAGTTAAGGCAAGCGAAACTTGTAGCCGAAGCCGCGAATCGTAGTAAATCGGAGTTCATCGCAAACGTAAACCATGAGCTGAGAACCCCGTTAACCGTCATTATGGGATTGGCTGAGACGCTATTCATGGAAGTCCCGGGTGAAAAGAAAGACTTCCCGAGGAATATCCTTAAAAACGCCAAACAGCTGTTGAACCTGATCAACGATATCATCGACCTCTCGAAGATCGAATCGGGAAAATTTACATTAGTCAAAAAACCCTTTCAACTCGCAGAGGCGCTGGAGTATATCCATCAAAGTTTTGCGCTGGAAACGGAAAAGAAAGGGTTGTACTTAAAAATCCACAGCCTTTCGAAAGAGGTGGTCGGGGATAACGTACGGCTCAAGCAAATCCTGACAAATTTAATCGCGAACGCGATAAAATTCACTTCCGAAGGGGGCATTACCAAGGCAAGACTGCCATTGAATTCAAGATTCAGGATACCGGCATCGGTATGGCTGAATCCCAACTCAGCAAAATCTTCGAACGGTTTTATCAAATAGACGCGTCTAATCATCGTAAATACTCTGGAACAGGCCTCGGTCTTTCCATAGTAAAACAGTTGGTGGATCTGATGAGCGGAAGTATATGGGTGAAAAGCCGTATCGGTAAAGGAACGACGTTTTTCGTGCGTATCCCTTTCCTGTTAGTGGACTCTCCCCCAAACAATAAGGGCGCGGTAGATAATTTGCCTCGATGAATACAGCGGGTTTACTGCGCTCGTCTTGTGTTCGGTACCGTAAAAGGAAGCGAGTCGTTTCTTTTTGTAAGGCGTCATTGCTCTTCTCGTATGAATACAGAAGACTTGGATAGCCCTGCAGGAGCGCGTTTCTACCGCCCTCCACTACGGTTCTGTTCATTTCATTATGCTTTTCGCAAGGGAACGCGCTACTGTCGCCCGGTTACTGAAAACCGCTTCTCGCGACGCGAATCCGTTGTAATGGCGCTTCGAAATTTCGATCGCCCACACCCCTCTTTCCAAAAGGATCTAATAAGACCAACCCTCTTTTTCCTCGCGATTTTCGTCTGAAATCCGCCTTTATCCCCGTAGAAGTCCATTAGAGAAGAACGGAATCGCTTCCTTTTTTGTTTTCCATTCGTCATTTATGATATATTTCCTTCTGAGAGTAGAAAATGCACATTTCGATGTTTCAAAGGGGGTAAGGCAGATGAATAAGAAAGAGATGGTGGACAAGCTCGCAATGGAGACGGGGGTCACGAAAAAGGAGGCGGCTCTGTTCGTCGACGCTTTTGTAGATGTCATTTCCGGTGAATTGGCGAACGGAGGAAACGTCAGGCTCGTCGGTTTTGGAACCTTTATGGTCAAGAACACAGTTGAACGCAACGGGGTTGACCCCAGAACCAAAAAACCGATAAGAATCCCTGCGCGAAAAGTACCTAAATTTTCTGCAGGTAAAGATCTGAAACTACGCGTCAAGTAAAAAAGCGGGGGAACCCGCTTTTTCCTTGACTTTTCTTCGCCCTTGTGTTAAAATCTGCCTGAATGCGCGGGTGTGTAGCTCAGCGGGAGAGCGCTTCCTTCACACGGAAGAGGTCGTAGGTTCAAACCCTATCACACCCACCAGCGAAGACCCATAAGGGTCTTTTCTTTTAGGGGGGATCTGAGTGATCGTAACGATCGTCTCTATCTGGGTAAAGGAACCTTTCATCGAAAATTTTATCGTAGCGACCCTGGATAATCATCAACAGTCGCTCTTGGAACCCGGCAATCTGCGTTTCGACTTCTTGCGGCATCAGCAGGAGCCGAACCGGTTCACGCTGTACGAAGTTTACCGATCCGAACAAGACGCTCGTGACCATAAAAAAACCGAACACTACCAGCGCTGGAAAACGAAGGTGGAAGCCTGGATGGAAAAGCCTCGAGAGGGAATACCGCACACAGTTATCGCCCCGGTTGACCAGAACCTATGGAAATGAAGGTTTTCCAGTCCTTTTTGCCTCCTCGAACCCTCTTTGGGAAAGGAGCGTTTTTGGGATTGTTCGAAGCCTTACCCCTAAAGAATAAGGCGATCTTGGTCGTTACCGGTATGTCGTCCCTCCTCCATTCTCCTCAGTGGCATTGGTTCGTTGAAGAAACGCGGCGAAGAGCGCTAACCGTAGCCGCCTATCGCGTATCCGGAGAACCCACATCCGACCTGATCGACCAAATTGTTGCAGAGTGCTCTTCGACCCAATGGGACGCGGTGATTGGGATCGGCGGCGGAAGCGTTATCGATACCGGAAAGGCAGTTTCCGCGATGCTGTATAAGGGCGAATCGGTAGCCGATTACTTGGAAGGCATCCCGGGCAATAAACCTCACGATGGGTCGAAGGTTTTTTTTGCCGCATGCCCAACCACTTCCGGTACGGGAAGCGAAGCTACCAAGAACGCGGTGATTTGCACTTCCACCCTTCCGGGGTTAAAGCGATCCCTCAGACACGACCATCTGATTCCCGACTTTTCTTTGATCGATCCGGAGTTATCACGTTCTTGCCCAAAGGAGGTAACAATTGCTGCGGGTCTCGACGCCTTTGTTCAACTACTGGAGTCTTACACCTCATCCGAAGCCACTCCATTCACTGACACCCTGGCGCTCGAGGGGTTAAAACAGTGTTCCGCGCTGCCTCTTGTGGTGAAAAATCCTGAAGATCTCTGTCTTCGGACACAGATGGGGTATGCGGCTTATCTATCGGGAATTGCGTTAACCAACGCGGGACTCGGGATTGTACACGGTTTAGCCGGAATCCTCGGGGGGGTGTATAACGCGCCTCATGGAGCGCTGTGCGCTGCCTTGTTGATCCCGTGTATTCGGAAGAACTTGCGGAAGTTGGGAGAAAACGGAAATCGGGAAAGATATCAAAAATTTGAACGGGTCGGCTTCCTCTTCGATTCCTCCTCTCTTCCCGATACCCTTGAAAACTGGCGTAGCTCTTTTCCGATAAAGACCTTACGTGAGTTGAACATCGGCAAAGAGCGCTTCCCGTGGATCGCCGAGCAACGTCCGAATAAAAACAATCCGGTGAAGCTCGACGCGGAGGAAATCCGGGAAATACTCGAAGAAAGTTACGGATAAGGATGCTTGGCAAGAAACCATCGCCCATAAGAAGGACGCGTCAGTAACGTGAGATAGCTCTGTTCCAATAAGAAAAGGCGGGTCGCCCCGCCTTTTATCATTTCACTTCGATCTCGCCAACCATCTTCCGTTGCCGAACCGCGTCCTTTCCGTATTCCTCCGAGACGCTTTCCGCCATATCGGCCATTAATTGCGCAAACTCCGGATCGTTTTTCCTGAGGTTCTCGATTCGCTCATTGAACTGCTCGGGGTTCAATCGGTACTGCAATCGGTCGAAACCTTCCCCGTAAGAAGCATTCCGCTTCTCCATATCCTTAATCGCTTTTTGCCAGTCTTCTTCCCAAATCGGATCGAGGTACTCGGCCGCCCCGGCGGAGTAATCATCCAGATCCTTCGCTAATCGCGTAAAGATAACGTCGGCTCCTTCGTGGGTCGGCTTCGCGTTATTTCTCTTAACGGCGCCGCGGAGCACTTCCGGGTTGTCTATGATCATGCACGGTCTGAGTAAATTGTCGGTGTGGGGTTGGTGCATCCGGATATCTGCGAAAAACGGAGATTGCAAGCATGCCACAAGAGACTTATCACGGATGTTATCCGTAGCGAAATGGGCGAAAACACAAGGTTCTACGTCTCCTTTATGGTTGATATGCAAGTATCGTCTGCCACCCGCGATACATCCGTGGACAAACGGAGCGTCCGCCCAGAAGTCCATAATATAGAACGGTTGCTCGGAACGGAACTTTTGTATGAATTCGCCGTATTTGTACCGTTGTTCCGGAGTCGGCATCAATACGGTCGAGGCGTCTTTTCCCACCGGCATAAACAGGAAGTTCCAAGCGTAAATCACCCCTCGTTCCCGCCATTCCATATAGAATTGCGGGTTCGTCATAATCTCAAAATTGTGTTTGGTTAAAACCAGCGACATCCCGAAGAGCAGGTTTCGCTCTTTCATCTTCTTCATCGAAGCAAGCACTTTTTCGTACACACCTGGGCCGCGCATGAATTCGGTTTCCTTGGCGTCGCCGTTGACGCTAAAGGCGACAACAACGTTTTTGAGTGCTTTCAATCGATCGGCGACCTCATCCGTAATAAGGGTCCCATTCGTATACACCTGGAACAAACAATCGCTGTTATCCTCAAAGATATCGGCAAGTTCCCAGAACCGAACGAAGGGTTCGCCGCCAAGGATCGTGAAGAAAAACGTCCCGAGTTCCTTCGCTTCCTTGATGACTCTTCTCAGTTCATCCGCCGAGAGTTCTCCCTCCTGCGCGTATTCTCCGGCATAACAGCCTCGGCACCTTAGATTGCAGCGCATCGTCGGGCTGATAAGAATGGTATAGGGCGCCGTGATGCCGTGTTTTTCCATTAACTCTTCATTGTTCTCCATCCAGCCAAGACTGATGTTGACGAACATGTTTTTCATAAACGCACGTATCTGGTTCTCATCTCTTGAAAGCAACTCGATAAACCATTGTTTGCTGCCGGGGTTCGCGTTCGCCCACCCTAAAAATTTCGAAAATTTGCCGTCAGAAGAAGGGAAGATCCCTTCCAATTTCCCAAGATTGTGAGTTAATTTTTCAAAGTTATTCTGCGGATCTTTTTGGACGTATTTCACGGCCTGGTCTATGATCGTACCGATCGCCAGCGCCGAAGCCTTCTCTTTTACTGCCTTTCCAAAGCCCATTATTGCCCTCCTTGATTCTATGAGACTATCCCCATTTTATTTTCACCCAATTTTACCACTTAGTCAAATTTTGTCAAGACCCTATCTTTGACCGTTTGGTAAAATTTTAATGACTACCCGTCACTTCCCTCTTAGTGATTTAGACCGCTTCATAAACGGGGA
>CAZMHO010000141.1:0-6411 GCA_964566085.1 uncultured Thermotogaceae bacterium | reverse complement strand
CCATTGCGTTTTCATGTTTTCCGTTCTCCTTAGCAATCAAAGATCGTCCATTCCTTGCGATTTAGAAAATGGTTTTGTCCTTGGTTGTCGCTATTCGGAAACAAAGACGCGCAAATTCTGTGGTTTCGGGGAAAGGAGACAGTCCCCGGGATACTCGGTATATTGTACCATAAGCGCGTCTTTGGTTGCCGCGTTTTCGTTTCGCCTAACGGTTACTGACCTGGCCCTATTTGGGGTTCGAACCTCGAGCGCCTTGATAGCGTATAATCTGCCTATCAATAGAAACGGTTCGATCGGCATACCGATCTTGCCCGTTAAACGGGAGTGATTCCATGGCGGTCAAAGGATTCGCGTCGAGTTGGTGGGGTAAAAGCTGGATAAAAGCGCTGGAAGAGATCGATAGAGACACAAACCGGTTGCCGCGAGGCAGAACCTATGCTCGGAACGGTTCTGTTTTAGAAATAACACAAAATAAAAAAGGGATGATTCAAGCGAGAGTGCAGGGCAGCAGAGCTACCCCCTACAAAATCCGCCTGTCTTTGGAACAGTGGTCCGAAGAACAGATTTCCACCGTCCTTGATCTCATCAAGAATCACCCCGCGGTCTCTTCGCAACTGCTCATCGGGAAGATGCCCGAAACGCTCGAACCGACGCTGAAGCAAATCGGGCTCGGAATTTTTCCTTCTCGCTGGGCGGATATTGATGCCTCTTGTTCTTGCCCCGATTGGGCGAACCCCTGCAAGCACATCGCCGCGGTCGATTATCTTCTCGCGGCTGAGATAGATAAAGACCCGTTTCTACTTTTTGAGATGCGCGGGTTGAAAAAGAAACGGATCTTAGAAAGCGCCAAATTGGCTTATAGCGCTTCGAACGCCTCCCGGTGGGTTTTCGACTCGATAGGGCTAACGGAGGTGAATCCAATTCTTCAACCCGCCATTACCGAAGAACCGGCGGCGTACCAAAACCTACAACCCTACCCGATAGCCACTATGTTATCCCTCTTAGGAAAAACCCCGCCCTTCGATAGCGGCGGCGCGATCGCAAACCTGTTGCCTCAAGCTTATAGCGAGACGCGGCGCGTTCGGAGCCGCGAGGCGTTAACCGAACGCGTAAGTTTGTTTCCCCCGCACACCGCGATCATTGTAGAACATCGCGATGAAGGGGTGTTTTTTATCCTTTATGACCCTTATCACAAAACCGGAACGACGTATTCTTCCAAGGAATTTTTACGACTGGCGAACCAGATTTCTCTGGTTTCCTTTCCGGAGGATACCCCTTCGGTTCGCTGGCTGAAAGACGCTCTTTCTTTTGCCGAAAGGCTCGTCGCGCTAAATAGTTGGTTTCCCGTTGTTGTTCCGTCGGGAGAGGGGGAAGACTTTTCCATCCAAGACGCTCCGAACTATTCCGATGCCGCTTTTCTAAGGAAAAAATCGTCATTGAACGATTCTATCCCCATCGGTACCATTCGGGATAGTAAAGGAATCCCGTTACTGAAAGAGCAAAGCGCGGACTACATAGTGTCGGCGCTGATCACCGAAACTATCCGTTCGGCTTTGGAAGGAAAGGCGGATTTCTCGTCTGATGAGATGTCCCAGGTCTTTTTTCAGGGTAGATTATATCGCGCAGAGGGTTTTCTAAGGCGGCAAACGAAAGCGGCCGTTCAAAACTGGCTGACGCCACTCTATCTTTCCGTTTCAAATGCGAATCTTATGCTATTCGTTGACACGCTATCGTCTAATCGGTTCTCGCTCACCGTCATGGTTAAGAAAAGAAACGACCTCTTTTTGAATCCCGCGCCGGTTAACGAGTTTTTGGCTCATGCATCGGACCAAGCTGATAAAGAAAGCGTTCTAAAGCAAATCGCGTGCCTTTCAGAGCGGATTCCCGCCATAACCTGCGCTTTTGATGGAAAACAGATTCCTCTTAACGCCGACGCCTTCATTTCCCTGTTAAGCGAAACGCGCGACTATCTGGCTTTTTTTGGAGCTGAGCTCGTTATTCCCAAGGGGTTCAAAGACCTTACACGCCCAAAGGTCGCTACGCGCGTCACCTCTAAATCCCAAACGGCGAAGAGCTATCTCTCGCTCAACAGTTTGCTTTCTTTCGAATGGAGAATTACGTTGGGAGAGGATGACCTCTCGACAAAAGAGTTCGCCGCTTTGATCGAAGGGGCGGAAAAGATTGTCCTGTTTAAAGATAACTATTACTTGATAGACCCGGCCGAAGCAAAAAGGATGCTCGAAAAATTACGAGATCCTCCCCGTTTGGATTCTATGGAAACCCTTCGGGCCCTCTTCTCGAAAGACGTCGACGGACACCCTCTCCTATATGGGGAAGAAATAGAAACCCTGATAAAAGAGATGGGGAAAACGCGCCGATATGAAGCGCCCCGGGGCCTTGTCGGCCAACTGCGCCCGTACCAAATGAGAGGATATCAATGGATATTGTCCAACTTTTCAAACGGATTCAACGTCTGTCTCGCGGATGATATGGGTATGGGAAAAACGATACAGGTCATCGCCGTGTTACTGAAACTACAGGAAAATAAAGAATTGACTAAGCCGGCTTTAGTTGTTTGCCCAGCCTCAGTCACGTTAAATTGGCGGAAAGAAATAGCCAAATTCGCTCCGGGCCTTCGCAGCGAGCTGTATTGCGGAAACAAGCGAGAGATGCTTCCCGGCATAGACGTGTGGATTACAACGTACGGTACGGTTCGCTCCGATCTTGAACTCCTGGTGGAACGCGAATGGAGCGTCTTAATCGCGGACGAAGCCCAAAACATCAAAAATGCAGAGGCAGACCAATCGAAGGCTGTGTCGCAGTTAAAATCGGTTTATAAGATCGCCGTGAGCGGAACACCTGTAGAAAACCGCGTTATGGAGCTGTGGAGCTTGTTTAACATGCTGATGCCCGGATACTTAGGACGGCGAAAAACATTTCACGAACGTGTCGCCGTTCCCATCGAACGATTCAATGACGAAAACAAGACACGATTATTGAGAAGCGCGGTTTCGCCATTTTTACTCCGGCGAATAAAAACGGATAAAAACGTGATTAAAGATCTTCCGGATAAGATCGTTCGTGATGAATACGCGACATTGAAGCCGGAACAAGCAGTATTGTACAAAAGCGTCGTCGACACTGCGGTGGAGGAGATAGAAAACAGTGAGGGTATCAAACGAAGGGGCAAAGTCTTATGGCTTATCACAGCGCTCAAACAGATTTGCGATCATCCCGTCTTATTTACAAAGACCGGCAAACCTCTTCCTACACACTCCGGAAAAACCGAAGCCGTTTTTCGCTTGCTCGAAGGGATACTTGAAACGGGGAAAAAGGTCCTGGTATTCACCCAATATCGCGAAATGGGAAGAATGCTGGTAGAAATGATCCAAGAGAAAACGGAGTTAATCCCGCTCTTTTTTCACGGCGGAGTAGACCCGAAGCAAAGGCATAAACTGATCGACGATTTTCAAGAAGACCCTTACTGCCCGCTCATGATTATCACGCTGAAAGCCGGCGGAACGGGGATCAATCTGACCGCGGCAACGCACGTCATCCATTATGACCTTTGGTGGAATCCCGCAGTGGAAAACCAAGCCACGGACAGAACCTATCGCATCGGGCAAAAAGCATGCGTCACCGCCCATCGGTTGCTAACGCAAGATACTTTCGAAGAACGAATCAATGAAATGCTGCAAAAAAAGACACAACTGTCGGAAACAATCGTAAGCGCCGGGGAACACTGGATAACCGAGATGAACAATCAGGAAATCAGAAACCTTTTCTCGTTAACCGGTAATCGTACGGAAGAACCGCCTTCGTAGCGAAAGCATCGGGGTTTTGATTCCTGTACGAACACCGTAACTGAGACTGTGTCTATGGATTTGCCGATTTGATGGCTGTGAAGGAGGTTCTCAAAGATATCTAATCAGATTACGCCCATTCATGAAGCGATCGTCATCCTTGGAAGCGGTCCCGCAGGGATATCGGCAGCCGTTCAACTAAGGCGGATGGGATATGATCCGCTGCTTATCGAACCGGAGACCGTTGGAGGACTGATTGAGGAGGCTTTTCTCGTGGAGAACTACCTACCCTTCTCTCATGGCCTTACGGGAAAATCCTTTGCCCAAGCAATGCGACATTACCTGGATGTCTTTCAAGCACGTATGAATTGCGACAGGGCGATAACCCTTTCACCGGTGGATGGTGGAAAGGTGAAGATTCTCGCTCTCCATGGAGTCTATTATACAGATACGTTGATTGTGGCTATCGGTACCAAGCCCAAACCCATGCCATGGCAGGCCGATCAGAAGGCTCAGAGAAGGCTTTTCAACTCACTTCGGCTGATGGTCGGGTTTTTGGAAACAGAATCGGTCCATCGAGGCAATCGTCTACTGCCTGTCGGTATTGTGGGCGGTGGCGATTGCGCGTTCGATTACGCGCTATCTCTTTCGGCATTGGCTTATCAGGTGGAGATTCTGACGCGTTCAGCCCCAAAAGCCATTCCCGTCTTACAAAAGCGGGCGAAACAGGCGGGGATTATCGTCAGGCTTATGGATAGCCCGCTCCAATGGCAAGGAACTAGCGAGCATATCAGCGCACTACCTGCTTCAGGGAAGTATATCGCAGTATTATCGGCAATAGGCAGAGAGAGACGCTGGATTGAAGGCCTTGACCGCCTATTGGCGGGTAGGTGGCCGGATCAGGTGAGCTTGATTGGGGACATAGCCCATCCGGATCTGAGGCAGGTGGCAATTGCTGCAGGCGATGGCATCCGCGCCGCTTTGACATATGATCATCAAAGGAGGTATTCTCTTTGAAACTAATACAAGTGATCGGAGACGAATCGGTTGCCCGAGTCTATATCGGTCTATCCTCTCATGGAAAGCTTTTGGAATGGGTAGAATCGGTTCAACCGCCCATACCGCTGATGGAAAAGTGGGTTAACATCATTTCCACTCTCTATGGATGCCCGGTCGGGTGCAGGTTCTGCGACGCGGGCGGGGGGTATGGGGGGAAGGTCTCTTTGGATGAGATGCTTTTTCAGATCGAAACCATGGTGAACCCGCGTTTTGAGTGCGGTCAGATTCCTGTAAAAAAATGGAAGATTCAGTTCGCCAGGATGGGCGAACCCGCGATGAACGATGATGTGCTTAGTCTTCTTGAGACTCTTCCACAGCGGTATCAGGCTCCCGGACTTTTGCCTTGTGTCTCCACGATCGCGCCTATTGGCAAAGAGATGTTCTTCGAGCGGCTGCTCGATATCAAACAACGTTTATATAAAGGGCGTTTTCAACTACAATTTTCCATCCATTCCACTCGCCTTGACCAACGGGAATGGTTGATCCCTATTCCCATATGGTCTTTTGAAAGGATCGCCCGATACGCAGAGCGCTTTTACTCTGGTGGAGATGACGATCGGAAGGTCTCCTTGAACTTCGCGTTGGCCAAAGGAATGGAACTGGATCCGAATGTTCTCGTTCAATACTTTTCTCCCGACGTTTTTCTTATCAAAATAACCCCTGTGAATCCTACATATCGATCCAAAGACCATCATTTGACAACATTTTTCAAAAACGAAACCGATCACCCCATCCTGGACGCACTTCGCGAGGTAGGATATGAGGTCCTCTTGAGTATCGGGGAACTGGAGGAAAACCAGATCGGCAGCAACTGCGGCCAATACATCCAAACCCATCAAAAGGCCTTGGTTAAAATGCAAGAAGGGTATCGCTCTGTGAACCCCTCGTAAATCTTTTTCTTTTTCAGAGCGAATACAGCGACGAGTTCCTCATCTCGGCAATCCCTCCGCATTCATCAATAGCCCCATCGCCACTCCATAACGATATGAGACGTTTTCGTGTAAAAAACGGCGTTTTTTTCCTTCTTCGCGGCGCCTAAAAACTCAGTATTGCGCGTCGTCAAACCCGACGATCGTATTCGCGTGGTTCGTCGCAAGGACCTCATAGTTGCGGGTGTGCCAAAGGTCATTTTGACTCAGTCGGCTATAAAAATTGGAGTTAACCGCGATCGTGAACAGATAGCCGTCCCGAAGCAGATTTTTGAAGATCTCCACCTGCTCGTCCGTCTCGCATTGCACGTAATAAATGGCGTTCGTTTCCGCATTCACGTACCGTTGACGCTGCCGTGGCGCATTTCGCCAAGCCGCTTCAGAAGGATAGGAGATGTGGTCTTCCAAATCATAAGGCTTGATATCCCAGGTACATACCCCGATATCGACGATCAGCTGATAGGCGTCGATGTAGGCGCTTCCCTCATCGATACCTTTGTTGATCTGATGGTAGATAAAGTCGGGACTCATCAATTTATCCCAATAAGCGGGAGAAGGAAACCCGACGGAATCGTCCGCGATCCATTCGGCCCCGCTCAAGTCCCAATCGTGATTCCATG
>CAZMHO010000140.1:0-6460 GCA_964566085.1 uncultured Thermotogaceae bacterium | reverse complement strand
AGCGGGATGAACATGCCGAGCGGGATGAACATGCCGAGCGGGATGAACATGCCGACGATGTGGGTTCCTACCTTCCAGATCGATCTTCTGAAACACGCGCGGTCTATACTGTCTGACGGTCTGGAACGATTCCAAGAGACTGGGATGTTCGAAATACTGGGCCAAGATCTGCGCGAGATCGTCGAGGTATTAGACGGGATAACCGGTCGTACCTTTGACGAAGACATTCTCCATACGATATTCAGCAAGTTTTGCGTGGGCAAATAAGATGGTTGAGGATAACGGCGGGGTGAACATGCCGAGCGGGGTGAACATGCCGATCAAGAATGAAGACCTGTTCAATTATTATGAATGCCCGAGGCGCTTTCTGCTGATGAAAGAAAATGGGTTTTTAAGCAGTGAAATGGACCAGTCGATAAAAGTTAGGCACTTGGAGATCACCCGAAGTTTTTTAGAGGGAAGACCATACGTCGATGCAGACTGGGACAGAGACAAGACCTTGGAAGCCGTTTTACGCCGGGAGAGCGTTTTATTCCCCGTCATCGCGGGTCGAGTTTATGAAACGAACGTCGAGATGAAGGTAGGCGGGCTCTACTGGGATGGGGGCAAATATACCGTACTGTTGCCTTTTCTTTCGCGCGAGATATCCGATCGACATCGGACGACCGCCTTCCTAACCTACTTGCTCCTCAAAGAATTGGGCGTTCCGACAGCGGAAGAGGCTTTGTTTTTAGGAAGGGTCAAAAACATGCGCCTGAAACTAAACGGGAGCGCGAAACCTAATTTCTTAGTCTTTATGGAAAGAGGTTTCGAAAATATGGGGACAATCTACCCGGAGACTTCTAAAGCGTGCACGACCTGCGTGTTCTGGAATCAATGCAGCGCGATCATCCCGGAAAAACGTCATCTGCCCTTGAAAGCCTTATCGGGGGTCACCACTCCGACGCTTGCGGCTGCCGAACTCTTTGGAATCCGCACGATAGACGATTTGTTGAGGAAACCGCTTGCCCAGGAATTGATCGAAAAGATCAAAGGTGTCGAAAAAATCAAGTTGAAGGCGTACGCGTTTGTCAACGATCTGGTTTTGATCGCCAAGGGATTCGAAGTGCCTCCGGAATGGTTGTCGGGTGATCCCGAAATGTACTTCGATATCGAAGCGGACGTCGCGCCCTATCTTTTCGGGTTTCGTTCTCGGGATGGTTATCTCCCGTTCTTGATTAAAGAGGAGAAAAATTTCGAGAGGGTGACGCGATCGATGTTGCGTTTTTTAAATCTGCGTTCGCGAAATGTGTATCATTTTTTTGAATATGAGAGAAAAGTACTGGAGCAATTACAACAGAAAACCCAGATTTCGCTGGACCGAATCAAGCTCTGGGATGTTTATGATATACTTAAACGGAATATGATCCTTCCAATCCAACATTACTCCTTAAAGATGGTGGCGAAATGGCTTGGATATGAATGGAAAGTGAACTTGGAAGGTCAAAAATCGATACGCTATTTCCGGAAGTGGAAAGAAAAGAATGATCGTGAAGTTCTGCAGGCCATTATGCAGTCTAATGAAGACGATTCACCCGCAACGGAAATCATCAAGCGATGGTTAAGCAACCCGAAGGAATTCGATATTCCGGTAAGGTACTTGTCAAAGGAAGAGACGCATGGAATTATTATGGGAACGCAATGAAAAAAATGCTTCGAGCAAGCAGGTGGCCCAGCGGTTAGCTGGAAAGAATTTTTTCGTTCTGGATATGGACGGGACAATCTATCTCGATCGCACCCCGATACCGGGCGCGATAGATTTCGTCCGCTGGCTGAAAACGAATCGGAAAGATTTCGTGTTGCTAACGAACAATTCTTCCAAGAGTAGCGAGACCTATTATAAAACCCTTTCCTATATGGGATTCGAGATCGACCGCGCGAATCTCTGCACTTCCAATAACGCGACGATTCTGTTCTTAAAAGACCGTTTTCCCGGTAAGCGTATTCTATTTATGGGGACATCGGATGCCGCGGAAGAGTACAAAAAACAGGGCGTCGATATCGCGCTGCCCTTCGATCGATGTATGGACACCACCTATGATGCGGTGGTTTTGGGATATGACACAGGACTATCTTACGAGAAACTGAAAAATTTCTGCCACTGGGTGAGAAAGGGACTATTCTATATCAGCACCCACCCCGACATCAACTGCCCCTCCTTAGAAGGCCCTCTGCCCGATAATGGCGCGATGATCGCCTTAATTCGGGCCTCAACGGGGCGAAACCCGGATGTGATCCTGGGGAAGCCGCAAGCCGAGATGCTTCAAATACTCCTGCGCCGATTCGGAAGAGAAAAATCCGAAACGCTGATCATCGGCGATCGCCTGTACACCGATATCCGAATGGGTGTTGAAAACGGCGTGGACTCGTTGCTGGTGCTCACCGGAGAAACGAAAGAAGAGTCGATCCTGAAGGCATTAACCTCGGAAGGTGTCGATACGGCCTTCCCTACCTTCGTATCCCGCTCTTTGTCGGAAATGCTTGCGTTCGTCGCTTCGGCTGACCAATCGAAGAAGGAGGCGCAGAATGGATGAAGCGATAAAAAAAGATTTCGCCCGATTTTTTAGAGATTACTTTTCCGAAGGAAAAGACAAGATCATAAACGACGAGACGATGGCTACGGACTGGAAGATCGGCCACAAAGAGGTTAAAAGCTTGCTGAAAAGGATGGTCTTATCGCTAGTGAAAGAGTCTGAGGCTTCCGAAAAGGAAGCGATAGACGAAGCGGTCGAAAACGACGATCCATCCGGAGAAATAGCGCTTAAGCCGGTCTCTTTGGGTTTCACGGAGATTGGCCAAGACAGCAAAGGACGCCATCTTTTCGTTTCGATAAGCGCCTTAAAAAACCTCATGAAGCGCGTTTTCTCCAGATTGCCGACGCTTATGAACGAAAACGAGACTTATCAGGCTTTCCAGGAGTTGACCGGAGAAAAAGAGATCGATCCGGAACGCTTGAAAACCGTTATCCCCGTCTTCACACCGCTGATCCGATTCTTTGAAAACAACCGGGGCGGAGCAGCGACGCTCAACCTCTATCGGTTCCTCTATCCGGAACACGAGGTTTTCGTTTCGAAAAACCTCGTTGAAACCATCGCTCTCAAAACCGCCTTCTTGAGGGAAGAGAAGAAAGGGTTATTTTCAAAAAGGGAGCGGGCGGGGATCGTCGACTCCAAAGGGATCATCGAGACCGCTTTCGCTTTAACCTTCTCCGAGATCGGACGACTGATCATCCCTCTTAAGGAGCTATACGAGCAGAAGGCTTTTCGAAGTTACTTCGAAGAAGACCGGTTGCAATCTTTTATCGAAAAGGAAATACAGTCTTTCTACGTCCATCAGCCCACCATTCAGAACGGGATTCTAAATCTCTTTCCCGAAAATTGGATCGATTTGGAAGGCGTCTCGAAAGAACTTAATCAAAAAATGGCAGAAGGGATAAACCTTAAAGGCTGGTTGAAGGAGAGGTACCCGTTTCTTAACAAGGCCGAAATCGGGACGTTGATAACCCATTTTTCGGATTTGTCGCCAAAGGTCGTCCCAACAGCTGTCCGCGAGCCATCGGCTTCCGAGATATCTCCGTCAGAGGAAGTGGATATGCTGAACGCGCTTTCTAGGCTCAAAAGAGAGAATGAGGCGGGAAACGCCACGGAAGGAGTGGGTGAGGAAAAAATCTCCCCGGTTCCGCAGAGTGGAAACCTTTCCGGCGGCCGAGACGGAAGCGTGGCCGAAGATCGGGATTGGACCGTCGCCGCCCTTAGGCGATCGGAGTCGAAACAGGAGAAGGAAACCCCGAAGAACACAGAAGCCCAGGCGTCCGAGGGAGCCGAGCGGGGTGGACAAGCCGAGCGGGGTGGACAAGCCGAAGGGATAATGGATCGGTTTAAGGTT
The DNA here is from genome assembly GCA_964566085.1 of uncultured Thermotogaceae bacterium. Lineage (GTDB taxonomy): Bacteria > Thermotogota > Thermotogae > MWEM01 > MWEM01 > MWEM01. Next base: position 2,536 of record CAZMHO010000140.1, on the reverse strand, counting down.
CTGGATCGAGAAGAGAGGGAGTTCGCACCGGTGGTTGCTTCTTCCGAAAAGGGTAAGGCGCCTCTTGGCGGTGATCAGAGAGCGGGGGAATTTGGGGAAGACATTGAAGATTGGATGTTACACTTGACCATAACGGACGATCGCGCTCCGGAACCGGAATCGAAGCCTGAAGCGGAACCTCTTTTCTACCCCCCTGCGGCTGACCAAATGGAAGAAACCCTTACCGACGAGGCGAAAACACGAGAGAGCGAAGCGGAACGTGTCGAACCCCAAATGGAGAAACCCGTGAAAACGGACTTCCAAACAGAAGCCGAAAACGAAGAGATAGAACGTGATTCGAGCGGGGTGAACATGCCGAGCGGGGTGGAAAACAAACCGGAAGAGCTTCCTCTCATTGTATTTACGAGCGCCGGCACCTACGAATCTTTAGAGAAACCGCGACAAACTTTTTCAACGGATTTTTCAATCGATTACGGGATCGATGAAGTGGCCTATTTAGAACCGTCGCAGATCTCCTTATCGGACTTTGCCGTCGAAGAGCCTGAGGAAGGAGGTCGCTTCCTTAAGGAAGAAACGGATGAGAAGATAGCGGGAAGGAAATGCCGAGAGGAGTCCCCGCCGGTTGTCCAAAAAACCGTTTCGGTTCCGCCGACACCGGACTCCGAGGAAACAATCCACACTTTAAAAGGGAAGATTATCTCGGTATTAACCGACAGCGAAGAATTGAGCGTTAAGATCGGGTTGCTCAGCGGGATTACCGGTTTCGAGTTACGAGACAGTCTGGCGTATATGCCGGATATCGCCGTTTTTGACCGGGATTTTGAGTACCTGATACCGATCGCCAAAAATACCGGGGTTAAGGTTTACTTGATGCACGAATTTCTTAAACTGCTCGGTTTATCTTAAAAATCGGAGGAGTTTCCATGAAAATCTCTCATCAATTTTTAGTTTTTTTTGGGATCATCTTGACGGTCCTGGCAGGCGTATTAATATTGGTAACCAGTTCGAACGCGTTATTGAAAAACGAAACGAAAAATATGTCTGAAACTCTTGATCTTAGTGTGAAACAGATTGCCTTCGACAACTCTTTGAATACGCTGGTTCAAAAAACGTCGACCACCTTGCGCCGAATCTCTTTGCTGGGTTATATGGATCATCTGGAGGAAGTCGAGAGAATGAAGGCGGATTTTTCCAACCAGCTCCGGGAGATTAGGAATATGATCGGGTCCTTGTCTCAGAACGCGATTCTTACCGATAACAACGCCCTTCTTTCCACGAGTGTCGTCACCCAATCTTTGTCCGACATCGAAAGAGAGTTCTTAGCGCTCATCGAGCTAAAGGAAAAGGAAATCCAAGCGGTCGACCAACTGCAGGCCTTTAACAAGGTGACGGCAGATCAGGAAGCAGAGTACACGAAGGTTTCCGAAAGAATCGTCAGCGCGGAAAACAATCGGGATGCCGTTTTAGAAACCTTCATCACCGAATATGCTTCAATGACGGAAGAGTTTGGCAGGAAACTGGCCAACCCGGAAGTGATCGCGCAGATCAACGACAGATTGAACGCCTCTTCGCTAAAGAATTTTACACTCTACGAGCTCGAGCGGCTTTGGGATCCAAGGTATATCTCCGGCTTAAGGCATCTGCAGCACTTTAACCAAATGAAGATCCACGTTCGTGATTTTATGTCCCTTGCCGCGCAGCGGGAAAGCTTTTTCGCCCTGCTCCAGGAGGATGTGTCGAAAATCTCAACCGATTTGAACAGTCAAACCGCGGTCGGGTATTTTATGATTAAATTGCTGGAAGCCTTGACGATTAAAAAATCGCTCGCCCTGTTCGCAGAAAAGGCAGAAACGTATCTCCGCCTGCATCAAAACGCGACGAAGGCGAATCAGGCCTATAATAGCGCTTTGAAGGAGTCCACCGCCTTCCAAAACTTTGTCTTCGACTATGAAAAGCAATCGCTCACGCTTATTAACGCGAAGTTGTCTCCGATGATGGAGCGGCTCGATGTCCTCTTATCCAAGAACGCAGACGATGCGAGGGCGAAATTGTTGGTTTTGACGAAGAAAACTCAAAATGACACCCTCATCTTATCGGAAAAGGTGAACTCTCAAATGCGGGTCATTCTCCTACTCACAATGGGCGCGATTCTTGTCGTGCTGGTCGTCTCGGTATTTCTATACATAGGCACACTCCGCCCGGTTACCAAACTTTCGCGTCTTTCCCAGAAGCTTTCACTATTAGAGCTGGGCATCGTTTTCTCCGAGAAGCAGAAAAACAATGAAATCGGGTTCTTGGAGAACTCCTTGAAAAAGATGGTTCAAACGATTCGCAGCACGCTTCAAAAAACGAAAACGGTATCTGATTCTTTAGAGGGAGGATCTGAAAAGATCCTCGTTTCGGTAAACAAAAATCGGGAAATTTCCGGCGAAATCAGTTCGAAAATAGAAGAGATCAACCGCGTCATCCAAGAATCTCAAGCCAACCTGCAAGAAGTATCCGCCAATACCGCCGATTTAACGCGCGACAGTGAGCG
>CAZMHO010000139.1:0-6471 GCA_964566085.1 uncultured Thermotogaceae bacterium | reverse complement strand
TCCAGTTGCGCGGTCGCATAGATCGTCGCCGTCAGCTCGTTTTGGATGAAAAGCGACGTCGCTCTGGGAGAAAAATAATTCAGCACCAATATGGGTAAGTTGATTCCGGCGTTTCTCAATTCTAAGGCTTCTTCTAAGAAAGCCACACAAAGATAGAGGCAGCGCAATTCCGCAGCAACTTTGGCCAACGGTATCGCCCCGTGTCCGTACCCGTTCGCTTTGATCACGGGGGCGACTCTTACGGGAGCGTTTCTGTTTATAAAGTAGAGCAGATTATTTTGGTAAGCCCCTAACGAAATGATCGCCCGGGTTTCCCGAGAGTTTAAGATTTCCATATCATTTTCCGAGAACGGACAAAAAAACGCCTGCCGCCACGGCGGTTCCGATAACTCCCGCGACATTCGGACCCATCGCGTGCATTAAGATGAAATTCGTAGGGTCATCTTGCTTGGCAACCTGCTGGCTAATCCGCGCCGCGTCAGGGACCGCCGACACGCCGGCTCCCCCGACAAGCGGATTGATCTTTTCCTTGAGAAACAGATTCATAAACTTCGCGAAGAGGACACCGCTTGCAATACTGGTGATGAACGCGATGCATCCCAACCCAAGTATCAAAAGAGAGGTAGGTTGCAGAAAGACCTCCGCTTTCGCCGATCCTCCGACCGAAAGGCAAAGCATGATGGTCGCCGTATCCAAGATATACCGCGAACAGGCTTCGGCTAATCGTTTGGTGTAACCGCTTTCCCTTAGGAAATTCCCAAGCATCAACATCCCGACCAAGGGCAAGGCAGGAGGGACGAGCAACCCGACGAAGAGAACAGTGGCCCCGGAAAAAACGAGCTTTTCCACTTTTTTGACCTGTCTCGGTGGTTTCATCCGAATCATCCGTTCTTTCTTCGTTGTGAGGGCTTTCATGATTGGAGGCTGCAGAAGCGGCATCAAAGCGATGTAAGAATAGGCGGCTAAGGCGATCATGGCGATGAATTCGGGGGCGAAACGTTTGGCAATATAGATCGACGTCGGGCCGTCCGCTCCGCCGATAATCCCGATCGCGGCAGCTACCGGCAGCGTAAATCCGAAAGCTTTCGCCAGCGCGAAGGCGACGAAAACGCCCACTTGGGCCGCTCCGCCCAGAAAGATCAGAAGGGGATTCGACAGCAGGAAAGAAAAGTCGGTGAGCGCGCCGATTCCCAGAAAGATCAACGGAGGATATATCTCCAGCTGCAAACCCATATTGATATAGTACATCAGACCGCCGGTTGTCGAAGCGGTTGGCGCAGCGAATAGACCCGTATAGAGGATCGGAATATTCGCCAGGATCATGCCGAATCCAATCGGGATCAATAGCAGGGGTTCCGCGTCTTTCTTTATCGATACGAATAAAACCGCTGTGGCAATACCAATCATGACTAAGTTCCCGAAGGTTAGAGCTCCAAAGGCAGTTGTCGAAAAAAAGCTCAAGAATGTCTCGATAATCAAAGAGTGATCCCTCCAACACAGAACTGCGTTTTCTTGTTTTGAACGGCTGTCTGCGGCCGGTAAGATTTTATCACAAAACACTGGAAAAAGAACCTCTCTTGTCAAACACCTTCAAGTGGGCTAAAATAGAAAAGGACCGAATCCAAATTTTTCGGAGGTGTGTTCCCATGCAATGGGATTTATCGCATTTTTACAAAGATCATCAGGATCCGAACTTGTTTGAGGATTTGAAGAACGCGCTAAAAGAATCGGAAGCATTTGAAACCGAGGGAATCGCGGTTCTTTCCCATCCGGAGGTAGAAGCCGAAAAGCTGAAAATGTTGTTTGAGACTCAGGAAATGATTATCCGCAAGGTCGCGCGCGCCGTGCAGTTCGCCTATCTTTATTTCGCCAGTAACACCGCCAATACGGAAGCTCAAAAATTGATCGGCCTCTGCGCGAACTACGAGGCGAAAGTGAGGCAGAAGCTCGCGTTTTTAGACCCGTCGCTTGCCCGATTGTCCGATAAAGCCCTGAAAGAATTGGAAGAGCAGGCTCCGGCCTATCGGCACCCAATCGAAAAAATCCGTTTAAGAAAAGAACACACCTTTACGGTCGAAACGGAACAAATTTTAGCGGCGACGTCCAATTCCGGTAGAGCTCGCCTTTCAGAGCTTTATGACAAGATCGTTTCCAATTTTTCCTATACGATCACCGTGGATGGTGAAAAGAAAGCGTTTAACGGCGCGCAGATGCGTAACCTCCGATATCATCCCGATCCCAAAGTACGCAGGAACGCGATGAAGTCGTTCTTCAAACGGTATGAGGAAAACCAAATCGCGCTGACCAATCTCTATAACATCATCCAAACCGATTATGATACGGAAGCTTCTCTGCGAAAATTCCCGTCCAGTATCTCTATGCGAAACCAAGAGAACGAAACCGACGGCCGGACGGTCAGCGAGCTGATTGAGGTGACGACGGACAATGCCGTGCTGGTTGAACGGTATTATCTCTGGAAAGGCAAACGACTTGGGCTTAAAATGACCCCGGCAGATATCTATGCGCCTTTTGAATCGGTAAAAAACCCCTATTCCTTTGAAGAAGCGAAACAGATCGTTTTAGACGCTTACACCCACTTTGACGAAGAGTTTGGCAGCATCGTCGGCAGCTTCTTCAAAGAACGGAGAATCGATTCCGAAATCAAACCGGGCAAACGGGCCGGAGCATTTTGTTCCTACTATTACCCGGATGGCAAGCCTTTTATACTGCTCAATTTCGACGGGAATATCCGTGAAATCATGACACTGGCCCACGAGCTCGGGCACGGGATCCACGGAACCCTCTCCTCAAAACAGACCTTTCTCAACTATTCGACGCCGTTGACGATGGCGGAGATCGCTTCGGTATTCGGAGAAATGATCGTCTTCGACAAGTTGATGGGCGAACTGGACTCGAAACACCAAACGCTATTCCTGGCCAGAACGATCGAGGATATGTTTGCGACCACTTTCCGCCAAAACATGTTTGCGCGGTTCGAGATCGCCTCTCACCAGCGCATCATGGCTGAAGGTTTCGCGCCATGGGAAGAACTCTGCGGCCTTTACAAAACCGAATTGGAAAAGATGTTCTTATCCAGCTTGACCATCCCGGAAGCATACGATGCGGAATGGTCCTCCATCCCGCACATCTATGGTGTCCCCTACTATGTTTACGCCTACAATTTCGCCAATCTCCTGGTGCTTTCACTCTACGGGAAATACCTTGAAGAAGGAAAGCGCTTTATACCGAAGTATAAGACCTTACTATCCAGCGGGGGAAACGACAGTCCCGAAAAACTGCTCTCGCCGTTAGGCATCGACCTAACCTCCGACACCTTTTGGCAGAAGGGCTTCGATATCATCAAGGGGTACATCGACCGATTAGAGGCGCTTTCGGTTTGAGCAACCGGGAAAAATGACGTTCGAGGATTGAGATACCCGCTGAGTCGCGGGAATCCGTTTAGATCATGAACTCCGGAAACCGGGCGACGACGTTCTTCTCTTCCTCGAAAAGCCAGTCGAATGAATAGAAAGCCGTTTCGGGTGTTTTCGAGACCGGCCATTCTCCGATAACGCGGGAGGGTTTTTGGCCGAAGAAAACCAAGGTTTCCGCAAAAAGAAGGGCTTCGCGAAGATTGTGGGTGACCATGATCATCGTGAACCCTTCTTTTTTACGCAGCTCCGTGATGGAGCGGATGAAAGACACCCGATTTTTCATATCGATATTCTGGAAGGGTTCATCGAAGAGCAACACGGGTTTCTTCAGCAAAAGGGCTCTTCCAATATTGACTTTTTGCTTTAGGCCTCCGCTCAGTTGATGCGGATAAGAGGTCAAAATCTCTTTTAACCCGAAGGCCTCAAGGAAGGCGGGATCGATCTTAGGATCTTCGAGAAAGAATGTCAGGTTTTCCTCTACCGTTTTCCAAGGAATCAATCGGGGTTCTTGAAACGCGTAGGCGGTTCCGCCGTCAATGAGCGCAATCTCTCCGCGATCCGGCTTTTCCAGGCCGGCGATCATCCGAAGCAACGTCGTTTTACCACAACCGGATGGACCCAATAGAGCGACCGAGCGATGAGGCGCGATCATCAGATCGATTCCATCCAACACCCGCAAGCTTCCGAAGTTCTTATAAACTCCTTTCACCGCTACGCTGCCCATAATCCTCGCCACCGCTTGAGAAACGAACACGAAAAGAGCGAATACAGAAGGATTTCCAAGGCTATCCCGACGCCGATTACGAAAAAGGTATAGGCGAAGACAGTTGGCGTATTCACGTAATACTTATTCCAGGCGATCTGTACACCGATTCCCTTTTCCCCCGCCAGGAATTCCGCCGCGACGACCGTTTTCCACATCGTCCCGATGCTGATCTCAACCGATGAGATAATGAAAGGGATGATCGAAGGCAGATAGATACCGGCAAAGGCTTTCCTAAAAGGCAATCGCGTAATTTTTACAACTTCAAGCAATTGCTTGTCAATGGTTTTGACTCCGTTAGAGATATTGTAAACGATAATAGGCAACAAGGTCACAAAAACGATAAACACGGGAGCTTCCCAACCGATCCCCCATAAGATCAGAATGCTCGTCAACCAGGAGATAATGGGCATGCTTTTCAGCAGAACTAATCCGGGTAAAAATAATTTGGAAAAAAAAGCGTTGAACCCGAGTAAAAAACCAATGGGAAGGCCTATTGCCAAAGCCAGCGATAAGCCGGAAAACGCTTTGAAGAACGTTGAAGAAAGATGTATCCAGAGGTTGGGTTCGTCGATCAGCCTGAAGAATTCGGAGAAAACCTCTGAAAGCCTGGGGAGAACCAGGGACGAATTGAACCAAATGGAAGCAAACTCCCAGATCGATGCGATCAGGAGTAAGCCTAAGGCATATTTGAATAGGTTAGAACAAATAGAAGTTTTCATCGGGTAAAGCGGGTAAACTTTCGGGTAGAAATCGCCGAATGGTGTCGAAGTAGTGCGCGATTGCGTCCTTGTCTTCGTCAGAAAATGAAAAGGAGAACTCGGAGTTCTCGAGTGAGTTTAGGAGAACTGACTCCGAGATCGTCGGAAATACTGTTTTGGACAGTGAGACGATCTCTTGGGTGTGACCCAACAGATAGGCCGTTGCGGACCGAAAATCCTTCCGAATCGTCTCAACGCGCGCTTTCCTTTGCGCTTCCTGTTCCTTCGGGGCCGAGACATAGAATAACCCTGTGACAGGCAGACGATAGGGAACACTCAATGTTTCTTGCCATAGGGTTTGCAGATCGAAAGCGACCCTGGCGTCCGGCACCAGGTCTAAGACCAAAGAAGCGTAGGGTTCCGGTAGGATAGCGATCTTCGCCAAACCTTTCTGAAAGAACGACACAATCTCAGGAGGAGAGATGTACTTCAATGTGAGAGCGGCGTCCGGGTTTATGCCTTTCACCTTTAAAAGAACCCGCATAACGACGTCGGCGGTTTGACCTTTGCCTTGGGCGAAGTATAGCGTTTGCCCTCGAAGTGACGCGATATCGGTATACTCCCAATCCTTCGCGACGCAATAAAAACTCTTCCAGAGCGTCACAGCCGAAAGTCTTACCGGAAGACCTTTTGAAAAGAGTGTCGCCCCATAGCTGATCGGGAGAAAGATCGCCGAGACTCTCCCGCCCGCGATCATCGCGATCGCTTCATCAAAGGACTTCCAATACGCGAACTCATACTCCCCTTCGACCGGAATCCGTTTCTCTATGATCGGTAAGACAGAAAACAGCGTCGGGCCCATCGGGGCGGCGATTTTGAAAGAGAATAACGGAGCGGCAACCGAAAAGAGGATTATCACGATAACGAACTTTTTCAACTTCAAACACTCCTTTCAAACATTCGTCTCCCATTACGCGACGGGTCGCGTACCGAGACCGTCTACCCCCGCTCCGATTCGTTGGTAAAAATCGGATTTCGGACACTGTGCGAAGGGCGTTGCCGTACGATTTCTATGGCCTCTATAACGGCTTTTAACACATCTACGCGTACTTGGTTACGAAATGTATCCAATTTTGCGAAGATTTCTCCTCGCTCTGTTACGACGTATTTCGGAGGCAACCGATTCAAGGCTAAGGCTTTGATATCTATAAAGCACCGATCACAATGGCACACGTCGAGCGTTGGAACTTTCAGCAGATCATCGATGACTTCATCGACGACGAGTTCCATAATGTTTTCGAAAAGAAAAGCAGTATCGTCTGTATTCACTCTTCCACCGCCTTGGGTCTATGGTATAAACGGTCCTTCCCAATATTACCATAAATTTCGGTTATTAAGGCATTCGATTACTGATCGCTCTTGTATCACCCGGCAAAACCTGACCTTCTTCTTTTCCTGGAAGGCCTCTCTCTCTCGGACTTCGTGCTATAATCGCCACAATGAAAACCGTCGCCTGCCGTCTTATTCGCTACAAAGTTTCTATACCGGCGTAAGAAAACCCTTGATGTTTGAG
>CAZMHO010000138.1:0-6471 GCA_964566085.1 uncultured Thermotogaceae bacterium | reverse complement strand
CGACCTGAGGTGATGGCCACCCCTCCGTTGAGGGGAATTTCGTTAACTGCACCCCTATAACTTGACACTCGGGCTTCCCGTTTTAAAGCGGTGATTTGCCGGCGCGTTCTCAAAAGCCTCCGTGCGCAGACCAATCAGATCTGTCCGTTGGTACACGCTCTGATTAAGAAACTGGCGCGGAGTATGGTAGAATTATCCCGTCATTAAAATACCAATAGCGATACCCGAGGCTTTTTGCGTGGGAAGCTTTATTGGAGAGGCTGATCATGAGACCGAAGTATGTCACTTGTCCGCTGGCGCGCGTATCTCCGTTCGGTTACACGTATAACCGCATCATACTTGATGAAGCGGAAAATCCCATTGATTACGAGATTCTTGAAGCCAATCCTGCCTTTGAAAAGATGTTGAATGGCACTCTGCCGATGATAGCGGGGTGGAATTGCCGTGAGACCCACCGGTTTTTGGAGGTCGCGGGAGAGCTGATCGACGAACCGGGCGATTGGGTGAAGAGGTGCGGGGAGGTCGCCCTCCATGGCGGTATAAAAGAGATCGATCAGTATTTCTCCAGAACCGATCGGTGGTATAAAGTCCAGATTTTTTCGAACGAAAAGACGTTTTTTTATACGACGTTTTTGGATATTACTAAAGAAATGAAAACTCAGAAAGAACTCGAACGGTTCTTCTTGGTCAACCTCGATCTGATGTGCGTTTTGGATCTCGAGGGGCGATTTCTAAGCATCAACGAGACATGGACGAAGGTTTTGGGTTTTTCACGCGAGGAAATCCTAAGCGGAAAGATCGTCGACTTTATCCACCCGGAGGATATGGCGCAGACTCGGGAAGCCTTTCGCGGATTAACCGATCGGAAGCAGATTTCCGACCTTTCGAACCGTTGCCGGACGAAAGACGGGATTTACCGGTTTTTCGAATGGCGCGCCTCGATGGAAGGCTCTCGCATCTTTGCGACCGCTCGGGATGTGACGGCCAATAAAGAGATGGAAACCTCTCTTCGCGAGCAGCAAGAGCAGTACAAACTGTTGATCGAAACGGCGAAAGAAGGGATCGTGGTCGTCCAGGATCAGCGGTTTGTCTTTCACAATCCGGAAGCTTTGAAGATTTCCGCCGCCTCTTCGGAAGACATCCTTACGATGAAATTCCCCGAAATGATCTATCCCGAGGACCGTGAATGGGTGATGCGGAACTTCAAGGGAAGGTTATCCGGCGAGAAGGTCGAACAAGGGTACGTCTTTCGCATCTTCAATAAAAAGGGAGAGATTCGCTGGGTCGAGATTAGCGGGGCGAAAATCACCTGGGATGGGCGTCCGGCTGTACTGGAGTTTGTCAAAGACGTGACCTCCCGCGTTTTAGCGCAAAAAGAGCTGGTGAAGGCCGAAGAGAAATACCGGACTCTCGTTGACAATAGTCTGAGTTTGATTTATTCTATCGGCGTGAAGGGTGAGATCACCTATATCTCCCCGAGCTGTCAGGCGTTATTGGGATATGACCCTGAAGAGTTGACCGGCAGGCATTATAGCGCTTTTATCTATCCGGAAGATTTCCCAAAACTACGAACGATTAACGAAGAGATCCGCGAAAAACATCTCTCGAAAATAGACCGGGAATACCGTATGGTCCATCGGGATGGATCTTTGCGCTGGCACCGCTGCGTGGTCGCCCCCATCTTTGATGAACAAGGCCAGCTGTCCTCTTTCGTTGGGAACGCGATCGACACGACGGAGCGCAACCGGATGGAAAAAATACTTGTGGAAGCCAAAGAACAAGCCGAATCCGCGAATAAAGCGAAATCCGACTTTCTCGCCAATATGAGCCACGAAATCCGAACCCCGCTAAATGCGATCATCGGGTTTTCCGACTTGCTGAAGAACGCCTCGCTCTCCCCAACGCAGCGTTTGTATGCGGAAAACACCCACACGGCCGCGCAGGCGTTGCTGAATATTATCAACGATATTCTGGATTTTTCGAAGATCGAAGCCGGGAAAATGGAACTCAATGTGCAAAAAACAGATCTGATCCATCTCGTGGAAGAATCAACCGACATCGTAAAATTCCAGGCCTCAAAAAAGAACCTGGAATTATTGCTGAATATCCAGCAGGATATGCCTCGTTTCGCGTATCTGGACTCCGTTCGGCTAAAACAAGTGCTGACGAATCTGTTAAGCAACGCGGTCAAATTTACGGAAAGCGGGGAGGTCGAACTAACAGTGACCTATCTCCCGCAAAGGGAGTCTGAGGGATCCTACGCATTCTCGGTGAGAGATAGCGGCATCGGCATTGACGAAAGTTATCAGGATAAACTGTTCGACGTGTTTTCGCAGGGGGACGAATCTATCACCCGAAAATATGGTGGAACAGGCCTTGGGTTAGCCATCTCCGGTTTGCTCATCGAAAAAATGGGCTCAAAAATCCGATTTGAGAGCAAACTCGGTAAAGGGTCCCGTTTTTTCTTCTCCCTTCGGACCCGAGTGGAGTGGGTTTTCGACCAAGAACATAAAAAACACGACACGCCCCCGTCTCGAAACATCCGCCGTGTTTTGGTGGCGGATGACAACGAAAACAACCGGACTATCCTGGAACAGTCCCTCACGAACTGGGGGTTGGACGTCACCGTTTGCGCGTGCGGTTCTGCCGTTCTCGAACTTTTGGAAGAACGGGGGCCTTTCGATCTCGTGATTCTGGACCATCTTATGCCCGGAATGGATGGCTTGGAAACGGTTAGACGATTCAGGCAAAACCCCCGATGGTCCGCAGAAAAGCTTCCAGCCATCCTGCTCCACAGTTCAGCGGAAGACTTAGCCCTCTTCGATGAGCTTAGTAAGCAAAGCATACAATGTCTCCTCGCAAAACCGGTAAAACTCAGTGAATTGAAGAAGTGGCTTGAATGTTTTTCCGGCAAACCCTCCTGCATAGGGAGCGAAAGTCCAAAGGTCGAAACGGAGGCCGGGAAATCCCCCATCTGCGAACATCCGATTTCGATCTTACTGGTCGAAGACCAACCCCTCAACCGGCAGCTTCTGAGTTCCTATATTTCGTTGGCTTTTCCAAAGATCGAAATCGTTGAAGCCGAAAACGGGCAAGAGGCGATTGCGGCTGTTCAGAACCGAAGGTTTATTGCGATTTTAATGGATGTGCGGATGCCGGAGATGGACGGTTATGAAGCGACCCGGCGCATCCGCGATTGGGAGGCGGGGAAGGGGCGTCGGACGCCGATTATCGCAGTCACGGCATCGGCAATAAAGGGGGATAAAGAACGATGCTTGGAGGCGGGTATGGACGATTACTTAACCAAGCCTATCTTACAAGCGGACTTATCTACGATATTGGGAAAATACTTCGGGTATGAACGTCAAAACGAAACGCTCCGAGAAAACGCTCTGGCCGAGCTTTTGGGCGAGTTGGACGCCTCGTTGTCCAGCAATGATCTCAGATCCCTCTCTTTGTTGAAGGACTTAAGGACGCAATTATCGGAAGAGATGCAGGACGATCTTTTCGAGAAGATGGTAGAAAACACCAATGACCTGCATTTTGAAGAAGCGCAGTTACTTTTGACGCGTATCCGGCAGAGGTGGTTGAATGCCAAAGCAGACAGTTCTGGTAGTTGACGATATCCCCCACAACATCCATTTGATGAATGCGATTCTGAATGAAGAGTATCGGCTCCTGTTCGCGACGAACGGGCCCGATGCTTTGAAGATCGCCGGCGACTGTTTACCGGATATTATCTTGTTGGACGTGATGATGCCCGATATGAACGGATTCGAAGTCTGTCGCTTGATTAAACGAGATGACTTGTTGAAAGATATCCCGATCGTCTTCGTTACCGCGCTCAACGAGGCCGTGAACGAATCAGAGGGGTTGAAACTGGGCGCGATCGACTATATTCGAAAACCGTACAACCCGGATATCATCCGATTGCGCATTCGGAATCATTTGGAATTGAAGAGGGCAAGAGACGAGCTTTTTCTCCTTTCAAACGTTGATCGCCTGACGGGTATTCCCAACCGGAGAGCGATCGATGCCTCTATGGAGAAAGAAGTGAAGAGAGCGTTACGCACAAATCGTTCGATCGGGTTGCTCATGATCGACATCGATCATTTTAAAGATTACAACGACCACTACGGCCACGTTTCCGGCGACCTTTGTTTGACGCAGATAGCCGAGACTTTGCAGGGAACGTTGCTTCGGCCGGGAGATTTGGTGGGGCGGTACGGCGGTGAAGAGTTCTTATGTATCCTGCCGGAAGTGCAGCCGGACGGTATCCTCTTCGTGGCAGAAAAGCTGAGGAAGGCGGTAGAAGACTTGGCCATTCCACATGCCTATTCCCCGGTGTCGGACCGGATTACGGTCAGTATCGGCGCCCTTTGGACGATCCCCTGCAAGGAGGATGACGCGACGTCGCTTATAGAAGCCGCGGATAATGCGCTCTACCAATCCAAAGAGTCAGGAAGAAATCGGATCACGATGGCGGCTGATCGAAGGTGTCGAGAAAGAGACTAAAGTGAAAGGCTATATCCCCTCAACCCTTAAAAAAGAGATGGCTCTTTCTCTTCTTGAGGCTGCTTGCGAGAAAAATCCTGGTCTATGGAAAGACCACAGTATCGTGGCCGCGCAAGTGGCGTTTCGTATCGCGAAAGCGATCCCGGGAGCGGATCCAGAGCTGTGCGAGATCGCTGGTCTCTTGCACGACATCGGTCGGATTCAGGGCATTTTTGGCGTACGCCACACGGTCGACGGTTTTGATTACCTAATGGAACTTGGTTACCCGAACCTCGCGCGGTATTGCATCACGCACGCCTTTCCCGGAAAACGGTTGATCGAGCATACACGATGGGATTTTACCATCGGGCAGTTAGCGTTCGTCAGAACGTATTTGGACCGGATAGAATATGATCTCACCGACAAGATCATCCAAATCGCCGACTTTATGGCGACGGCTTACGGGCCGATGGTGATGGAAGTGCGGTTGATGGAAACGGCTCTGAGGAATTCGATCAATGATAAGGTCTTCGATTTTTGGCAAGAATGTTACCGAGTGAAAGCGGAGATCAATCACGCGGTCGGCGGAAGCGTATATGACCTGTTCGACCCTCTTCTGGTCGACTGGCCGAAAAAATAAGGAGAGGTGATCCGGATGTGGTTGCTTAAAAACTTGCGCGCCTACGCCCCAAAAGATTTGGGAAAGGTCGACCTGCTGGTCGGTGGCGGGCGGATTCTTTCGATCGGAGAGACAATCGAGCCGTTTCATCTGCCTGACGAGAGCGTTGAGACCATCGCGTCTCCCTCTTGGGACGCTGCGGGTGAGGTGATCGTTGTCCCCGGATTTTTCGACGGTCACGTTCACCTGATCGGTGGCGGCGGGGAGGGCGGTTTCGGAACCCGCACGCCGGAAGGGACGCCGGAAATGTTCTTTGAAACGGGTACGACGAGCGTTTTAGGGGTGCTGGGAACCGACGGCGTGACGCGAGACCTCAAAAGCCTTTACGGGAAAGTGACGCAGCTGAGAACCAATGGATTGAATGCCTTTATGTTGACCGGGAACTACCGATACCCTCCTAAAACGATTACCGGAGATATCGTGCAGGATATCGTTCTGATCCGAGAAATCTTAGGATTCGGTGAACTTGCGGTCGCGGACCATCGGGGATCCGGCATTACAGCGCAAGAGCTGAAGCGGCTGGGATTAGACTGCCGGGTGGCCGGGATGACGGCCGGAAAGGCCGGTAAAGTCGTCATTCATATGGGCGACGGGTCGGAAGGGCTGCGCCCGCTTTTTGAGGCGACGAACGATCATACGCTCCCCTCATCTCAGCTGTTGCCAACACATATTTCCCGAAACGAACGCGTACTCGCCGAGGGGGTTCAATGGATCGAAGAGCGTGGCGGATCCATCGATTTTACGGCAGACGAAGAAACCGCGCCGCTCCTGGAACCGTTTTCCGCGCAAAAACATTGGCCTTCTATCACCGTCAGCAGCGATGGCTTAGGGAGTTTCCCCGTGTTTAATGAAAACCGGGAATGCATACGGGTGGATGTTGCGCCGGTGACGGGACTCATGGAAGTATTCAAACAACTCGTTCTGGATAAAGGGGTGGAGATCCCGCGCGCGCTGCTCCCTTTCACGCTCACTCCCGCGCGATTTTTTGGATTAGAACCCGACGGGGTGGGAACGATACGGAAAGGCGGTCGCGCCGATCTGCTCTTCTTTGATGAGCGGTTCACCCTTTTGGCCACAATGAGCGAGGGAGTTTTTCGATATCGGAAACCCTAAGTCTTCGTTTTCTGAAGCCATTGCGCGAACGAAAAGGTTTCGGAGCGATGGCGTTGCGTGTCGCTTTCTGTTTTCACATCCCATACCGAACGAAAGACCAACGCTCCAAGCGAATTTCGTGGGCGTTGCGCGTCGCGCTGTCCTCGAACCGTATTCCCCGTTAATAAACGACTTCCACGTGAAAA
>CAZMHO010000137.1:4302-6590 GCA_964566085.1 uncultured Thermotogaceae bacterium | reverse complement strand
CATCGAGGCAGGTAGAACGCCTCTGATTCTCTATCGACTTTGTATAGCCGTTTTCCGTGCGAGACCCGCGGTTTATGCTATAATTGAGTAGCTAAACGGGAAGCGGGCCGAATGGAAAACGAGGGATGAGCGTGCAGTCCGAAACAGCCATAGATCGTTTTTTAACCATCGTATCTTCTTTTTCGAGAGAGCTCAATACGGCTAGGAAGACCTTGGATGTTTATCACGCGATTGTCAAAGTCCTGAGGCGTTTTTTTGATATCCATTCGTTTTGCGTTCTGGGACAAAATGGACTTTCTGATTGGAGTCCGATCTGGAGCGACCCTAGTTTTCCTCTTCCGTCTGAGGAGTTGTTGCCGTTCGTGCAACTTGCGCAAGAAAGACGATCGTTCAGTTTCTACCCCCTGGATGAAGGGCATCTGCTGATCCTGCCGACTTTGAAAGCCGGACGAGTCGTGTCGGTGCTGATGGGGTACCTTCTGAACGATCCGGAGGAGTTTTTGCGAGAAAACGAAAGCGTGTTGGGCTTTATCATGTTCTTTTCCGGGCTGGTTATCGAAAACCTGCGTTTATACCAGGAAGTTTTAGACAGCGCCACCGTTCAGGAAGGCTTGAAGAAATACTTCCAGACGATGTTGGACAGTATGGACGAAGCCATCAGCGTGTGGGACGAAAGCCAAACGCTAGTTTTCACGAACCAATCCTATATCCGGTCTGATCCGAATGAAAGAATCGTGGGAATAATCAAAAACCTCGTTTCGGAAAGCTATGGGAATCGGAATCGGAACTCTCTTGAGAAGGAAATAGAGGGGCACTTTTATTCGTTCGGCACCGTGCTCTTGGGGAACCCGGACCAGGTGCTGGTGAGCGTGGAGGATATCTCCAACACCAAAGAGCTGGAACGCATCAAAAAACTGGATCAGATTCGAACCGAGTTTGTCTCGAACATTTCTCATGAATTTCGAACGCCGCTCGCAGCGATAAAGGCTTATGCGGAGACCATACGCGACTCGTTTTCTTCACTCGACGAGGAGACCGGGCAGCAGTTTATGATGACCATCTTGGAGCAGAGCGATCATTTGGAGGAACTTTTAAATCGCCTGCTTGACTTTTCAAAGTTGGAGAACCATACGATGCAGCTGGAGATGGAGAACTTCGATTTGATCGGACAGGTTCGGGAAGTGGAGCAAACGGTTCAAAAGATGCTGGAGGCTCATCACGTGTCCTTTTCGATAGAAACGGATCTTGCAGAAGCCATGGTGCGCGGCGATCGGAAGCGCATCGGTCAGGCAATTTTCAATTTTGTCACGAATGCGGTCAAATATAGTGACGCGGAGAAATCGGAGAAGTGGGCTAAAGTGGTCGTCAAGGAGTCCGAGGAAGAAGGGAAAGTGAAGGTATCCGTCGAAGACAACGGTATCGGCATCCCGGAAGATTGCGTGGATAAAATCTTCGGAAAGTTCTATCGCGTGGACACCAGCTTAACCTACACGGTGGAAGGAACCGGGTTGGGATTGTCTGTCGCGAAGGAAATCCTCGATAAGCACCTTGCGGTGATCAGTGTTATAAGCGAAGAAGGGAAAGGGTCTTCTTTCTCCTTTTCCTTGCCGAAGGCGGAGTAGCCGTCTATGGACCTAAAAAAAAGCGTTCAACAGATTGATTCGCTTCCCTCTCCGGATTTCATCCTCAAGAAGATCGTCGATACTGCCGGCAGCACCTCCGCTTCTGCAAAAGAACTCAACGATGTCGTTTCCAAAGATAGCGGTTTTGTCAGCAAATTGCTGAAACTAGCGAACTCTTCTTATTATGGGTTGCCGAAGAAAGTGTCGAAACTGACCGAAGCGATCATGATCCTGGGTTTTAAAACGGTCCGAAACATGGCTCTGAGCATCTTTGCCAACGAACAGCTGTTTTCTTTTGATTCGAAGGAGCTGGAGTTAAGAGAACTGTGGGTTCATTCGCTGTCAGTCGCCACGATCGGAGAAACCGTTGCCGAGCGCATCGGGTTTTCAAACAAAGAAGAGCTCTTTCTATGCGGCTTGCTGCACGATATCGGCAAAACGGTTCAAGGGATTCTCTTTCCGTTGCTTTTCGATGCGATCGTCAAGGTTTCCCGCGTGAAAGGATGGACCTATTATCGTACCGAAAAGGAGTTGGGGGTTCCGACGCACGAATTGTTCGCCGAGATGCTGCTGGAAAAATGGAATTTTCCTGAGCTGGTGATCTTGGCCGCTACCCGGCATCATCGCACGGATGATTTTGGCAGTTCAGTCTATACCGATGTGGTG
>CAZMHO010000137.1:0-4272 GCA_964566085.1 uncultured Thermotogaceae bacterium | reverse complement strand
ATATGAGCGCGGAAAAGATCAGCCGGTTGTCGGATTTTTGCATGACACCATCATAGGAACCGTTAGGAAAGCTTAGCCGATACCTTGGCTTATACTCGGTGTGTAAAAAAAGTATCATCAAGTTGGGACATTAAAGGAGGAAAGAGTTATGCGAGTGGGCGTATTAACGGGCGGTGGAGATTGCCCAGGTTTGAATGCGGTTGTGAGAGGTATTGTCTGCGCAAGAGATCCGGACACAGAAATATTCGGGTTTATGAACGGTTGGCAGGGTACGATTCAGGGAGAGTATATCCCTTTAACCGATGCCGACGTCGAGGGTATCCATATTTTGGGTGGGACGATCTTGGGAACGTCGCGGACCAATCCGTTTAAAAAAGAAGCGGATACCCGCCAAACGTTCGATACCTTGGAAAGGTTGAAAATAGACTCCTTGATCGCGATCGGGGGCGACGATACGCTTTCTGTCGCCGCCAAGATGGCCTCCGTCCATTTCCCGGTCGTCGGCGTTCCGAAAACGATCGACAATGACGTTTCGCAGACGGACTACACTTTCGGATTTCACACGGCTGTCAACGTCGGCGCCGATGCGATCGACCGTCTTCATTCTACGGCCAAGTCGCACAAGCGGGTCTTTTATGTGGAACTGATGGGCCGCGAAGCCGGTTGGATTGCTTTGGAAGCCGGGATGGCCGCCGGAGCGCATTTGATCATTATCCCCGAGTATCCGATGACCTTGGATGAAATACTGAAGATGGTCGACAGAAGGATGAAACACGGAGGATACGCGATCGTAGCCGTCGCCGAAGGCTTTAAACCGGTCGATATTGACAACGCCATACAAGACAATTCACAGATAGACGCTTTCGGTCATATTCAACTGGGCGGCATTGCGAATTATCTGACGAAGATTACCAAAGAGAAGCTGGGATATGACACCCGAGCGATCATCTTGGGTCATTTGCTTCGCGGAGGTACCCCTACCGCTTTTGACCGCATTTTAGGTTCACGATACGGCGTGCAGGCGATGGAGCTGATCAAGAAGAAAGATTACGGCCGGATGGTCGCTTTGAAAGGGAATGAAATCGTTTCGGTTCCAATCGAATATGCCGTCGCCACAAAAAAACTGGTGCCTTACGAATACTACAAAATGTGCAGTCTGTTTTTCGGATGAGCGCTAAAGAGGAAAAGCGCATGGAAGGTAAAAGCGAGATCGTCCGATGGGTGAGGGATGTCATATACGCGTATGTCAAAGACCGAAAAACCATTCCGATTCCCGAAACCCTTTCCGAAGAGGTGACCGGCAGAAAAGCGGGGGCTTTCGTTTCGATACACACGACGGGCCACCGCCTTAGGGGATGCATCGGCACGGTGGAGCCAACGCAGGGTTCACTGGCGTTAGAACTCCGCTCGAACGCGATAGCGGCGGCTAACAAGGATCCCCGTTTCCCGCCGATCGAACCGGAGGAACTTGATCAGTTGACGATTTCTGTGGACGTGTTGGGCGCGCCCGAAGGGGTGAAGGACCTAACCGACCTGGATCCGAAGGCATATGGCGTGATTGTGGAGAGCGGATTTCGCAGAGGGCTACTCCTACCGGATCTGGAAGGGGTCGATACTGTAGCGATGCAGGTCTCTATTGCCAAAAGGAAGGCCGGAATCTATGAAAGTGAGCCCGTAACGCTTTATCGTTTTCGCGTTACGAGATACCATTGAGTCATAAAGGGGTGGAAGAGGTGCGTGAAGCCTTGTTCTACGAAGAATTGGAGAATGGGTCGGTACAGTGTATGCTATGCCCGAAGCAGTGTGTCATCGAAAAAGGACAGGTGGGTTTTTGCCGGACGCGGAAAAACGTGGACGGGGTTCTGTTTACCTTAATCTACGGGCGCCTGTCTTCCATTGCCACGGACCCGATCGAGAAAAAACCGCTTTATCACTTTCATCCGGGAGCAAAAATCCTTTCGGTCGGATCATGGGGTTGCAACATGAACTGCCCGTGGTGTCAAAACCATGAAATCTCTCAAGGAACTCCCCAGACGCAGAAAGTGGATCCGGAACGGTTGATAAACATCGCTTTGGACCGGGGCTCGCCGGGTATCGCCTATACCTACAACGAACCGATGGTCTGGTTCGAATTCGTCTTAGATACCTCTCGCATGGCTAGCGCAGACGGTCTCTATAATGTTTTGGTGACGAACGGATACATATCGGCCGACCCCTTTAAGCTCCTTTTGCAGACGGTACAAGCGATGAATATCGATCTGAAAGGTTTCGACCAACGGTTTTACCAAAAACGGTGCTCGGCGGATCTCGAGGTCGTAAAGCGGAACATACGCCTTGCCTACGAGGAGGGCGTTCATATCGAGTTAACCACGCTCCTCATCCCCGATGAGAACGACAGTATCGAGAAGATCGCGGAACAATGCCAATGGATCGCGTCGATCGATCCCGCCATCCCCCTGCATCTCTCGCTCTACTTTCCGGCCTACCGGTTTAACAAACCCGCTTCCGACCTTACCCGTGCGATCGAGCTCTGGAAAACGGCCAAAACGCATCTACAGTACGTTTACCTGGGAAACCAGCTGGAATCGGAGTATCAAAGAACACTCTGTCCGGACTGTTCGAGTATTCTTATCGAAAGAAAAGGGTATCAGGTTCAGACAATCGGTCTGGATGAAGGGGGAAGATGTCAGAAATGTCGTCGCCAGATCCCAATAGTCCGGTAACCCTTCAAAAGAAGGTCTGGCTTTATGCCCTTTTGCTCCTCGTTTTTACGGTGGCCGTATTCTTCCTTCTAATACATAAAAAGACGCCTCCTTACACCACGAAAGATGCGATCCAAATGGGAACCTATATGCGGATTTGTTTGGGTACGGAGAAAAATCCGCATACGATGATTGACGCGATGATGAGGGAAGTGAAACGGATAGAAAACAAGTATTCTTTCCATTATCAAGAAAATATTCTCTCTGAAATCAATCGGAACGCGGAAAATTGGACCTATGTGGACGAAGAAACGCGGTTTATCCTGGAAAGAGCCTATGAGTTGGCTTTCATTACGAAGGGAGCCTTTGATCCTGCCCTCGGGCGCTTAACGGCCTTATGGGGTTTCGACCGGTTAGACGAGGCGGATTTCATATTTCGCGTGCCGACCCGGGAGGAGATTGAAAAGGCTTTAACCGCTTCGGGGTATCGCAACCTTGAGATAAAGGGGGACGCAGTTCGTTTGAAGAACGGCGCGCTTCTCGACCTCGGCGGAATCGTTAAAGGATACGCGATCGACCGCTGCGTTCAAGTCGCGCGAGAGCTGGACCCGGACGCCACCGGCTACGTCGATATCGGCGGGGATATCGGCATTATCGGACCCAAGTTCGGAGGGGCGGACTGGATTATCGGCGTTCAACCACCTCGTGAAATCGAAGGCGCGTCACTAATCGCTTCCGTTTTTTTAAAAACTGGCGGGATCGCGACGTCCGGCGATTATCAGCGCTACTATGAAGCCGACGGTCAAAGATACCATCACATTTTGAACGCGCAGACGGGGACTCCGTCTACCGGAACGATATCGGCGACGGTCATCGCCCAAAACTCAATGGATGCGGATGCCTTCGCGACGGCGGGAATGGTTTTGGAAGAGGATTATGTTTTGCAAATATTACCCCGTCTCGGTGGCCAGGCTTTGCTCATCGATCCGGAACTGAATAAACGATCGACGGACGGTTGGGCTTCTTTTGAGAAGAACAACCCGTGAAGAGAAAACGGCCTCGAGCCGGTGCGGAGATGGATGGCGGGAGAACCCAAGGTAAAAAATCGATGGCTCGGCCTTTGATACGCAAAAGCGATTTTCTGATCATCGGGAGTATCCTGGCCTTCGCTACCGTTTTTTCGTTTTTTCTTCCCAGCCATCAAACGGCATCCACCGTGATCGTTGAGGTCGGAGGCCGAGAGGCCTATCGATACGCTATACAAAGAGACGGTGAATACCATATCCTGGCTTACGATCCGCGGGACGGTACGAAAGTGATTTCCCACACGCTGCACATCCACAGTGGTCAGGTCTACGTCAAAGACGCGCAGTGCCGGGACAGGCTATGCGAGAAGATGGGAAAAATCGTTCACCCCGGGCAAATCATTGTATGCGTTCCGTTTAAGGTACTGATCCGTATTGAAAGTTACCGAGACAACCCACTCGGTTACCGAGACAACCCACTCGACTACCAAGTGGGGGATAACGACGCTTCACCGGATGTCGTGACCAGATAAAGGGCGTAATGA
>CAZMHO010000136.1:5986-6595 GCA_964566085.1 uncultured Thermotogaceae bacterium | reverse complement strand
TAGGAATTTCTTCAGCCGGTTATCGGGCCTAAAACCGAATCTCGGGGATAGTCGCTGTGTGTTGCGCTCCGCCGATCTCATAGAAAAAAAAGGAGCCTTTAAGGTCTCCTTATGTCAGGTCATCCGGTCCTATGCAAATAACGGGATCGTTTGGTGCCGAGGGGCAGAATCGAACTGCCGACACACGGATTTTCAGTCCGCTGCTCTACCGACTGAGCTACCTCGGCGTTAACTTGGTGGGAGCGGCAGGTTTTGAACCTGCGACCTCCTGCTTGTAAGGCAGGCGCTCTCCCGCTGAGCTACGCGCCCAAACGAAACTGGCGCTCCCGCGGGGGTTTGAACCCCGGTTTCCGCCTTGAAAGGGCGATGTCCTAGACCACTGGACGACGGGAGCATAAATCTGCGCTATATCTTACTATATCTCCTTTCGTTTGTCAAGTCATCGTCCGGTTTTTTATAGGTTTTTCAGAACAGTTTCTTTATGTTAACCGAAATGGCATCCACTCGCGCCACCTATCGCCGGCAGCCGTACAATGCTGTCCGGCAGATACGCTTTTCTTCTGGCTGCCGTGGTTCTGCGATGATACGATTATCGCCTCTCGAGAACCA
>CAZMHO010000136.1:0-5976 GCA_964566085.1 uncultured Thermotogaceae bacterium | reverse complement strand
ATACCTATAAATACATAAGGAGGAATACCGATGTCTACCGATGAGTTTGACGAATTTTCAAAAGAATTGATGGCCGTTGCCCAGAATGAAGGGTTGACGCTGGGAGATGTGGACGTTGACTGTTTCGAGTCGATCAATACCCGCTACGGTCGAGCGGGTGGAGACCAAGTCCTCGCGCACGTCGAGGAGACGCTGAAATCTTGTTTGCCTGAAGGCTTTTTCGTGCGGCGATTCGGAGACGAGTTCTACGTATATTCATCGAATTGCTCTCTCGAAGCAATGTTTATGGAACTGGAAGAGGTGCGAAAAAAGATCGCTGCGCAAAAAGTGAAGTTCGAGGAAAAAGAAATCGATGTCCAGGTAAGCGGTTCAGTGGGAGAGTTCGGGAGGACCGCAGACAACGTCGTCAAGCTGTTGAACCTTTGCTCAGAGGGTTTGATGATCGCCAAGAAACAAGGGAAAAACCGTTTGGTCTTCGCCCCGGGATCGAGAGAACAAAAAATGGTTCTCAAATCGAGCTATTTTTTGTCCTCTCAACTGGAAGGGCTTTCGAAGTTATCCGCCAAAACCCAGAAAACGGAATCCGCCTTACTTCGTGAAGCGGTCGACGATCTGCTACGAAAGTACGGATTGTAACTTTTCAGAACGCCGGCGCTCTCGTGTCTCCTTTCTGAGAGCGCCGGCGTTTTGGTAACCGTTCCGCGTTATGCGGAGCCCGAGAACGTTCGCACCCCGCCACTACGGCCAGCTTATCGTTTTTGTTGTTCCGAACCGTTCATGATGAGAAAGTCCGCCCGAGCGATCAATTGGTCCGGGATGGCGAGGGATATCTCTTTCGCCACATCCAAATTAACCAACAGCAAAAGGGAGTCCGCGTTCATCAAGCGCGATTCTATCTCCGAAACGGATTTCCCATTGATGATCTCCCAAACGATCTTGCCGGTGTCCAAACCCAGGTTGTAGTAGTCGAAGCCGTAGGCCATAACCCCGCCGGATCTGGCAAGCGTAAAGTCCCCGCACAACATGGGCACTTTGTTCGACACCGTGATGCGATGCAAAGACTCGATGCAGGAAGCGGCCGTGTTGTCCGTTCCTACATAAAGCGCATCCAGCTCCCCAACCGCCGCTGTCAGCGCCGTGATCATCTCCGAAGAATTGCTGCCGACCACCTCGATAAGTCTTAATCCTAGATCTTCACAGGCTTGCCGGGCATGTTCGGTCACGATCACCGAATTCGATTCCCCGGGATTGGTGACAATGCCTATCTTTTGAGCCGAAGGAACGATTAATTTCAGCAGTTGAAACTGGGTCTTCACAGGGGTCATATCGCTGACACCCACGACGTTGCCCGGGTTTTTCCCGAGAGATGGAACCAGAGAGGAAGCGACCGGGTCCGTGACGGCGGTAAACACGACGGGGATGTTTTTAATCGCATTGGCAAGGGTTTGCGCAGAGGGGGTCGAGATTCCGACGACCAGATTGAAGTCGCTGGAGCGGAAGTGATTGGCGATCGATACCGCCGTATTCATGTTTCCCTGCGCCGATTGGAATTCCACGACAAAATCCGTTCCGAGAACAAATCCCCGCTGAACTAAAGCATCGATGATACCTAACCGCGCCGAATCCAGCGCCGGGTGATCGACGATTGCGGTGATCCCGATCCGTACGGTCGAAAACCCGAAAACGCTCATAACCACTACACACAGAAGCACCAAGAACATTTTTTTCATTTTGACTCCTCCTTTAAAATAAAAGAGAGCATCAAGTTTTCGATGCCCTCTTGTTTTTTCGCTTCAATCCCGAATCACGGAAGAAAAGCAAAGCCGCATGAGGGCTTTGCCCGATAATAAGCGTATTGGGATATTTGGTTCTCGCTTTCGTACATTTTATTCATCGAAGTATCGATCGCGCGCATTCTTATAAACATCCTTTCTTCGCAGATCTCGCAGGTGCTTAAAGCGCCTGCAGGGCTTCCCGAACACCAAAGTTTCAAGATATCAGACGACATCGAGGTTAGACGCACTTCGGCGCGCAATGCCGTTGATCTCCCACGAGGTCGAACGGGTTATCCGAATGCGCTTTGCACACGGGTGGACGGCACTCGTATTCGTAGACCTCGCCTTCTTCGATCTTCCACTTTCGGTTTCCGTATTGTTGCGCGAAGGGCATATTGTGGGTGATCATCACGACCGTGATCCCAAATTGTTCGTTGATTTGACGGGTCAACTCCATAACCTTCTGCGAGCTTTTCGGGTCTAAGGAGGCCGTATGCTCGTCCAACAGCAGGACTTTGGGAGCGGAGATAATCGCCATAATCATCGCCAAGGCTTGTTTTTGCCCTCCTGAAAGGTCCCCAGCCCGGGTGTTCAAGTTTTTTTCCAAGCCCAGTCCCAAACGCGAGAGCAAGGTTACCGCTTTTTGCGGACAACTTCGAAATCGCAACCAACGAACCCCTTTTTTCGAAGCGATCGACAAATTCTCCAAGAGAGAGAGGTCGGGGAATATACCGGAGTTCGGATCCTGAAAGACGCGCCCGACCCAACGCGCCACTTGCGTGACCGAAAAACCGCGCATCGACTTTCCGTTCAAGAAGTAGGTTCCCTCAGTGGGCGCCAATTCGCACAACAACACTTTCATCAGAGTCGACTTTCCCGCGCCGTTCGGTCCGACGATGACCACAAAATCTCCTTCCGAAATCTGCAGCGTAGCGCCTTTCAACGCGCACTTTTCGTTTTCTTCTCCCCTTCGATAGATCACACTGACATCGGACAGTTTAATCACGACCCACACCCCCTCCGAAAATGGTAGAAAAACGAAACTTTCCTTTCAAGCGTTTACTCGTGGGAATCAACCCAAACCCGATAACGGCAACAATGAAGAGCGCGGTGAGCAGCTTCATATCGCTAGCCCTAAATCCGATCCGGTAGCCGTATCGCATAACGACGGCCAAAATTCCCTGATAGAGGATCCCACCCAAAATCGGGGCGAAGATACCGTAGACGACTTTTTTCTTGATAAACAAGATCTCCCCGAGCATCACGACCGCCAGACCGGTTACGATCATCCCCTGTCCCATCGTGACGTCCGCGAACCCGCTGTACAGAGCGAATATACCACCGGAAAGGCTCACAAAGGCATTGGCCAAACCCAGCCCCAACAAGGTCATGAGCGTCTTGGGCAACCCGAAAGACTCCAATCCCGACGGATTGGTTCCGAATCCCCGTAAAGCGGTGCCCAGCTCTGTCCGAAGGAACAGGCCGGTCAAGGCGACACAAACAAGAATGATCGCGGACAGGAGAAGGAGATCTCGGCCATCTGCCGTCCCTTGGAAGATATTCGCGTACGTTCGTTGTTTTCCGGATTCTTTTTGCGGCGCTCTGACAGAGACGGAAGGTTCAAACAAATCGGCAAGGGGATCCTTTCCGGCCACCTGTTCGAAGGTACCCAATGAAGCGGACGTCGAAGTTTTCGGAATCGGCAGGTTCGGTCCGTCCATAATCCGCAGATTGATGGAATAGAGCATCGTCATCACTAAAATGCCGGCGAGCAAAACGTTTATTTTGAGTTTGCGATGTAGAAAGCCGGTGAGAATTCCGGCGCCGGCGCCCGCAAAAAGGCTCAATAAAAGGGAAAGCGGCGCGCTCAGTCCGAAAGAGAAAAGTCTGACGCATAGAGCGCCTCCGAACGCAAAGGTCCCGTCGACCGTCAAATCCGCCATGTTCACGATACGAAAGGAAATAAACACTCCGATGGACATCAATCCCAATATTAACCCTTGTTCCACGATCCCCAACATGAAAACACCCCAATCGGTTAATTAATTCTTCCTTTCCACTCCGTTCTCGATGATAAAAGAAGCTCTTCGAATCAATACTTCGGGTATCTTTAACCCAATTCGCTTTGCGTAATCCAAATTGATAAGCAGTTGCAGAGATTCCGGCCCGATCAGTCTTGATTCGATCTCAGAAGGTGTTTTGCCCCGAATGATCTCCAACACCATCCGACTCGTATCGATTCCAAAAGCGTAATAGTCGAATCCGTACCCGATCATACCCCCGGATCGGGACATCGCGATATCGGCGCAAACAATCGGTACATTTTGGGCGAGGGCAATCCGGTGAAGGGATTCGATACAAGAAGCGGCCGTATTGTCGGTTCCAATATAAACCGCGTCGATGGACGAGACGATTGCGCTGAGAGCGGTGATCATTTCGGAGGTGTTTGTCCCCACGACTTCAACCAACTCTAAGCCCAATTCCAAGCAAGCGGCTTGCGCGTGTTCTTTCAGCGCCTTCGAATTCGCTTCGCCGGGATTGGTCATAATCCCGATTCTTTTCAATCCGGGAAGCACCATCTTAATCAGCTGAATCTGAGTTTTAACCGGCGTCATATCGCTTACCCCGACCACATTCCCCGGATTTTTTCCTAAACCCGGAATCAGGGAGGCGGCGACAGGATCCGTCGCGGCGCTGAAGATAACCGGTTTGTTCTTGATCACGTTCGCGCACGCTTGGGCGGAAGGGGTGGTGATCGGTACAACAAGATCGAAAGCGCTTGAATTGAAGTGGTTGGCAATAGCCAAAGCAGTACTCATATTTCCTTGCGCCGATTGGAACTCGATTTCGATATCCTGACCGAGAACCAGCCCTTCCTGGATCAATCCGTCGATAATTCCAAAGCGGATCGCATCCAAAGCTGGATGGTCGGTGATGGCGGTGATGCCGATCCTTACGAGACCAAAAACCGATAACGCGAGTAATAGAAACAGGAAAAAAAACAACTGACCTTTTAACCTCATCCTGACCTCCAAAAAAAAGAGGACACCTTGTTTCGGTGCCCTCTTCCATTTCGTTTTCTTATGCTTAAAGACAAACGAAACCGCAAGAGGGCCTCGTTCGATACCAAAATCCGTAAGCGTTTATAGGAACAGAAATTTTCTCAACTGGCTTTTTCATCATACCCATCGATCCTTTCGAAATCTTATCGGTGTTATACCACATTTCCGACCCGTTTGTCAAATCCACGGTGAAATCGCGAATAGATAGGGCTCGCCTATGACTATCGCCTACAGGGGAAATCGAATAAATCCGGTATATGATACAATCGAAGCGTTTTTCATCAGGGAGGTGTCGGATGTGTCGCTACTCGATGTAGGAGGCCCTGTCATGATCGGTCCCTCAAGCTCTCATACTTTAGGGGCGCTTCGGATCGGGCGTTTCGGTAATTATTTTTTAGGCAAGACTCCGGATAAGGCGGTGTTCTATCTGCATCAGTCTTTTGGCGAAACCTATATGGGGCACGGAACTGATCGAGCGCTGCTGGGTGGCGTGATGGGCTTCGGAGATGCCGATCGGGCCGTTAAAAATGCCTTCGCGTTGGCTCTTTTACACGGCTTGGATTTTTCCTTTCACCGGGAGGATCTGGGAGAGGTTCACCCCAATACGGTCAAGATGCTTCTCTATGACGGGGCCACGCCTCAAGAGATTTGGGCTTCTTCGGTCGGCGCCGGGATGATCAGAATCATAAAAATCAACGGTGTCGATTGCGATCTGACGGGCGCTTACCCCACGCTAATCCTTGTTAATAAAGATACGCCGCGCGCTTTAAGTATGATTTTGGAGAAAATCGACGCAAATGTGGCAAATCTCTACCTTCGAAGGATTAACAAGCTTTTGGCTAAGGCTTTAACCATCGTCGAACTCGACAGCGACCTAACACTGGGGAGTCTACTGGAAATCAAATCTTTATCGGTGATCCAGGAGGCGTACTACGTGAAAAGCCTCTCCGCGCCGGTTTACGACAAGGAAGGCGATGATCGATGACATTCAACGGCATCAAACAGTTGGCCTCTGAAGCAAGACTCCCGCTGCATGAAGCGGCTCTTGTAGCCGAACTGTCCGAATCCGGAAGCGATCCGGAAGAGACACGCTCGCTATTGGGCGAGTTCCTGCGGGTGATTTTGGAAGAATCGGAAAA
>CAZMHO010000135.1:0-6598 GCA_964566085.1 uncultured Thermotogaceae bacterium | reverse complement strand
CCAATAGGATAAGCCGGTAGTATAGCTCAGCGGCTTGGTCGATTCTTTTTATGATTTTTTCAGCAAGTGATTC
The DNA here is from genome assembly GCA_964566085.1 of uncultured Thermotogaceae bacterium. Classification (GTDB taxonomy): domain Bacteria; phylum Thermotogota; class Thermotogae; order MWEM01; family MWEM01; genus MWEM01. The sequence goes on along the minus strand of CAZMHO010000135.1, from coordinate 6,525 downwards.
CATCGATTATATTCTCCTCTTTGCAAGAAGCCGAAGCATATTTTATGGGGCAATGATTAAGTAGAAGGGTTGGATAAATAGTTAAACACAGGCTGTCTCTTTCTGCTTAAAAAACGCCCGTTTCTTCTCCGCTTTTGTTTAAAGTTCGGTTTTACTCTCAGCCGTTGTAAGATTCTTCAAGCCCAATTGAAAAAGTGGGGATAATGTTAATTTCCATCCTCTTTTAATCACACGACCTTTTCTCCATTATAACACACCCCGTTTTCTTAATTGACTTCATTCGGGCGCTACTCCTTCGGGTCCGAGTTACGTGAACCCCTGCGCGATGGTTCTGTCTGGAACGATTGTTGTCAACGTATGTCTGCGGGTTGACGAGGGCAGAAGACGAACCTGCAATCGACCCTTGTGTTGTTTATGCTGAAGAAAGCGAATGGTGGTATCCTTTGATCTGTATCTCTCGTACGGCCGCAGCGACTAGCGCGGAAAGTTGGCGACTGGACTATGGGCAAGACGGATTTCCCGCAGGAATTTGACCTATCAGGAAAGCGAAGAGGATGACGTCTTTGCAGTCGAAAAAACCATTGAAGGGAAATCCGACACTTCAACATATCATTTTTAAGGCAACAATTCAACCGGTTCACGATTAACCCGCATTTATCGGGAGGGTTTTCTTTTTCCTGCGAATATTTCGCGATCTTGAGATCAGCTTTGTGTTATACTTTACGAATATCGGGTGGTACGTTTTCCGAGTCTCTCACCCCCCTGTCTCTTTTTACACCTCTTGGTCGGCGGCCGAGTGATGAAAGAAAAAAAACCGAATCCGGGTTCGGGAGGTTAGACATGAAGAAAATGAACGGTACGGCTGTTTTATCTATACTTGTATACTCCCTGATGTTTTTCGCGGTTTCGTGCAGTAACAATGGTTTTTTGGAGGATTCTAAGAGGGTTGTTATGATTCAAAACCCGGAGGGCGTCGTCTGCCTAACGAAAGACCGTGTGTTGGGAATCAACCTGGAGTTTGACGTTATCGGGGGAGTCAAAGAGATGATCTTTCCTTCGGAACTGTTAAAAATCGAACGAAGATCGCCTTCAGGGGTGACTCTTTCTTTTACGGGTATGCAAAACCCGCTTTCTTCGGGTTTAGTACTGTTTTTCCTACCGGACGTAACCCTTGAGCAGGTGTCGATCCGAGAGATTCAAACCGTATCGGCGCCTCCGCTTTTATACGAAAAGGCGAAAACGTTAAGAAACGGAAGCCCGGTTTTATTAGGAGATTTCGATCAAGATGACGGAGTATCTTTGTCGGATTTTGTAGCGTTTGCCAATCATTATGGCACCTCCCGGAACGCTGGGTATTCCGTTGTCTATGATATTGCGCCCGCGGAAGACCGGTATGGGGGGGCATGGGCAGGAATTTATGACTACGCCGTCCCGGACGGTTCCATTAACCTCTTCGATTTTGTCGTATTTGGTACGAACTACGGAAAACAGGTTCCCGAAGAAATCCACACGCCTCCGGCTCCGGAAAACCAAAGGCCCTTGAACGGCTCTTCGGGAGTTGCGCTGACTCCGGTTTTATCTTGGAAGCCTTCGAGCGGCGCCACTTCCTATGATTTGTACCTGGGGCAGAATGAGAATCCCGTTCTTTTTGCGAGGGATATCCAATCGACGGCGTATTCTCCCGTTAACGCTTTGGCAAGCGGTAAAACGTATTATTGGTACGTAAAAGCGAAAAACGCTGCAGGAAACTCTCCGAAATCTGATACATGGAGGTTTTCAACGCTGAAGCCTTCGCTTTCTTACGCCTTGGTGTATAACGGGCCCGTTGCCGCGGAGGAATGCCCCGAAGCGGCAGCGGCCATTGCCCAGTTAGCAGGGCTCTCGATAAAATACATATCCGACCTTTCGACATTACCCGACTTGTTACCGGACGCGGCCGTTTTCATTATCGGAGGAACGGAAGACGACTTAGACCCGTTGATACAGGCGTTTACTCCCGTTGTCGATCAAGCGTTCAAAGGGTGGCTCCAGAGTGGAGGAAGGTTTTGGGGGATTTGTGGGGGCGGTTTTTTCGCGTCGACGGGTTGGTGGGAGAGTAGCGGGTTTGTCAGGATGCTGGGAATCATACCCGCAGAATCTGACGATTTTCTATCTCATTCGCGTCCGAGAATCCTCCCTATCCAATGGCTGGGAGTGACACGACCCATGTACTTCCAAGGAGGACCGAAGTTTATCCTTAAAAACACTTCCGAACAGGTTGAAATTATCGCGAGATACTCCGACGGGCAAATTGCGGCGCTGTTAGCGACTTATGGAAACGGCAAAGTAGCCGTTTGCGGTCCTCATCCGGAAGCGCCAAAATCGTGGAGCTACGAAACCCCGAATCCGAGCGATTGGGTGTCATCCGCTGATCTCGCCGTAGCCTTGTTGCAAGAGCTCCTTTCTGATCATCCGGTGGGTTCGGCCTCTTCATTTGGACCGGCGAAAAAGGCCGACTAACTTGACAGGTCCCCTCCTAAGCGAGTTTCCTTGTGAAGGGTTTTCTCAGATAAGTGACATCATCCCAGCGAACGGTTCGTGGCGAAAAGTCTGCCGATTTCTTTCGGCGCAACGATTGCATTGCCTCGGCCGCTTTATGCAAGGCGTAGATGTCAAGCGGCTTTTATATAGCAAGCTCGGATACCTTATCCGTTCTTTCCGCCGAACCAAGCGGATTGGTTGTATCCTTACGATGTCAATACTATCGAATGAGAGCGGCGTACGAATCAACGATCCGCAGGAAAGGAGTACCCGATGAAAGCGCTGTATATCCGAAAATATGGAACCCTTGAATCGTTAAATACGAAAGAAGTGGCAAAACCGGTTTTGACCGATCATACGGTTCTCGTCCATATCCGGGCAACGGCTGTAAACTACAGCAATGTCGCGATCGTTACCGGAAAACCGTTCATCGCCCGATTTATGGGGTTAGGCTTCCCGGGACCAAAGTTTCCGATTCCCGGAAGTGAGATAGCCGGACAAGTCGAAGCCGTCGGCAAGCGTATTAAAAGATTTCACGTCGGGGACGAGGTTTACGGCGATCTATCCGATTTCGGCAGAGGGGGATTCGCGGAATATGTCGCCGTATCCGAAAATGCTTTGGAATTGAAACCTTCGAACATTTCGTTCGCAGAAGCGGCAACCGTTCCGGAAACAGCGCTCGTCGCCCTGCAAGCCATACGGGATAAAGGGAAGGTCAAACCCGGGCAAAAAATCCTGATTATCGGAGCGTCAGGAGGAATCGGCACCTATGCGGTGCAAATCGCGAAGGCTTTCGGAGCCGAAGTAACCGGAGTCTGCAGTACGAAAAATGTGGAGCTGGTACGGTCTATCGGAGCGGATCACGTCATCGATTACACGGTGGAAGACTTTTCGCGCAGCGACAAGCCCTTTGATCTGATCATCGCAACTGCCGGAAACTATTCGATTTATGCCATAAGACGGGCTTTAAGCCCGAGGGGTACCTATGTTGCAACCGGGGGAGCGATGTCACAAATCTTTCAGGCGACGCTCCTGGGTCCCCTACTATCGCGAAAAAACGGGAAACACTTAGGGAGTCTGTTGGTAAAAACGAACGAAGGTCTACATTTTATGAAAGAACTGATCGAAACGGGTAAAGTCAGATCGGTTATCGATCGGCGCTACCCTTTTTCTGAAATTGGAGAGGCTTTCAGATACTACGATTCAGGCCACGCAAAAGGAAAAGTGGTCGTGGAAATATCTTAAAGAACGTTTCGTGTTTTGACGTAAGTTAGCGCAAAGTCCATCGATAAAGAGTATCGATTTAAAAGGAGATGCGAAATGATGAAACCAGAAAAGCTCAAACCGGGCGACACGATCGCCGTTTTATCCCCATCCTCGGGGGTACCGTACAAGTACCCGCACATCTTCGACTACGGGCTCCACATCCTTAAAACCGAATTTGGTTTTCGCATTAAAGAGTATCCGACCACCCGGATGCATCCGAAGGCGCTCTATGAAAATCCGAAAGCGCGCGCCGAGGATATGAACCGAGCGTTCCTTGACCCGGAGGTGAAAGGCATTGTCTGCTCCATCGGAGGAGACGATTCCGTTCGCATTCTCGAGTATTTGGACACGGAAGCCATTCTAAGGAATCCCAAACTCCTCATGGGGTACTCCGACAGCACCACCTTTCTGGCCTATCTGAACAAACTGGGATTGGTGACCTATTACGGACCCTCGATCATGGCCGGTTTCGCCTATCTGAACTGTTTTCCAGAAGCGTTGGCGGAGTACAGGAGCGTTTTTTTCGAGAGTGTCCTGTTCGAAATCAAACCCTTCACAGTTTGGGCCGACGCCTATCAGCGGTGGGAAGAACCCGCGAACGCCGGAAAAGTCGCGAAAATGAGAAACGACCATATTCCGCATGTATGGATCAACAAAGGGAAGAAGACAACGGGCTGCCTTTGGGGCGGGTGCCTGGAGGTCTTGGATATGATCAACGGCACCTTCGCCTGGCCCGGAAAAGAGTTTTGGAACGATCGGATTCTGATGCTCGAAGCGTCCGAAGATAAACCCAGCCCAAGGCAGGTGGGGTATCGGTTGCGCAACTATGGCGCGCAGGGGATTCTTTCATCCATCAAGGGGCTCCTCATCGGAAAACCGAAAGACTATACCGATGAAGAGATGCGCGCGCTTTATGAAGAGGTGAAAGGGGTTGTGGTCGGGGAATACGGATGCCATACGTTGAATATCGTTGCCAATATCGGATTTGGCCATACCGATCCGCACCATATCCTGCCGATGGGCATACCGCTGGCGATCGATCCGGAGTATGAAACCCTCCTTTTTACCGAAGAAATGTTTTCTTCGTAAAGGGAGGAACGGTTCTTGAAACAGTATGCGCTGATCTCCGATATCCATGGGAATATCACGGCTCTGAAAGCCGTTCTTCAAGATATCCGGCAACGGGGAATCGACGAGATCATCTGTTTGGGGGATCTCGTCGGAAAGGGTCCGAATTCCGCGCAAGCCGTGGAAATCTGCCGTGACGTTTGTTCGGTGATCATCGTCGGGAATTGGGACGACAACATCCTGAACGATCCCAGCTCGGCGCGACTCAGCTCGATTATCTAAAAACGCTTCCGCCCCTCCACGATTTTTTTATCGGCGATACGCCGATCCGATTGTTTCACGCCTCTCAGCTTGGCAACCTAACCCGCGTCTATATGAACGATCCTTACGAAACCCACATCGCCATGTTCGAAAGCACGGAATTCACCGGAAACCATTTCATCCCGAAGGTTGTCGGATATGGAGATATCCACTGCGCCTTCATGAAGAATATGAGAGGAAAAGTGCTCTTCAACGTGGGGAGCGTCGGCAACCCTTTGGATATCAACCAGTCTTCTTATGTGATCCTTCGCGAAAACCCTTCGAATCATCACGAAGATTTCCCCGAACTCTGTTTCGTCCGGGTGCCTTATGACATCGAAGAAGAACTGCGGATAGCGAAACAAATGGGGATGCCCTGTTTCAGCGAGTACCAGCAGGAGTTACGAACCGCTCGTTATCGCGGACGTAAGGGTTAGTACGAAAAAGATAAGAACGCGTATAAACCCGAATTCCGGTTGATTCATAACGAGGAAGACGTGGCAACGAGGAGACAGCGAACGATTATTCGCTTCTCGGGGGTATCGCCGACACGGACGCTTTTTCCCGGGGTTTCAAACCACATGTAGAGCTTTAAGTAAAAAAGGCCGGTTGGAGAGGATTGATGCGCCCGTTTGCTTTTCACACAAGGTATGAGTGAAATGGGTTTACTGGGATACGATATCGACAGAGTAATTTTCAGGAATGTCTCATACACAAATTCATCCCCTAAAAATTGCCGGAGTACGGAGTAAGCAGCGGAGAGCATTCCGTCGGGTGGTAGAATTGATGATGACAAAGCGGAATTTCTTCGCTTCATTATTTTCGGTGAAGATGGCAAAGGCCTCGAAGGGTCTTTCGTTGACCCGAAAGCGAACACACTCACAGCCATCTGATCGTCTATTAAGGACCCAATTATCGCTTGGAGCATTCATCGATTAAGGATTATTTATTTTACCTGTTAGGTACGTGAGGTGGATTCGCTCAGGCGCTGGACTTTTGTTTTTTCTGGATACTGGGTCTATACATTGCCAAACACAGTAGAATACAATTTTTCTCCAGAAAATTAAAAAAGAACATTGGATTTCGAAAAGGAATATGTCATACTAAAGTCGTTTATGGATCGAGTGCGGAAATCAGAATCTATCGTCTACCCAATTATAAAATGAAAAGAGTGACAACTCGATAAGTAAAGAAGAAATCGGATTTGCTAGAGACCCTTAGGTTGTTTGAGTTACGATTACCGAATTACCAAAAGCGGGTGTAATGGTTTATGGCTCGACTTGAGGAAAACACCGGCGGCGCTTCATATGCCTCGGTATGCTATAATCTTTCAAACGGATAAAAAGCGGGTGAAAGCGATGTTCACGATGC
>CAZMHO010000134.1:0-6683 GCA_964566085.1 uncultured Thermotogaceae bacterium | reverse complement strand
GAAAAAAGGGGCATACGCATACCCAACCTGGAAAGCATGGGCAGGCTTCGGGCGCTTTCGAGCTTTTCGATGTAAACCCCCTCATTCCCCTCTTTTATCACCAGATGGACCGTTTGATCGGTTTGAAGCATCAGTTTTACGAGGTTCGGATGAGCGACTTCCCTTAAATTAAACCGTTTTAAGGCGATGCTTCCGAGATCGATCAAGCGATAACCCGGTAAGTACCGCTTCTCTTCGTTTTGCAGGATAAGTCCATATTCTTTTAGCGTTTTCAGGTGTTTGAAAACGTTCGATACGCTCATTTCCATATCTTTCGCAATATCCGATACGCCTAATGGAATCGAGCTGTTCACAATATGGAGAAGAATCTCCAGAGATTTTTTAACAGCTTCCACCGTTTTCCCCATCTTTCACCCGAATTTTAATAACCGCTTGAAAAACATCCGCGTTCTGTACGTTGACAGCATGAGGCACACCGGCGGGGATAATCATAATGTCTCCTTTTTCCACATTGTGGTGATGTATTCCCGACATGATACCCCCTCTCCATTCTCCTTTCGATTCCTCAACACCATCGCCCAACTCGGATGAAGTGATCACGTCAGCAACTCCATCGAAAACGACATAGATATCGTGGAATAGCTCATGGGCTTCCGGAATCCCTTCGAAGTGCGCCGGGATGCGAACGAGGCGGATCGAAAACCCTTCTTCTTGGAAAGTCGGAAGTGCTTCTAAGGGCTTGGCGGCAGCGCTTTTGATTTGAATAGCTTTTTTGCGAGTTTCCACAGAGTGCCTCCAAAAAACGTTAAGATTATCAACCCGAACAAAGTCGCGCTAATTGGGCGGGTTAAAAAGGGCAGGATGTCTCCTCCCGTTTTGATCAGGCCAACCCTTAAATTATCTTCGACCATAGGTCCGAGAATGATTCCCAGAATCATCGGCGCCAACGGGACGCTCAGTTTTTCGAAAACGAAACCGATGATGCCGAAAAACAGCATGATGTAGATGTCAAAATAGCTGTTTCGAATGGCGTAAGACCCGATCATAGAGAACAGAATCACGACAACGAAAACGACGTTTCGCGGCAGGGTAAGGATCTTGCTAAAGGCTTTTATTCCCAAGAAGCCGATAAAAACAAGGAATATCTGAGAGAAAAAAGCCACCGAGAAGATACCATTTAGAAGTTCCCGGCTTTGCTCGAAAATGAGCGGCCCCGGTTTCAAACCGTACATCAGCATGGCTCCCAACACGATAGCGGTGATACTGTCCCCTGGAACACCGAAGACGAGAGCGGGTATCCAAGTTCCTCCCAACGCGGCATTATTAGCGCAGGTCGGCGCCAACACGCCTTCGACGAGTCCCGTTCCGAACTCTTCCTTTCCGCGATAGGTCTTTTTCGCGACGCCGTAAGACACCCAGGCGGCGATGTCCGCCCCCGCGCCGGGCAACGCGCCGATCAAGGTTCCGATCAAAGAAGAGCGTAGGACTATCCATTTATGTTTCCAGAGATAGGGCAGCGTTTCGATGATCGAAACTTTCACTTTTTCTTTGATGCTCGGAGCTGAGAGGCTTTCTTTGCTTTTCAGCTGCTTCAAAACCTCCGAAATCCCGAACAATCCAATCATCGCGGGAATGAACCCGATACCGCCCATCAGTTCTATATTATTGAAGGTAAACCGCGGGTAACCCGTTGTGATATCAATGCCGACGGTCGACACCATCATTCCCATAACCGCAGAGATAAAGCCCCGGACCGAATTTCCTTTACTTAAAACGGCGGCCATGCTCAATCCGAAGATGCCGAGCCAAAAATACTCGAAATTCGTGAAACTTAAAGCAAAGGTTGCTAAAGGCGGCGAAAGCATAACTAACAGCGCGACTCCGACTAATCCTCCTATCGCGGAGCCCATTAGGTCAAGCGTCAGCGCTAGCCCGCCTTTACCTTTCTTCGTCATTTCGAAACCGTCAAGGACCGCGGCTCCGGAAGCGGGAGTGCCCGGGATACGCAAATAGGTTGCCGTGATGTCTCCCGCGAAGATCGAGGTGAAACTGACGCCCAATATCATCGCTAATCCCGCCAGGGGACTCATATAATAGCTGAGAGGCACTAAGAGAGCGACAGCCATGGTAGCCGTCAATCCAGGCGTCGCGCCGACAAATATCCCGAAAACCATCGCAAGCAACCAGGGGAACAGCACGGAAGGATGGAATATCTCTATGATTGACATGCTTTTCTCCTAAGCGAACGTAAGATTGAAGAGGCCTGGGGCAAGCGGAATCCTAAAAAACTTCTCAAACACCAACATAATCAGCAACGATCGCGGAGATGGCGATCGACTTGACCCACCCCGCTTTTAACCGAACCATCAACAAAGTTGAGAAAATGAATGTGCCGATACCGAAACCGATCCATTGGATAAAAGGCACGTATAAAGCGATTCCCACCACAAATAGGATAAGATTCGCATTACCCCACTCCGTAAAAAATCGGAATATTGATACCGAACGGTTTGGGCTTTCTGTCGTTTTTGGCGTCCTTTTTTTAAGCGATTGCCAGAAGCAAACGGCCACTTCATAGAATCCGAAAATAAATACGATGACGCCTAATAGGATCGGAAAGAAATTCGGACCCGGAAGCTGTTTCCCACTGACAATATACTTGGGAAAACCGGACGCAACCGACCATACAAATATCGAAAACCCCATCAAAACGATTCCGAACCAAAAATCGAGCTTTTTTGCCATAACCCACCTCCGATAATGAAACAAGGGCGTCTGAAAGCATCGATCAAACGCCCCTATCATCACTCTATTTCGTGTATCCTCCGAGTTTCAGGATGGCTTGCCACGTCGTGTCCTGTTCTTTGGCGAATTTGTAGAATTCTTCAGGTCCGCGAAGTTCGATTCCGAATCCGGTTTTGCTCATAAATTCTTTAAAAGCATCCGATTGCGCGATTTTTAGGGACGCGTCGTAAAGGGTCTGTATTACTTCTTTGGGAGTATTCTTCGGTACCGATAGCCCCCGCCACGTTCCGGCGGACCAATTGATTCCTTGTTCCTTCAACGTAGGGACATTTGGATATTGAGGAAGCCGTTGGTTCGCCATAACTGCCAACGCGCGAAGTTGCCCCGCTTCTACTTGCGCGGAAGCTTCCGGCAAGCTGCAAGTGATGACTTCAACATGCCCGCCGAGCAGTTCTACGATCGAGGGGGCCGCGCCTGTTGTCGGAACCCAAATAACGGCATCCGGAGCGATTCCAACCGCATTGAACATACCGATCCTCGCCAAATCCCAAATGGAACCGGCGGACGATCCGGAGAATTTTATCTTTCCCGGGTTCTTCCGTATTTCTTCGAGTAATTCCTCAACCGTTTGCCAAGGCGCGTCTGCTTTCACCAATACGGAGGAAGCGTCTTGGTTGAGCTGAATCACATAGTCGAAATTATCGACATTCAAAGTGGTTAATCCCATCCAATGCATCAACGAGATCTCAAGCGTCACCAACGTAACGGTATACCCGTCCGGGCGCGCGAACGCTCCGGCAGAATGGCCGACGGCTCCGCCGCCGCCGGTTTTGTTAACAACGACAAAAGGTTCTCCCAATCCTTTTTGAAGCTGATCCGCGAAGAAACGCGCTAATCTGTCGGTGCCACCGCCAGCTCCCCAAGGGCATACGATCTCAACTGTCTTGACTGGGTAAGCGGCAAATACAGTTAGTGAAAGCAGAGAAACAACCAAAAGTAGAATGATACTTTTTTTCATGCTTCATACCTCCTATGATAGGGTTTACGATGAAATGGCTTCTTCATTTTCCCCTAAAAAACTTTCCACGTCTTCTCTCCGCGGTTGACCCGCGGTGGAGCCGGCATGCCTGCAAATCATGGCCGCGACTGCGTTCGCCAAATTGAGTGTCTTCTTTATCGGCAGCGATTCGAGAACTCCCACCAAAACCGCGGCCGTAAAGCCATCACCGGCGCCTACCGTATCCGCTACCGGGATTTTGTAGCCTTTGCTTTTGAGCGATTCTGTTCGGGTGCTTAAAACCCCGCCTTCTTCCCCGAGTTTTAACGCGACGATTTCCGGACCTTGATCAACCAAATTGCGGGTGATCCCTTCTTCGTCTCCTTTCAATCCCAAGGCGTCAGCTTCATCGATATTCAACGTTACATAATCGGCGAATTCTCGGATCGTATGCCAGGCAATCGCGCGAAAATGGTCGATATCCCAAAGGGCGGGCCGATAATTCACATCATAGGAAACTTTGATCCCGCGCTCTTTGCATGTTCGCATAAATGAGTACGACGCTTCCAAAGCGCACCGGCTAATCCCTTGAGAAATCCCGCTTGTATGGAAGATTTTCGTTCCCGTCAGCGAAACCTTTTCTGCCTCTGTCGAAGTATAGAAAGCCGCCGGCGCATCGGCTCTTTTGTAAACAAATCGATGTTTTCCGACGTCGTTGAAAAGCGCAAAATAAACTCCCGTTGATCTTATTGGGTCATAGAGCACGTTGTCGGTATTCACACCGGCTTCTTTCCAGGCACCGGCGATCATATCCCCGAAAACGTCCTTCCCGATCTTGGCAATGCAACCCGCAGAATGCCCTAATTTCGATATAGCCAGCGCCACGTTCGAAGTATCGCCGCCGATTTGAAGACTAAAATTCTCGGTACTTGAATGAACAATGGGATAAAAGCCGATTAGCGGCTCTCCATAACATAATACCTCCGGCATGGCTTCACCTCAGCAATCCTTCGTGATCGGATGTATAAAAGGATAGAAACTCCTCTAAATCTCTCCAAGTAGGCAAAGGCTCGATATCTCCCATTCCCATCACCGTCATCGCCCCGGCTGCATTTGCCCACTTCAAAGCTTCTTTTATGTCTTTACCGATCAGTAAGCAGGACAACAAAGCCGCATCAAAGGCATCTCCAGCCCCTAGTTCGTCGACAACGTCTACCTGAAACCCCGGAACGTGAAACCAGTGACCGTCTAAAAAAAGGCCGGCGCCGGCAGCCCCTTTTTTTAAGACGATCCATTTCGTTGTTTCAGCTAAAGAGGTTATTCTATCAATCTGCGCCTCGAAAGGAAGGCCCGGAAACAGAAAATCGATATCCGCTTGCCCCGTTATCAAAAAATCGGCCTGTTTAATGAATTCCATAAGGCACGTCAGCGCGCACTCGGAAGTGGGGAGGAGTTTTTTTCGGATATTCGTGTCGAAAGAAACCAGAACGCGATTTTCTTTCGCTAATCGCGTGGCCTTCAGCGATGCGTGTTTACAACTTTCAGACAAAGCGGGAGTGATACCGCTCAAATGGAACAGGTCCGCGTCCGCAAAGGCTTCTTCGGGTAGATCCCTCGTTGAATAGCCAGAAAAAGCGGATCCTCTACGATAATAAAAAACGACGGCTTTGTTTGGTACAGGGTATCCTCTCTGAACGAAATACACCCCAGTCGGAAAGTCTTTGACGATTTTTACGGTTTTTGTCTCGATTCCTTCTGAACGAAGCGCGTTTAGGATCGTTATGCCGAATTCGTCGTCTCCCACGGCCGTGATAAACGCGCCATCAATCCCCAATTTTTTCATACCGATGATGACATTCGCTTCACTACCTGCCACATGCCGCTCAAACTGCCGCGTGTACCTTAAGGGGCCTTTAGTCGTTGAATTGAGCTGCACCATGAGCTCGCCCATTCCGATCACTTTCATTCTCGATCCTCCTACAGTTCTACTCCTAAACGAATCAGGGCTTCTTTCATCTTATTCATCACCGCGTCGGAAGCGAAGGAATAAGGAAATTTTGGAAATCCCGAATCGATGCCCCTGAGCTTCAGCATCGCGTGGATCGCGGGAATGCTTTGCGCAAGATGTTGGACTTCGCGCAAGTTGTTGACCAACTCTTGCATTTCGAAAGCTTGATCGTATTTTTTCTCTATGGTCAGGCGGTATAGCTTCATAACATATTCCGGAAAGGCGTTCGCGAGGCCGGCAATCGTTCCGATAGCTCCTAAAGGAACCGTAGGCAGAATAAATGCTTCCGTTCCAACGATATATTTGACCTCATTCAGATCCAGATGGTATTTACACGCATAAAAAAACAGCAGATCAAAAGAACTGTCTTTAATACCGGCAAGTCCGACGTTCTTTAACTCTGAAAGCATTTCCAGCGTGACTGGAATGCCGACGGTTTTCTGGTTGTTATAGATAAATACCGGGATTTTCGCAACCGCCACCAATTTTTGGAAAAACGCTTTTATGTTTTGCATGTTGAAAGTGATCGCGTAGTAGTAAGGGATCACGGTTGCCACCGCATCCGCGCCCGCGTCTCTTGCATGCTCGGCTAACGATAGAACCTCCGCCGGATTCGACGAACCGATGTGCGCGATGACAAAATGATCCGCATCGCTATTGCTTATGACCGTCTCCAAAACTTTTTTCCGTTCAGAAAGATCCATCATCGGACCTGAGCCGTAAGTGCCGCACGGAAAAAATCCGGATACATTCGGTTTTAAGAATTGTATGAAATCCCTCATTCTGACAGGATCGAAATTCCCGTTCTCATCGAAAGTCGTTAAGGTTGGCGGAATAACGCCTTGGATCTTTTTCATGTCTTACCTCCGTTTTCATATAGTGAAATGGCTTTTCTTTATAGCAAATATCAAAAAGATTCTACCATTTTGAACG
>CAZMHO010000133.1:0-6754 GCA_964566085.1 uncultured Thermotogaceae bacterium | reverse complement strand
TTATAGAGCATCTTCCTCACTTATGCACCTGTCCAGTTTTTCCAGACCCGCTCTACCAGTACGCCGGAATTCTTGTTTTGGCTTGTTGATTCCAGGCTTGTTTGATCATCCTGGTATTTGGAAGTTATCTTCCGGAATTTTACCATGTCTTCCGGATAACCGATACTTTTCAATATATCCTCATAAGCAATTACCCGACTACCGTCCTCGTCAACATTCGCATCTTCTTCAATGGGGGCAATAAAATCATGGCAATCTCGCCACAGCCGGTTTATTTGAAGTTTCTCCAATATTCCCTTACGGCGGATTAGTTCTATGGCTCTAGAGTCGATACTGTGGTTTTCGATGGCGGGATTATCACAATTACTTAACCTGCCAAAACCATGATAAAGAGTGCCTACTTTCAGATATTCGTCGGTTTTCTTAAGCCAGTTAAAATGAAACAATTTAAATCCGGGAATAATTTCAATCAAATAATGGTAATAATCCTTGTATTGGTCAAAATCCTCCCCTTCGTAGTCATGTTGATACTTGTCGGTGGCCATGAACGTAAATTCGTAAAGGTCATATAAAATATGCTTCAGGAAACGTTCCTTGGTTTCACTAACAGAGTATTTATAAATGTCGACGGAAGGATAGAACAAAAGATGGTCACCAATACGATATTCTCCACCTTTTTTGCAAATATTAAAGTCCAACATTCCTTCATTAAAGGATAAGGTCTTTAAATGCGATAAATCGTCAATAGACATGACATTTTCCTCTTCTTACGATTATTTTATGTTCATAATAAAATTAACATATGTTGAATATTTGATGCGTTTTTAAAAACAACCAATATACAAAACTGTGTCCTAAAGCTCATAAAGATATGTTTTGAACGATCTTTCATCAAAATACCGTTGTTATTAAGGCAGCAGTTAATCCTGTGTCTTGATTATCTTTCATGATTCTAATATAAATTCGTTTTATCATTAAAGCAAACCATCATTACCACAGTCCTGCTTTTCTGTATGCTTGACTATCTGCTGGTATCGGTGCATCCGATGGCCAACCTTCGCCTTCTAGGTCTTGTCTTATGTGAATTTCGGCAGCTTTCGCGGCCTTGTCCCCCCATTTCCTTTTGACTTCGGCAATTCCTTCGAGATTATGCCTTAAATGCCTGTGCCGGGTTCCATATGGCTCTTGACCGAAAAAAGCATCGAGCCACAAATGAACTTCTGGAAAGGCTTCACCCATTTCTTTTTTACAGTGTTCACAGTGCGCTTCAAAACTTGCCATGATATAGCCTCTTAGGTGTATTGATTTTAATGTGCTGTATTCATATTGCTTGCGTCTATGAGAATCACGATCAAAATTAGCTACAGGCTAAGTTATAAAATTGGATTTTTTGAAGTTTTTTTTCCGGTTCCATATTAGCATGAAACGGATGTGATGCAAAATATTCCTCGAGTATTTTATCCAGTACCTGCGTCATGGGCTTCTGCACTTTTATTCTCAGTTGATATAATCTTCGTATGTTGTCATCGCTTATTTTGGGCTGATACATGATTTTTGACCTCCTTATTATTCTACGTCAACATAGTCCATGACGACTTTTAGTAAGTTGTCATAATCGCTGGAAGTTGCCTTCTCCATAAACTCTTTGGCTTCCTGCTCCATGCCATTTTTTACGAGTGCCTTTCTGACAGTTCCAAGAATAAAAAATGCATTCCCGTCTTTTCCAATAAGTTTAACTTTTGGTTTTTGCTTTTCCATGAACAATCCTCCATAAAATGTACTTGTCGAATACGATTAGTTGGTTGATTTTTATATTGGTAATGGTATTGAGCTGGACTTATTTATCGAACAGCAGGAAGGTTATTCCTCGCAGGAATCGAAATAGTTTTTCTTTTGTTCGTTCCGGGTATCTTTATGATCGCAGCTTTCTTCCCGGGTTTGTTTGTGTTGAATGACCTGCTTGAAGGTAACTCAAAATAGAAGAAGCTTTCACAAAACGCAAAACGATCATGCATTTCAAATAATAGGCTGGCCGATGTGAACTTCTTATATTCCTTGGCCAAACTTAGCAGGATTTCCTTAATGTCTTTAATTTCCAATAGACCTTTCCTCTTTTCTAACCGGTCAGCCAACTTTTTATACCTGTCTTTACTATTTTTAAGGTCATCATTGCATGACCATTCCCATTTTTCATCAGGGAGAGCGGACTGTCGTTGTGACCAGTTCCCGGTCAAAAAATGATTTGTATGAAAGTGCCTGTCTTTTATTTTAGTGATTTTAACTGAGTTGCCATTAGAACAACTTATATTGCCGAGTTTAGGTATTACATCCACGGAGAATGCGCTGTCATGAGCAATGATGTAATGATGATTCGGCAGAGTACAATGGCAGGATTGGATCAACTGCTTAATTTCATCAATGCTATGCAGATCAAGTATTTTTCTTGATAGAACTGTTTTAGGAATTCGGCAGCTCCATGTACTTTTTAGTTTGTTATAAACTTCTGTGGAAAAGCCAATGGAATTCCCTTGAAAGGCAATATGCATATTCATGCCGGCCGCACTGCCAAAAAGCTGAAAAGGATGAGAGACGGAAACAAACTTCTTATAAAACTTCCCATCTTTCAAATATACCTTGGCAAATAGTAGCGGATCGACGGTACAATCTTCATCATTAGTCCCCATCACATAACCATACTTGGTCTTAGCGACAATGGATGAACAATGATAGGCGGCATCGCCGGTTTCCCCAAGGCAGAGACTAAATATGTTCACAAATGACGTTTTTAAACCGGAGTCTGTGACACCTTTTTCCATGCCTGCTATTTCACTTATTATCTCAGGGAAATACTGTGCGGTATTTCTTAGGAGTGGTGCAAACTCATTTTTCCAGGAGCAGGACAGCCAGTCGATATACTTGTCGATCACTTGCCTCTTATTTCTTTCCTTCTGGCGGCTATATCTTTTCCGGCATTGTTTAAAATATTTACCCCAATATTTACCCGCAGCATAACCGATTTCGTAATTGCTCCCTTTTATTTCTAAATAATTATTCATATTATCAACTCCCTTTTCTTATAGATTCCTGATTCGTTCAATCTCCGAAGCTTTCTTCACACTCCATATTTCCTCAGTTTCGCAATCAATTTCCAGCCAGCCTTTAATTTTAATTTCTTTTAACTCCTGGAAAGAAATGTAGCCCCATTCCGCACATTCATGGTCATCATTGAGAATAGCGTAACCCCAGAAGAGATCATCGCCATCATATTCGGCAATGTACCAGTCGCAGCCGCCGATGAAGAAATGCAGATAAATCAACTTGTCTTTCAGAGGTACGTTTTCCGTTGCATAAAGTTTTGGAATCTGTTCAAGCCTCTCTTGCGATGGTTTGTTCCACATATGATTCACCTCCTTTCAAAATGAAGTTCAAAACTGTTTCCACGTCATTAATAACTTTTAGACATGCCGATATTGGTTTGAGCCTTGCGCTCTCAGCATAACGTTCGATATACTTGTAAGTGTTTCCCAAGTTATTGTTGGGCTGCTTTCCGACCAGATGGCAAAGCGCCTGAGCAGACAGCTCGGCGATAATCTCCTGATCCCATCGTTGACCTGGTTTTAATTTGTGAATACACAGATCATAGGCGGCATGGGACAGCTCATGGAAAAAGACAATTTCCTCCGGTGTGGCAAGGACAATCTCCTTTGCGTCGGAGATATAAACACCAAGAAACTTCGGGCAAGGTGAAATAGTGGAAACAGTAACACCCAATTCTTTTGCCCTTTCCAGTAAAGGCAAATCCGGCAAGGGAATTTCCTTTTCATAATCGAGCGGCTCTCCTTCCGTATCTTCAACACAGAAAACCGGTTTTGCCATAAAGCCTCTCAATATTTCGTTTTCGTCATTCTCCAGACATCTTCTTTTCACAAAGTATGGAACCAAGATGTATATTGCCTTTGCTCCCCGCTTTACAGATCGTCCTGCCTTGTTCCACTGTCTTATGCCCCTGGCATCTATGGTTCCCGACAAGAGCATGATCATCCTGTTTATGTATGACCAGCTGTCCGATGGAGTGCCTCTAATCGGAAACATCGAATAGACAATGGCCTTGGGTATATCTCCCGTCTTGAACTTTTCCAAAATACTGTGCAGCACCTGTTGAACTTTTGTAACTCTTTCGCTCATTGTAAAATCTCCTTTCTCTTTTTGATAATTAGTAGATCTGCGGACGCACCTCTGCCGCTGCGATTACGCTTTGATAAATAATTGAAATTTAGTGGGATTAAAATTGAGTAATGATAAGAAATTATAGCTATTTCAAAATGGCATTGGCTAGGTTCTGGTTCATTTCCGGTAAGACATCAGCATATAAAGATGTCATAGCAATGCTGGCATGGCCTAATTGCTTTTGAACAAAACGAATGTTCTTTGACTTAGCCAATAACAATGTTGCATATGTATGTCGTGAACTGTGAATCGAGTAATATTTTGGAAGTCTGGCCTTCTCTGCGGCTTTCTTGAAGCTTATTTCCAATGCTGTTGTGGTATAGTGATTTCCGCCCCTGCCGGCGAACAGCGGTGAATCAAAGTCTATTGGTTCTTTCCAATGTTTCTTAATCTCAATATAACTTTTCAAATGAACAACTATTTCATCATCGAGATAGACGTCTCTTTTCTTCCCCCTCTTGCCACAATGGACTACGAGATAATTTTCTTTACTGCAAAGATGCAAATCACTTATTTTCAGTGATGCGATTTCACTAACTCTTAAACCAGAGTTCAAAGCCAAGTGAATAAGCATATACCGGTTGACCCAGGTTATTCTTTGCTCTGATAAATCATCTTTTGCCTCTTTCTTGCAGCAGCGTAAAAGCTTGCTCCTTTCTTTTACCGACAGAAATTTATCTCTCGTAATGATATAGTTGTTCATTCTTGCGCCCTCGCTTTCTGGTTTAATTAACTTTTTTAAAATGAGTTTCCCGGGATCTATTTTAAATACTGATACGAAACGTGATGAAAGTTACATGATGAGAATTGAGCAGAATCTTTTCTTTGCAATACATTTATTATTCATATTTAACTACTTAATATTATACCATAATATCCGGAATAAGTCAAGCTCATATATTTAATATCATTAAGCAAATAGCGTTATTGTTGTTAAATTACGAAGTGAATAATAGACACAAAAAAACCCCGCCATTGTGACGGGGTTGAAAAATACATTGTGCCTTATAAAAGGTTATTTTATATTTTCATGTTTGTATATATGGTTTCCTTGCCTTCTTTCCATAAGAAGCACATTACCTTCTTATACTTTCATCAGGTACCAACTGTTACCTCTTTTAACTAAACCAATGGTACCAATCATAACTTCATCTTTATATGCATCTTGGTAAAACTTACCTGAGGTAGTGCTTTTTAGCTTAAACTTAGTTTCATAAACATACACAGTTTCTTTATTTAATTCTTTTGTATATTTATTTGTAATCTTGAAATCGGTCATTGTCCATTCTTCAGATGATAGATTATAACCCCGAAATAGAGCATTTTGAATTGTTTTCTCATCCGGTCCCGAAGAAAACAGACTGCAACCAAAGGTAAAAATAATGATAAAAAACATTACAGCTAATCGACATTTTTTAATATTCATTTTCCATTCTCCTCTTAATAAAATATTGTTTATAATTCAATTTTTTATCTATATTAACTTGGAATTGCCCATTAATATTATTTCACATCTAAAATAAGGTGATCACCTTCAGTGTCTAATATCAAAGTCATTTTCTTGCCTACATTTGATTTAATTTTCTTTATAATACTCTTATATTTTTTGTTATATACAGCTAAATAATATTCTCCATCATCTGTAGTTATCGTTTTAGTTGTTTCTGAAAAGTCTTCAATTTTTATAATTTTAACTAGTTTATCCTTACTCGATTTTGTATTAGATTGACTTGCTCCAACATATTCTATTTTATTGAGGACCTTAAAAACATATTTTCCTGTTCCAGACTCACTCCATGTAATAGACACTTTTTTGCCTTTATTGCTTTTGTCATTCCATTGTTGATATTCATCATAACTACTAACCTCAAAGCCCATCTTTTTGCCTTTTTCAGTTTGTATCACCAACTCCCAATTATTCTCTCCAGCATCACGTAGTCCGACGACCGTCCCTTGCGTTGTGCCTGCATATGCCGCAGACAAAATGCACATCCATGCAAATAAAAAAGTTGTTAAGCCAAGACACACAGAATACATTTTTTTCACTTTACATCCTCCTTTTAATTGTTATTAAAATCGGTATTTCATTTAATAAAACCTTCCACCCATATATGCTCCTTTTCCACAATAAATACATTTTCCGCTTTGGTTCACAGTGATAGTTCTTTCGATTTCAGAAACACTGTAGTCGGCACAGTGCGAAAGTGTTGCCGATTTATTTTCAAGTCTACATGACCGAGATCCAACAGTAATAAAACTAAATATTATTTCATCATGTGCTTTAATTGCATCCTCCATTAATCTTTTTCCTGTTTAGCCTTAATAAAAAAGCCTCCCGAAAATGATGAGTATCACTTCAAGGAGGCTTATCTTAAAAATAAAAAAGGCCTCCGTGAGTAGAACTGATTACTCAGGAGACCAACTTTTTCAGATCTCATAGGGCCTGTTTGTCTCTATCTTTTAAATAGATTAGCAGGCAATATTTGTCATTATATTAATGTGAATAATCGAAGATGTCAAATGAATT
>CAZMHO010000132.1:606-6790 GCA_964566085.1 uncultured Thermotogaceae bacterium | reverse complement strand
GCTATACGGGGACGCCGAGCTAAACCAGTGGGCCAAAGCGGCCGGCTTGAAGCGGTTATTCCTTCAAAGCCAGGCGCTGCAGTTCCCCCATCCGGTCACAGGCGCTCCCATCAGCTTCTCTCTTCCTCTTTGCGGAGAGCTACAAGCATTCGTCGATACATGTCGAAAAGACGGGCGACCCGATCTTTAGCCCCATCGCAGAATCACCGAAGTGCCCGCCCCTATTTTGCTTTCCACGTTGACCCTCAATTGGAGCCGCTCCGCCACCGCTTTCGCGATAGAAAGACCGATACCGAAGCCCTTCTTCGACGAAGCCTGCGCATCCTTTGACGTTCCCCGGTAAAAACGGTCAAAGATATGAGGCAGGTCTTCTTTGGAAATTCCGATCCCTCGGTCGACGATTCGTATCCGATCCGCTTCGAAGAAGATCTCAATAGGCGTCGCAGCTTCCGAATACTTAATCCCGTTTTCGACGAATATCTTCAGGAGCAAGATGAAGGGCTCCCGAGCCGTGGAAAACCGCTCTGGAAATCCCTCGTTTTCGATACGGATTAGACGGTCGGGATGCAAATCTAACAAACGTTTTTCTACATCGGCCATAAGAGCCCGGCTGTCATAGGCTTCGAATTCGGCTTCTTCGTTTGTCACCTTTCCCATCAGGAGCAAACTTTCGATCAAGCTTCTCATCTCGGTAGCCGTACGGTGGATTTTTTGGGCTGATTCCTTCACAATTTCCGGTTTTTCGTGGCCCCAATCCAGTAGCATCCGTGAGTACCCTAACAGCGTCGAGATCGGCGTCCGAAGTTCGTGGGAAGCGTCAGCGGTCAAGCGTTCCTGGATACGGAATCCGAGATCCAATTTTTCCAGCATAACGTTGAACGAGCGCTTCAACTGCGTGATCTCGTCTTTTGCGCCTTCTTGGACTTCAAACCGATAGGCGAGATTATCCGTACTCAGTGCCTCGGTTTTTTTGGCGATGTTCAAGATAGGGGAAGTCGCATATCGAGCGATCAGGTAGGATAGAGCGCCGGCGATGAGCGAGAAAAGAATAGCCAAGATTAAAAAACCTTGGCTGAGACGATTCAGCGAGTCGTAAGTACTCTCGATCTCCTTCACCACGAGATAGCGTTGGCCTTGGTGTTCGCGGACAATGCCGATAAAATGGATGTCGAGGGCCTCAAACGAGCCTTCTTTTCCACCCAGGTTTAACCCGAAGGGGTCCTGAACAATCGTCGCCGGTTTACCCAGTTCGTTTAAACCGGCGATATACACGGAGGATAGGAGCTGATCCCGGAGAAGCTGTTGACCTCCCGCTCCCCTACCGCCGGCATCTTGTCGGTTTCCGGTTACGGGTAAAGGCAACAGGGATTGACGCTCGGCGCCTAATAACGTGTTTCTCGTATTCAAGAAAGCGGTCCAAATAAACAGGATACCCATCCCTAAAAAGAGGGCGGAAGAAAGCAGGAATACTTTGTGGGCTAAGGTCATCGCGACTCCTTTTCCAGACGATAACCCCATCCTCGAACGGTATGAAGCCACTTTCCGGGTTTTCCGAGTTTGTTTCGAAGAAAGTTGACATACACTTCGACGATGTTTTGATTCCCTTCATAGTCGTATCCCCAGATCGACTCGATGATTTCTTCCTTTGACAAGACTTTACCGGGGTATTTGACAAACAAATGCAGCAGTTCATACTCTCTTTTGGAAAGCGGAATCGTTTCGGCTTCATAGGTCACCGTTTTCGAATCGGTATCTACCGTTAAACCCTCATAAGTCAGCGTATCTTGAGACTGTTTCCCCATCCGCCTTAGAAGGGATTGGATACGCGCTTTCAATTCGTCGATCTCGAACGGTTTTGTCATATAGTCATCCCCGCCGCTCCCGAAGCCTTTTAGTTTGTCTTTCTTCTGGTCTAAGGCCGTTAAAATAATAATACCGACCCTCGTGTTATCTTTCCGGATCATCTGAGCCACATCAAATCCTTCGATATCGGGTAACATCACATCCAAAATTACGATATCCGGTTCATCCTCATAAAATGCGTCGATGGCTTTGTATCCGTCATCGACTCCGGATACGGCGTACCCGGCGTGCGTCAATTCTAACTCCAACAAGCGTTTCAAATCCAAGTTATCCTCCACGACCAATATTTTTATCATCGGCGCTCCTTTATTCTTAGGTAGTAAACGAGCTGGTCTTCGAATACCCGCTAATAATATAATTTAAATTATTATAATAACTACTATTATACTATACGTTAAATAAGTATATTATATAATTATATTTATTACTTAATAATATTTATATTATTTAGACATAACCATATTATTATATTTAATTATTTTATAATATTTATATTTATATAATTGACTGCATTTCCTTTCTCTTTATCCTAAGACGGAAATCGGATTGTTTAGCTCTGGAAGGGGACGGGTAATAAAAAAAGAGAGAAGGCGTTCCCTCTTTTTTTGTTACTCTCAGAAATCCCCAGCGCTTCCGATTGAACAAAATGGGCGGGACAAGGGTTAGGAACACGAAGGGTGTCCTTTTTCCTTGATCGCGGGCATACTCGGCGGTTCCGGACCAAAATCGACGCAACAAAAGATTACATTTTGTTGCGTCACCGGGTATTTTTGAGGATTTCGGCCCACAACTCTTCTGAAGATGCGGCTTCAATCCACCCGCGCTCGAATAAATTATTGATAAAATCCCCGGCGACCCATTTGCGGTTATCATCATTCGCAAATTTTTTATACACTTCCGCGAGATCCGGTGCGGTAATTCTCTTCACGTGTGGCTCAGAAGGCCGTCCAGCGGCGGTAGACAAGCGTTCTCTCAGATCGCTTTCCGTTCTGATCTCACGATAATCAACCGTTTCCAGCGGGGTTAAGTCGATGAGGGCGCGGACAAAACTTGCCTTCGTGATACGTTCGTTGTCTTCGTGTTTCTCGCGACTCGCGGTCGTTACCGCGACTACTTTAGAAAGTTTTTCGACTTGTTCGAGGGTCAGTGGAAAATTGAGGTGAATGGTGTTCGGCATAGTTCCCTCCCTATTTATAATATTAACGATATTATACCATATATTCCTAATGATAGAACCTTCTACGCACCTTATAATAGCAGGATAGTATTATAAATACTTATATCATATATACATACATTAAAATATAAATACTGTGAATATACGATTCATAGAACCGTATGATAAGCCAGCCGGATTGACGTCATTCTTTGACAGGTACAACTGCATTGGAAGGCATCGGATCGATTCTTGACTCGAAGGAGAAGCGTACGAAGGGAATGACGTATGTAAACGATAAACGAAAATAAGGCCAAAAAGCGGGAAACGGTAATCGAAAAATGGACCACCCTGAGTCAAGAAAAACCCCGTATACTATGAGTGAGATGAATCACAATAGAAAGCGGGGTAAAGGAGATGCTCATGATGGTCCAGAAAGAGTATATCATAAAACTGCATCAAAAACAGGGAGAATCGATTCGTCGGATAGCAAAACTGACGGGACATTCGAGAGAAACGATACGCAAGATGCTACAAGACTCTGAAGTACCGAGATACCACCAGAAACAGGAAAGGCACAGTCCGGTAACCGATTCTGTTCGTCCGATCGTGGCGGGGTGGTTGGAGGAAGACAAGGATAAAACCCCGGACATGAGACACACAGCCAAGCGGATATACGACCGGCTGGTAGAGGAATACAAATTTACAGGATGCGAGTCGATTATCCGCAAGATGGTACGGTCTATGCGCAACAAGTCCCGGGAATGTTTTATGCTCCTGACATCTGTTCCAGGCGAACAAGCGCAAGTGGATTTTGGAGAATTCGCGGGAACCATCGATGGGGTAAAGCAGAAGATATATTACTTCTGTATGATTCTGAAGTACAGCCGGGTTCCTTTTGTGATGGCATTTCCGACGAACGGAACAGAAGCCTTCATTGAAGGGCATCTTCAAGCCTTCTCGTTTTTTGGAGGGGTACCCGGAGAAATACTCTATGACAACGCTTCGCCTCTGGTTAAAAAGGTTCTTGATGGACCCAGTCGGGAATTGACCGACACCTTCAGGAGCTTCCGAGCCCATTACCGGTTGGAGACGCTTTTTTGCAGGCCGGCAAAAGGAAATGAAAAAGGAAGCGTGGAAGCCTTGGTCAAAGAATCGCGTAGGAATGCCATGATTCCTGACGAAGACCGGCTCAGCTATCCCATCTTTAATCAGAAACTTTTGCATTGGTGCATTGGAAAACGCGAGAAACAGGCGCAAGCGTGGGAAGAAGAAAAGAAAGCATTGCGTTCTTTACCCGACAGGTCTTTCACACAGGGTATTCTGAACAGCGCGAAAGTCAACCGCTATGCCCTGGTTACTGTCGATCGCAATCGGTATAGCGTACCCAGCCATCTGGTAGGAGAACTGGTATTAATCCGTAAAAACGTATTTTCTCTGGATGTGTTGTATAAAGACCAATGCGTTTGTTCGCATACACGGCGATATGGACGGGGTGGGGTCACAATGGATATTCGGCACTATCTGGATGTTCTTTCCATCAAGAAACATGCTGTTACACACGCTCAGGTCGTGCGAGAGCTTCCGGAACCGTTTCAGAAAGCCAGAGATATCTTCAAAAATCGAGGAGGGGAGGATTGGTACAGAGAGTATGCGAATCTTTTGCTGTTATTGAAAGGGTACAGTCTGGAAAGCCTTCAAGAGGCCATAGAAACGAAGATCGGCCAACTCAGTTATGAAGCGGTGCTCGAATGCCTCAAAGCACCGCTTCCACAGGTTCAGACCCACATACCATCCGCTCAGCTCGACCGATTCGATGCTCTGTGGAAAAAGGAGCACGCCCGATGAAGGAAGCCCTGGACGCTAAAATCGCTTATGCCTGCAAAGTACTTCGCCTTTCAGGGCTCGCACGTCAATATCCTGCCATTGCCCGTGAAGCCAGAGAACAAAATCAAGACGCTGAACTCTTTCTTCTGGCCTGTCTGGAAGAGGAGATTTCCATTCGTCAGGTGAATAAACGCAATCGACTCCTTCAAGGAGCGAAGTTTCCCGCCAAAAAAACCTTGGACAGTTTCCGGTTTGAAGAAGTTCCCGGTTTATCGCGTCAGAAAGTGATGAAACTCGCTGACTGCGAGTATATTCGCCACAAGGAGAACATTGTTTGTATCGGGAAACCCGGCACCGGTAAGACCCATATTAGTTGCTCACTGGGTATTCTGGCGATTCTGGAAGGATTCAGCGTGCGATTCATTTCAACGATGGCTTTGCTTCAGGAACTTCAATTGAGCCAGAAAGAGTACCAGTTGCACAAAGTCCTGAAGAAATGGGACAAGATCGATCTGGTCATTTGCGATGAACTCGGGTATATCCCGATGGGCGAAGAAGGAAAACTTTTATTTCAGTTTATTTCTCAACGATACGAACGAAACAGCCTGATCTTAACGACTAATCTTGAATTCAGTCAATGGAATGAAGTTTTCAATGACCCAACCCTAACCTCAGCACTCTTGGACCGACTGACTCATCATTGTCATATTTTGGTCTTCGATGCAGATTCTTATCGGTTCAAAGAAAGTATGAAAAAAAACCATTAATCTGATATCAGGGTGGTAGTATTTTCGATTACCGTCCCGGTAGTATTTTCGATTAGCGAATACAGGACTGGTCAAGAGTTTGCATTATGCCATCAGAAAAGGCAGTTTTCATTCCTTCGAGGTAGGCTTCGGACTGCCAGCGTTTGAAAAGTTACAGACGATGGCGTTCGTTGTTTTCATTCCTTCGAGGTAGGCTTCGGACCTCATGATGTAGTTGCTGAATGACATGTCTTCCACAGTTTTCATTCCTTCGAGGTAGGCTTCGGACTTTAGGCCCGTTACGGAATTGGGCAACGCCATACGGTTTTCATTCCTTCGAGGTAGGCTTCGGACGCGAAGCGGAAAAAACAAACGGTGTGGAAAATACATGTTTTCATTCCTTCGAGGTAGGCTTCGGACCTATCCGGAATGACAAAAACCAAATCATCGCCGTGACTGTTTTCATTCCTTCGAGGTAGGCTTCGGACCGTACTGCAGCGCCGAGGCATGGAATCCGGCTCTCAACGTTTTCATTCCTTCGAGGTAGGCTTCGGACCCACGAGAAGATATCGTGGACAGCTACAGAGAATGG
>CAZMHO010000132.1:0-596 GCA_964566085.1 uncultured Thermotogaceae bacterium | reverse complement strand
GCATCGCGAAGGTTTTCATTCCTTCGAGGTAGGCTTCGGACTACGTGTCCTGCCTCGAGGCAGGTTGTCCTAAATCCTGTTTTCATTCCTTCGAGGTAGGCTTCGGACCTGGTTAACAAGCTAACGGGTCATCATAGCCTACCTGTTTTCATTCCTTCGAGGTAGGCTTCGGACCAATGGTCAAAAGGCCTCAAGACTGCTGATCTGTAGTTTTCATTCCTTCGAGGTAGGCTTCGGACTATGAAATCCCAGAAGAAGGCGTGAGATTTTACGCCGTTTTCATTCCTTCGAGGTAGGCTTCGGACGTGAAACCTGCCGTTACTATGCCGGAAAAAGAAGAGTAGTTTTCATTCCTTCGAGGTAGGCTTCGGACCAAGGAGGTGGTGTAGGTGGTTGTACGTGTTATATAGTTTTCATTCCTTCGAGGTAGGCTTCGGACTGGATATAAGTACCTCGCATCGTTGAGCATAGCAGAGTTTTCATTCCTTCGAGGTAGGCTTCGGACTGAGTCATTGGGATCTTTGTCAAAAAGGCGGTTCGGTGTTTTCATTCCTTCGAGGTAGGCTTCGGACGCGGTCCGCATTTTCATCGACGGG
>CAZMHO010000131.1:6654-6885 GCA_964566085.1 uncultured Thermotogaceae bacterium | reverse complement strand
AACCCGGTCTTACGGAGAAGGTGAATACCGCGTTCCATCCGCAGGCGCTTTTGAAAGGCGTAAGGGGGTTCTCCAGCGTAGGTTTTGAATTTTCTGATGTAATGGGAATCATTCTTGGCGGTTTTCATGACCGGATCTTCACCTCCCGTCAATTGCGCTTGGTAGTCCCGAATACTTTGAAGAACCCGATTTTTCCATTCGTTTTCTCTATTTCCCATCGATTTTCCCTCC
>CAZMHO010000131.1:5799-6642 GCA_964566085.1 uncultured Thermotogaceae bacterium | reverse complement strand
GCGGTTCTTAGACTTTTGGAGAAAATAGTTTTCGAATGTGGCGGAAATCGGTTGGGAAAAAGTGATGCCGCCGACGCGTATAAAATGGCCTATAGAAAAGGTTTTCTGGGGTAAAAGGCCGATATCTTTTATACCGACGACGTTCCGGATCTTCTCGGGTCAGTCCGTATCGGAAGAAAAGAGATCGGCGAAGTATAAGAAGAGTATCTTATGCTCTTGACAAAGGAAGGTCCTCGTTACGATACCGCAACGATTATATCGCCCAATTCGAGTTTAGTCGAGTACTTCGCATCAAAGTTTATTCGGAGGCGTTGCGGCGGATTCGCGTTTATCCGCGTAACATGGTAATATCGAAAACTGTCAGGACTGTTCGAATAAGAGTGGCGCGAATACTTAAAACCGAATTCGTTTTTTTATGCGTCACCGCGCTTGAGATCGGCTCTACCGCGCGGGCATTTTAAGATAAGGAGAAAATGCTTTGCCCGAGATTTGGAACATTTACACAAAAAAACGTGAGTTAACTCTCAAAAAGCATGTGAGAGGGATCCCTCTTCAAGAAGGGGATTATCATCTCGTCGTAGAGGTTTGGATCCTCAGATCATCCGGAAGGTTTTTGGTAACGAAAAGGCATCCTGATAAACCATACCCAAATATGTGGGAATGCACCGGTGGGTCGGCTATCGAAGGGGAGGATTCGGCATCCGCCGCCATACGGGAAGTGGAAGAGGAGATCGGCGTTCATTTGAAAGCTTCGGAAGGGAAAAGGGTTCATCAATACACTTCTGAAGATTCCCACTATGATGTTTGGCTATTCAGAAAAGATACTCCTCTGGAAGACCTGGT
>CAZMHO010000131.1:4758-5548 GCA_964566085.1 uncultured Thermotogaceae bacterium | reverse complement strand
ATAGGGGACTCATCTTTTCCAGAGGATACGGCAACTGAATAAAAAAACGATGTTGACGTAAAGGTCATTGTCCCGAACCAGTGTGTTTCGCTTTTAAAAGCCTTTCAACCCGTTCCTTAAGCTCTCTTTTTCCTCCGCAGATTTATAACCGTTAAAAAAATCGCCGATTTCGACCCCGAAGTCGATGAAGGAAAACCCGTCCGCGGTGATCACGTTCTTGTCCCGCACCACTTTTTCGCTGGTCCATCCGGTTTTCGGAAAAATACCGGCTTGAATTAGTTTCTCCATCTCTTCTTGAGTAAAAGAAGCGGTAAATCTTCTGCCCTCTAAAATACCGGCTTTACCCAGATACTCCGGCCCAGCGCAAATCGCGGCAACCAACTTGTCCTGTTTGTCGAACGCTCGCACCAGCTCCAAGAGAGCCTCCGGAAATTCGTTGATCGTGCCGCCGGGGATGATGATCCCATCGAAAGCGTCGACACCGGTTTCTTTTATCCCTTCCCAATCCAGGGACGGGTGATACATCAAACCGGTTAACGCTTTTACCGGTCCATTTCGGAACGCAAAAGAATCGATCCTAAAGTCGAGGAGCCATCCTAAAATCACCGCGGCTCCAGAAAATTCGAAATCCGCCATACCTTCGTAAAAGTAAACCAAAATTCGTTTATTCATGCGGTATTCCCCCCTTGTAATTCGGCCCTTGTCCGAACTGCCGATGTTCTTCTCCATACCAAGCCTACTCCGGGTTAGGATACCACGAAAAGCCAATCGTTACTGATTGTTTGCTAAG
>CAZMHO010000131.1:2797-4748 GCA_964566085.1 uncultured Thermotogaceae bacterium | reverse complement strand
CCGCGGTATCCGGAGTTGTTTTCCCCTATGTTTACCCGTTATTCCAAATCGGTCGAAAATCGGGTTAAGGATTCTGCACTGGGGATTTGATATAATCTAAAAAAGTCGATGAAACGACCGGTCGCAAAACGTCGCGTCCGGAATCGGCAACGATACGGGGGAATCTCATGAGAGAGATACAAGGCAGAATCGAGCAAGCAGCGCAGACAGAAGGGTTTTCCGGGGTTGTTTCGATCGTTAAGGAAGGATGTCCTCTCTATTGCAAAGCCTTCGGATACCGCGATATAAAGAATCGGCAGCCAAATATACCGGATACTCTTTTTGGCATCGCCTCCGGAACGAAAACATTTACCGCGGTGGGGATCGGGGTATTGATCGATCGCGGGCAACTGTCTCTGGATACTCCGATGAAAAATCTCTCTCCGAAGTTTCGGGGGTTCATCGATGAGAATGCCACGATTCGACATCTGCTAACTCACACTTCCGGCACGTATGATTATTATGATGAGGAAATCGAACAAGATTTCGATCATTTCTTCGTAGAGATCCCCTGGTATGACTTAGAAACCCCGAGCGACTACTACCCGTTATTCCAAGGAAAGTCACCCAAATTTAAGGCGGGCGAACGGTATTCATACTCAAACGGCGGGTTTGTCCTGTTGGGAATGATTATCGAAGAATGTACGGGGCAGTTATATCGCGATTTTATGCAAGAAAACGTGTTGAGCCCTGCAGGAATGAAAAGATCAGGATTTTACGCGTTCAACGATCTTCCGGAAAACACGGCGATTGGTTATCTTGAAGATCGGAAAACGACGAATATATACAATCTCCCGATCAGGGGCGGAGCGGATGGAGGGCTGTATGTAACAGCCGGCGACATGAACGCTTTCTGGGAAAGCGTGTTCTCCGATAAGCTCTTATCGCGAAACCTGCTGTCAGAGTATCTCAGAACCGATACACGGTTGAACGAAAAGGCCGGGTATGGATGCGGGATCTACAAACGCCTGGACGATTCCATGTTCTTTCTTATCGGCGGAGATGCCGGAGTGGGCTTCCATTCGAGGTATGTCGTCGAAGAAAAAATGGTCGTGAGTATTCTATCCAATATCACCGAGGGCGACGAAAATCTGGTCGAAATCTTGCTTTCGATCATCGACGAATGACGCCGATAAGGCCATGCCGTTCTTTGATTGACAAAAAAAACCCCGCGCCGGACCGTAAAAAGCTTAGCGCAAACGCTCGGAACAGCCAGGGTTTGAATCAGAGGCTTGTTTTACGTCGGGATCCGTCGGACAAGACCCGACTAATGCGGACGGCCGCTTCATCTATCAATCGTAATTTTTCATGGTTGTATCCGTATCTTTGAAAAGTTCCGGAGCGATCCCCTTCATTCCGGCTTTATCCCAGAAGGATAACTTCTGATGCTCGGAAAAATACTTCTTCGGAATGGGATGGGTTCCGATCACAACCGGTGTCGCGTAACGCGACTCGATAAACTCCTTAAACGCGTTAATCCTTGGACAAGGGGGATAACCGACCACAAGGCCGGTTGCGAGATGGATCACCTGCGCGCCATTTTTAATCATCTCTTCCGGAACGTACTCGACGTTCCCTCCCGGACACCCCCCGCAATACGAAAACCCAACAATCTGAACTTCTTCCTCGGCGGGGTATATCCTAAACCCCCCCACACGTTCCCGCAGAGCGCGGAAACATTTTCCGCCCCCGCAGTTTTGATAGCGTGAGCAAATGATAATCCCGATTTTCTTCACGACGATACCTCCTCGTATGCTTTATCGTGTTTAGCAGAGTCTTTCCCGCACCAGAATCTTCCACCTCAATCGAAGCCTTCCGATGGTTCTTTTTTTTCGCGTTTGTACGCTTCCTAATCCGATGCTTAAGGAGATAGCCTTGAAACGAAGAAACAGCGTTTTTCGCGCATCCGAAG
>CAZMHO010000131.1:0-2787 GCA_964566085.1 uncultured Thermotogaceae bacterium | reverse complement strand
ACGACCGCACTCGAAATGAAAAGAAGGTTTATGCCCGGATGGGGGTTCTGCGCAAGCGTTTCGACTGTTTGCAAAAATTTTTTTTTGGTTAGGTTGCGGCTATTTATGCTACAATTGAAAGTCCCGGAAGGACCCATGGTTTCAATACGAAAGATTTCCTTGCTATTCGATTTTGGGGGCAGCATGGACTCCGATCAGAGTTCCCTCGACAAAAGATTCTTTAACTCGAATACGTTAAGCGTACAAACACAATCCGTTTTGCGCGGTTGGGCGATCCTTTGGGTTGTGTTCGGCCATTCCTTGGCGTTGCTGTTTCCCGATCTTTCGGTTCCTGAGCAAATCTTTGCCGGTTTTCTCGCTCGTTTCACTACTCCCAGCGTTTTCTTCTTTGTGTTTCTGATCGGTTATAGCCAATCGTTGAAACGGAAACGATTATCCGTTTCGAGTTTGCGGGGCCGAACCTTCCGCTTGCTCATTCCTTACGGATTTTGGGCCAGTGTGGTCTTTCTCCTGATTACAGTACTCCCCGAACCTTATTGGTTCTCCTTCCAAGCATATTATTTATTCTGGGATCACCCTCTGCTCCCTCGGGTTGTTCTGAGCCTGTTTACATTTACGCTGTGCTGGCAGTACTATTTTTTAGTTTTGTTTATCTTCTTTCAATGGTACACCTATTGGATTCGGAAATCATCGGTTCCCACCATCAGAAGATCACTAAAAGTGATTTTTATCGCTTACATCGCTTTTTTAACGGCGTTATCGGGTTTATTATGGTTTTCTTCCCCCGAAGAAATTCCTTTGGGCTGGATTGGTATCTTCCTGTACTCCAATCCGCTGGCTTGGATGTTTTCTTTCTATCTTGGCGCTTATTGCGGGATCACAAAAGTCCTGCCGGTTTTCGTAAACAAGAAATGGAATTCGGGTTTATTTTGGCTCGTATGGATCATTAGCTCACTCGAACTGTTATGGTTGATCCGTAAATGGGGAACTACCACCGTTGTCGATCAGTTCTCTCTTTCGGGATTCGCCTTTGGCTTGGTTTCTTTAGGCGTTTTTATCGGAAGAGCGATTCGGCGGGAGCAGAAGCCTGGCAGACGCCTCTGCGTATTGGGGACCCGTTGGTTGAGTAAGCTCGGAAATCACTCCTTTCTGATATACTTGTTGCATCTACCGTTTCAGTGGTACTGGCTCGTACTCCTCGAACAGAGTCTGAATGTGAAATTTCCCATGATCCCGCGATTGGCGCTTCTCATGCTTTTCGGCTTATCCTTCCCGTACGCAGTCGCCGTTCTCGGGAAGAAGCTGCCTCAAAGGTTAAGAAAGACGATCACAGGGGTATAGAAGGTCCGAATTCCCTTCTTTCCCCCGAAAAACGATGAAATCATCGAATTTGGGAGGGCAACATGAATCGAAGAATACTACTCGTCCTGGTCTTGCTGATCGCAGGCGCGATGGCTTTAGGAAATGCCGTTTCCGCCCGAGAGATCGTTTTTTCGGATCCGGTTTTAGAGCGGATCATTCGGCAATCGGAAGGCTTTTCCGGTCGCGATTCGGGTCCTATCTTCGCCGAAGACCTGCTGGGAATCACTACGGTGAGTGTCGTTGATTCCGAATTTTTAGTTTCCCTTGAAGGAATCCAACAGTTAATCAATCTGATAGAGCTTGATTTTTTCCACAATCGGGTAACGGATCTATCTCCGCTTCAATCTCTGGTAACCCTTCAGGAACTCGGGTTTTGGGATAACCAAATCAGCGATCTATCTCCGCTTCGCCATCTGGTTCACCTTCGGGAGGTCTTTTTCGGAGACAATCCCGTGCAAGATATCTCGGTTTTGCGGTTTCTTACGGAGTTGGAGGAAGTCGGTTTCTGGGAATGCGGAATAGAAGATATCTCGGTTTTACGGGGTCTTCCGCGCTTAGAGAAGGTGTATTGTCCGGGCAACCTCATACGCGATATTTCCGCCTTCGAAGGGTTGTCCCAACTAAAACTGATCGACCTGGATACGAACCTGATCGAGGATATTACTCCACTCGCGAAGAACTCCTATTTGGGTACCGGAACCTCGATCGACCTACGACTGAATCACTTGAGTTTTCTCCCCGGCACTCCCAATCGGGAAGCTTTGCAAACGCTTATCGAACGTGGATGCGAAATAAAAACCAAACCGCAAAGGCAAGACCTCTTAACAGCCACCGAGGAGTTAGGGAAAGAACCGATTCTTTTTCCCGATCCGATTCTCGAAAAGGGGATTCGATCCGCCTGGGGGTATACGGGTAAACCGGAGGGGCCGATCTACCCTGTGGATACCATCAACATTTTTGCGCTGGAAATTCCTTCCGAAAGCGGGCTGACTTCACTCGAAGGGATTCAGTCTCTTGTCTTTCTCGAGGAACTCTGGTTTGCGGGAAATCAGGTACAGGATCTCTCTCCACTGAAAACATTAACGAACTTGGAGTTCCTCTGGGCGAGTGAAAATCAGATTTCCGATCTCCGTCCGCTTGAAGGACTCATAAACCTTACGAGACTCTGGATAACGGACAATGAAATCCGAGATCTTTCTCCGTTGAGAGCGCTGACGCTTCTGCAAGAACTCTATCTCAGCCGCAATTTAATCGTCGATCTCTCCCCCTTAGAAAAGCTCATTCATTTGATCCGACTCGATCTGGCCGGGAACCAAATCCAAAGTATTGCGCCGCTAAAAAATCTTTCCGCATTACAACGACTGGATTGTGAACGAAACGCGGTTCGAGATATCGGATCTTTATTCTGCCAAACCGCTTGGGCCA
>CAZMHO010000130.1:6356-6975 GCA_964566085.1 uncultured Thermotogaceae bacterium | reverse complement strand
GGAAGAAGTTAGTATCCTAAAACTTATGAAATGACACAGAAAACTTTACAACCCCGTCCGTCCAGCAGCAACGGCTACCTGGGGCTGCGCCTCGCCAGCACGGTTTCCGGCAGCGGGCAGGTGTTTACGGATGCCTGCGAAGTCCATGAACTGTCCCGGTGTTCATCCTACGCGGGAGGAAGAATGCCCGCCAAACATCCCACGATTCCCGGGGGCCTTGCCATCCAAGGTGCTCGGAAATTTTCTTTGCTTGCCATGCGCCCTTGCAAAGATTCTCCGCCCGGCGAGCCTTCCCTTGAACAATCCCCCGGTGTCTTCTGCTATAATCAAGGAAAAGGAAGGTGATGGGCATGGAACGCTTTTTCAACACCGCGGGGCCGGTGGATTGCCAGTGGCATTACTGCCTGGATCCGTTGCAGCGGGTGAAGCTACAAGAAGTGCTGGGTCTGATTGAGCAGAGAAAGTACTTCGTGATCCATGCTCCGCGGCAGACGGGGAAAACGTCTTCGCTTAAGGCATTACAAGAATTCCTGAATTCCCAGGGTAAATACAGGTGTTTGTACGTGAACATGGAAGTGGCGCAAGCCGCGCGAGAGAAGGTTCCCCTTGCCATGCGAAG
>CAZMHO010000130.1:4899-6346 GCA_964566085.1 uncultured Thermotogaceae bacterium | reverse complement strand
AGACTTTTTCGAAAGAAACTACCGCGAAATCCTTGCCGCTGCAGGGCCGTTCAACGCGCTGAACGGAGGCCTATCATCTTGGACACTGCAGTCAACCAAGCCCACGGTGTTGCTGGTAGACGAGATCGATTCCCTGGTGGGAGATACGCTGATTTCGGTGCTGCGCCAGCTCCGCTCCGGGTACGATCGAAGGCCGAAGGATTTTCCCCAATCCGTCATCCTGTGCGGTGTCCGCGACGTGCGGGACTACCGCATCTTCTCGGCGAAAAACCAGGAAATCATAACCGGCGGAAGCGCGTTCAACATCAAGTCCGAATCGCTGCGGCTGGGAGATTTCACGCGCGCAGACATCCGGGAACTGTACGCCCAACACACCCAGCAAACGGCGCAGCGCTTCGAGGAAGGCGTGTTCGAGATGGTGTGGGAGTACACCGCGGGCCAGCCATGGTTGGTGAACGCGCTGGCGTACCAAGCGTCCTTTCACGACCCTGAGGGAAAAGATTGGAGCAACGTTGTTACCCCCGCGATGATGGAACGGGCGAAAAACGAGCTCATCCTGCGGCGGGATACGCACCTGGACCAGCTGGTGGACAAGCTCAAGGAAGAGCGTGTACAGCGCATCATCGAACCCATGCTCAACGGGGTACAAATCCCCAACGACGTTCTTGCGGACGACATCGAGTATTGCAAGGACCTTGGTCTGCTCAAGCGAAGGGCAAACGGCATGGGAATCTCCAACGACCTCTACCGCGAAATCATCCCACGTGTGCTGAACCACGTTACGCAAATCGCCCTGGAAAGCGAATTCCCGTCACCGTGGTACATACAACCGAACGGAAAACTGGACCTGGACAAGCTGCTAACAGCCTTCCAACAATTCTTCCGGGAACACAGCGAAAGCTGGCTGGAACGCTTCCAGTACCGGGAAGCGGGGCCACAGCTATTGCTGCAAGCATTCCTGCAACGCATCCTCAACGGGGGAGGGCACATCGACCGGGAATACGGGTTGGGACGCATGCGCACGGACCTAAACATCCGTGGGCCGCAAAGCGGGGAACAACGCGTGGTGGTCGAATGCAAGCTCAAGCACGGCAACGCGCTGGAAACGGTCATCCAGAAAGGATTGGAACAGACGGCGGAGTACGTGGACAGCACGGGAGCACAGCAAGCTCACCTGGTGATCTTCGACCGGGACAACGTGTCGTGGGAAGAGAAAATCTTCCAACAAAAGCGGGAATACAAGGGCAAAACCATCACCGTATGGGGGATGTGACGTTCCCAAGGATCAAAACCTGGCAAATGCGCGATTCCACGAATGAGAAATTCCCGCAAGCGAAAGGGAAATGTAGGGGCAGGTCCCCGTGCCTGCCCAAGGTGTGTCAAGAAACGATGAAAGCCCCGTTATCCACCAGGCGTTGCTGGGTGCCCTGGGTGTATCCTGCCTGGG
>CAZMHO010000130.1:0-4777 GCA_964566085.1 uncultured Thermotogaceae bacterium | reverse complement strand
CGTGGATATCCGGAACGAAGTGGTCGATTTCCTTCTGGTAGCACTGGCGAAACACCAGCTCATCGGTCTTGTTGGAAGAAACTTGGTACCAAAAGCGGGGTATTCGCGGATACCGCGTTCCAACTCCGCGCTGATAAAGATGGGGTTCAGCGTGACCGCTTTTACGCTGTCGAGCATCTCCGTCTCGATAAGGCACTTCGTTAACACCGTCTTTAACTTCGCAATCGTCTGTTCACTCCAAGATGCTACGTCATCGTTCTGTTCCTGTAAGCGGGAGAAAAATACGTTGATATCCTTCTTCGTGTAAGAGAAGTCCTGTTGGCGATACTTCTCACCGATGAGTCCTTCCATAAACTCACGAACAAGACGATTATAGCGCATCATCGCATAGAGATTGATTTGCTTTGCTACTTCAATGGGTGCGTTTGCCACCTCGTAGACCAGTTTTTCGTTATCAAGCGCGACAAGGCGTTTGAAACAAGCGCGGGCGACCCTTGATACCGTGCGTTCTGTCGGGTATTGGAACAAATGATCCCGTTTGACGCTCGCGATAACTTCCTCAATCGGTTTGTGTTCCAGAAATTGCTTCGCTACGATTCTTATCTCATAAAACAGGAATTGTTCTGCGGTCAGGGTGCCGTTATAAGGCCTGGTTATATGCATGTGTTCTGATCACCTCATTTGCGCCTCTCTCACTTAACGAATCGCGTCGGCTCATTCTATCTTCTCGCGTTTTCCGCCGCCGACTCCGTCACCGCCCTCCAAAAACCCGAACCAGAAGGTCAGACCTTGCAGACTATCATTGCGATAATAGCATTTTCAATGTCGGATTTCAAATGCTGTTTTGAATTTTTAATCAATCGGTTGAAAGTTGCCAGATATCCTCTGCGGGGGTGTGGTTTAATAATGGGGCGTAAAAGTAAAGACAAAAAGAGGAGGGAAAAAGAATGGTCCCCGAAGGAGCCGCCCTAACCACCGAAATAATCGTGCCACCCGTAAGGCGGCGCCTGACCGGCGTCAATCGTAAACATAGCACACACGGAATAGGGCATCCCCTCTTACCGGTCAAGCGTTTTCAAACTGCCTGCTGATCGGCACAGAGCGTCGGCAGATCGATTCTTTTTCGAAAGGGTTAATGATTGACATAACTCTATTATTACTGTATAATTTTCGTAAACATGATTCGATTCAATCCAGGAGGAGGTTTCCCATGCAATTGAAATCCATCCGGACGAAGCTAATCTTCGCTTTCGTGCCTATTGTCGTCATTGCGGCGATTGTGAGCGGTTTCTTGATCGGACACGTTTCTCGATCGACGATCGACGACTTGATCCAAAAGCAGACCGGAGAGACGGCGACCGTTTTGGCGGGATTGGTTGAAGAGTGGATTGCCGGCCTTCAACACCGACTGTTTGATATCGCCAATTCCGGCTCGGTTCAAGCGATGAAGCCGGAGGGTTACCGCTCCTATCTTCGGGCGCTGGTTGACAGTAGCGACGGACTGTTCGAGGACATGTACGTTACAAACTCCACGGGAGATTCCTGGAACTGGAACGGCGCGATCGGAAATGTGAGCGCGCGCGGGTCTTATCAAGATATCTTCTTCCTCGGAAAACCTTTTTCGATGAGTAATGGTGAAATCGGTAAAGAAAGCGGGAAAACCGTGAGTTTTTTCGCCTGTCCAATACGGGGGGATCGAAACGAAACCGTGGGTATGTTGACCGCCGTCATCAATCTCGAAAAAATGGGGAGGAAGCTGGATACGATCCACTATGCAGAAGGCGAGTTTTGTTTTATTGTGGACGGCAGCGGCTGGATAATCGGTCATAGCGACAATCCGGATTTGGTTATGAAACTGAACCTTTTAAAGGCGGACGCTTCTGGCTTCAAGGGGTTACAACCGATCGGATCCGGCATGCAGCGCGGCGAAGCGGGAGACTATGAGTATACGCGCCCGGATGGCGCCGGTTACCGTATGTTCTATCGGCCGATCGTCGGAACGCCCAATTGGTCATTAGGCATCGGGATCCCTTTGGCCAACCTGCAAAAGCAGAGCCAACGCCCAATCTTCTTCCTTTACTTCACCTTTGGCTTCTTAATCCTGCTCGTAGCGCTGTTATCCTATTTTATCGGCGTCGGAGTCGCCAAACCGATTAAGGAAGTGGGCAGCGAGCTGAAACGATTCGGAGAGTTGAACTTGACGCGCACGGTGAGTAAAGCCGATGACTACCTCAATCGGAAAGACGAAGTCGGTCAAATGACAAACGCGCTATCGAAAATGGTGGTGGCGATTCGAAATGCCTTCGGCTCGATCTATGGGACCGTAGATGAAATGAATGCTTCCTCCAGGCAATTGGCTGAAATCGCGCAACATCAAACGACCGCTTCGCAAGAGCTCGCTCGACAGGCTCAGAAAGTGGAAAATAACGTCCAGAACGTCTCGGCCTCGATCGAAGAGGTGACGTCTGGCGTGGAAGAGGTAGCGGCAAGCGCTTTAGGGGTATCGAAAATCGCGACAGAAATTATGCAGGAATCCCAATCGACTTCGGAAGCAGTACAAAGCGGAATGCAGGCAGTGAAGGAAGCAATCGGAAGTATCCGCAACGCGCATACGCAAACACGCGAAACGTCTGCGATCGCGGCGGAGGTGGCAAGCCAAACAAAAAAAGTGGGAGAGATCGTCGATCTGATCTCCTCGATATCGGAGCAAACGAACCTTCTGGCTTTGAACGCCGCTATCGAGGCCGCGAGAGCCGGAGAAGCCGGACGCGGGTTTGCCGTCGTCGCCGATGAGATTCGAAAGCTTGCGGAAGAAAGCAAGAGCGCGACTTCGAATATCACTACGATCCTGAAAGGCCTATCTGAAGGCGTGCGAAGAGTCGATACCGCGTCCAACAAGACGGTGGATCTGGTACAAAAAGTGAATGAAACCGGAGAAGAAATCGGCAAACAATTTTCGATGATTACGAGCAATGTTGAAAAAATTAACGAAATGGTCAATAATCTGACCGCCACATCCGAAGAACAGGGCGCTTCAACGCAAGAGATGGCATCGGCGATGGATGCTTCCGCGAAAGCCATCAGCGAGATCAAAGAACAGATCGAACAAATCGCAAAAGGCGTCGAAACACAAGCGCATGAAGCGGGGAAGGTCAGCCTTTCGGCCCAACAATTGGATGAACTCGCTCGAAATGTCGGAACCGAAGTCAGACGTTTCAAGATCTAATTGAGGTTGCTGGCCCAGCCTCAAGCCTTCTTTCTCCACTAAGAATCACAAACAAACGGCCCGCCGAGCGCGGGTCGTTTGTTTGTGATTATGATACAATCGAACGTGAGGTGATAGACGATGAAGGACATAATCTATAAGGTATCCGAAGAAGTAGAGCGCGCCTTGTTGGACGAGAAAGCTGTCGTGGCCTTAGAATCGACCGTAATCAGCCACGGATTGCCCTACCCGGAAAATATTCAAACCGCCCTCAAGATGGAGGAAGCTGTTCGAAAAGAGGGCTCTATCCCCGCGACGATCGGCATCATTAACGGAGTCGTCACGGTCGGTCTCAGTCAAAAAGAGATCGAATACCTCGCGGATACGAACCATGCGATTCTGAAGGTCGGAGTCGGAGAGCTCGATTACGCGATCGGAATGGCGTATTCCGCGGCGACAACGGTTAGCGCCACCTCTTGGATCGCGAATTTTTTCAAGATCCCGATCTTTGCCACAGGCGGAATCGGCGGGGTCCACCGGGGAGTAGAAAAGAGCTGGGACGTTTCGCAGGACCTCTACAGTCTGGGGAGAATCCCGGTGATGGTGGTCTGCGCTGGCGCGAAATCCATCCTGGATCTTCCGAAAACCTTGGAGCTTTTGGAATCTTACGGGGTATTGACCTTAGGGTATCGGACGGACCGCTTTCCCGCGTTTTATTCGATAGAGTCGCCCTTGAAACTGGCTCATACGGTTCAAACCCCCTCCGATGCGGCTAATGTTTTATTGTCGAGGCTAAAAACCGGCATAACTGGGGGTATCGTGCTTTGCAACCCGATTCCAATAGAAGACGCGATCCCTTATGAGGATTTGGAATCCATTATCCTCGAAGCGGTGGCGGAGGCCGAGCGCCGTCATATTGAAAAGAAAGCGGTGACTCCGTTTTTGCTTTCTCGCCTGTCTCAAAAGACCGAAGGTAGAAGCTTGAAAGCCAATAAAGCTCTTCTGTTTCACAACGGCTCCTTAGCTTCCAAAGTGGCGGTTGAGTTCAGCGCTTTACGTCGCAGAAGCAAGAAAACGATCGGGTTTTAGCAAGGGGATTGGAAGAAAACGCGGGGTAGCTTGCCCGCGTTTTCTTCGTGAAAGGCGCGGCGGCGGAAAAAAGCCCCATCACTGTTTGCCTCTGGAGAGCGTTCATTGACGGGGTTCACTCTTTAGCCAACGAAAAAGCGGGCCAGAAATCGGCCCGCCCTAATGCTATTTAGGGGAAAAAGCCCTCCCCTCGATTATCGTCAAACAATCGATCACCTCCTTTTGGACATAGATCGCCAAAAATCAGCGGCAGTTATAGCTCCGTGTTCAATAGTCCATTTACCATCCGGCCGGATGTCTTTTGGGTCCTCTTTGCGATCCCATTGATTAGACGGAAAAATGGCGCGATTTGTTCGGATCCTCGACCCTCAACCGAATCCGAACCTCGGTAACCCGCAGATTCTTTCACCTTCTAGAGCGGATGACTCCATCGAGGCAGGTAGAACGCCTCTGATTCTCTATCGACTTTGTATAGCCGTTTTC
>CAZMHO010000129.1:0-6980 GCA_964566085.1 uncultured Thermotogaceae bacterium | reverse complement strand
ATCGAAACGGCTCACGTGACCGGATATGATAGGTCGTTCCCTCCTCGGTGAACGACGCTTCCCAGCGGTAAGCCTCCCATTGTCCAAACAAAAGTTCGAATAGACCGGTTTCGTTTTCAAAGCTCGCCTCTCCTCCGAAAACGATAAAACGCTCTTCCGTCGGAAGGGCTGTGAAGCGCAGAACCTCCGGAGAGATATGGGTACGGTTGAATGCCACTGTCACATAACTGATCTCGTCTTCCGCGTAATTAACCGTATAGCGCTTAGTCGGACTTTCCCAATCAATCCTCTGCGTTATCTGT
Organism: uncultured Thermotogaceae bacterium; assembly: GCA_964566085.1. GTDB lineage: Bacteria > Thermotogota > Thermotogae > MWEM01 > MWEM01 > MWEM01. The sequence goes on along the minus strand of CAZMHO010000129.1, from coordinate 6,678 downwards.
GTGCGTGTGGTACCCTCTTGCACGACAACGCCGTCCACCTGTTCGGCATAGACCGCGATCGCCCGATTGAGGGGGAACGGTCCGTAAAGCGTCGTCTGATTCGCGTCGACAAATCGCGCAAAAAATAGCCGTCCGTCCTCTTCTATCTGTCTTTCTTCTACGGAGATCTCCACTTGTTCCCACGTTTCCGGACGGAGGACCTTTCCGGAATAAATCTCTCGCTGTGTCAAGTGGATAGGCCCGGCCCATAGGAATTCGTGTTCTTCTTCCGGAGATTCCGGCGCTTGACCCCACAAAACCAGCGGATAGTTACCGGGTTGCAACGCGGAGATATCCAACGCCTCTTCCTGACAGAACAGGGTCTTTCCGTTATCCATCAGGAAGCCTTCTATCCTTGCCGATCTCCCATCGGCTAAGACAACTCTGATCTTTCCGGAAGGAATGACGCGGAACCCGCAAGATAACAGGCCGAGACATAAAATACCTACTGTGACGAAGACGCCTATCGTTTTCATCTAAAACTCCTTTACCGTTTATTTCTTAATTCTGTCGCTTGCCCCCAATTGTACAATAAATCTTCCGGAATCCGGCGGGTGGTCGGTACTTTTCGTTTATTTGCCGCCAAAGCGCTCTCACGACGTTTCCTTCACCCGTGAGCCTATGCTATCGTTCTACGGTATAATCGATGCCAGCTTTTCGGGCCTGTTCATGCTGGATTTTTCGCGGGATTCGATAGAGTCTCCCGTCTTTGACGAATCGGGCGCCGGTCTGTCGAAAAGCGAATGGAACACCTTTTAGCACACATTGTTCACGGATGTTCAGTACCCACTCATAGCGGCAAACTCTCGCCTCGGGACCGGACTCGCCCCCCACCGTAACCAATTCAATCGTTTCGTCCAGGTAAGGCCGCATATCGATCGGCGAAAGCAACGGTTCGTTGGTGATCATCTTGTGTTTAATAGGAAGCCGCTTCAAAACCGGAAGGCGTTTGTCCGCCGTCTCCTGGTTTTCACACGTGACACAGACGGTCACGTGATCATACCCTTCTCTCCAATCGTCGGGAAGGTTTACTATAAAGCGGTCGATCCGTTTTGTGACGAATAAAAACCGGCAGTCCCGGCGCTCTCGAATGATCTGCCAGGCCTCGAACCGCCAGTCATCGCACCGATCCAAGAGAAAATCCGAAGTGAAACACGTCCAAAAGAGCGTTCCCGAGGGCGCGAAATAGGTCCCGTTTTTTCTTTTTCTCACGGGCAAGTCAAACGTTTTGTTTTTGGTCGGAGCGCCGGAGACGCGTTCGTGCTGGGCGTCCATCCGATAAACATAGCAATGGTGGCACCCGGGGCTGACTCTTTGGCACCCGTGCCAAGGGTTCCATATTCGTTCCGGAGCTTTCTCGGGCTCTTTGAACAGGCTATTCGGGTTTTCTGCAGTGGTTGTCATCGGCGATCATACCCGAAGACGCATGCGCTCTTTCGTAAAAACGTCACAATCTCTCGCAATCCGATTTTTATCCTCTCCCGATAGAAAGGCGGGTATCCTTACCGCTTTGCCCTGCGAATCAAGTGACGGGCAATATTACCTTTTATTTTTAAAAAAGAGTATAATTAGTAACCTACCCCGATGAGATCGTTTGCTTATTACGTTCCGCAACGCTTGAAAGGAGGGAATTTTATGAAAAAAACTGTTAGACGTTTTCTTCTGGTTTCTGCTTTCTCGCTCTTATGCATCCTGTTTTCGGCGATATCATGCTCCATTGCCCCGACTCCCACCGGATACACGTTAACGGTTCACAATAACGTTGGTTCGGGAATCGATATCTGGGTGAGGATTTCTTCGCTACCGGCGGCGTATATCGACCATGGTCCGTATCTCAATGGTTCCGCTCCCGTATCTTTCGAAGTATTCCCGGGTTATGTCATCGAGGTATGGAATAGTTCTCAACTCGCATGGCTGAATTTTTCATCCGGCGGTAACGCCTTTACGATTACGGCAAATACCGTTTTCTATGTTTATGCCGGAATTCCGCCTTACGTCGGGGTTTCCGTTTTCGCGGACGAAGCGCGGTAGTCGGTTCAAGGAGAGCGAAACAGCGGACGCGATTATAAGGACAATTTCATATCGCCCTCTTTGATCCAGCCGGCCTTTCTCATCCGTTCCGAGAAGAGAAACGTTAGAATCATCGGAAAAACCCACTGAAAAAGAAGAACTTTTATCCCTACCGACCAGAAATCTTCTTTCTCTAGCATGACCGTGAATGTCGCGAGCGGGCCGACCAGACCGCTTGTGCCCATGCCGGCCCCGATGCTGTTGTTCTCCATAGCGAATATCGCGATTCCTATCGGACCTAATATTGCGCTTGACAAAATTGGCGGGATCCATATCTTTGGATTCCTCACGATGTTCGGTATTTGCAGCATCGATGTGCCAAGTCCTTGGGCAATGAAGCCGCCAAACCCATTCTCTCGAAGACTGGCGACGGCGAATCCCACCATCTGACAACAACACCCGATTGTAGAAGCTCCTGCCGCTAACCCCTGCAAGTTTAAAGAGATCGCAAGCGCCGCGCTGCTGATCGGCGCCGTCAAAATCATTCCCATCGCTACCGAAAGAATCATCCCCATCGGAATCGGTTGCAGCTCGGTCGCCCAGTTGATCATCCCACCGATCGCTTTCATCATCGAAGAAACGACCGGCGCAACCCAAATCCCGATCACCCCTCCTGAAAAAATGACGACGGCGGGTACCAGGATAATATCCACTTTCGTTTTTCCACTCACGAATCTGGAAAGAAGAATCCCTGATACCGCCGCCACGTAAGCCCCCACCGGTTCCCCGATCGCCGCGTTGACTAACCCGGTCGCGCTGATAGTGAAAGATCCGGCGCCGATGGCGCCGGTGACAAGCGAAGCAAATATGGCCAACGGAGAGCCTTTAAGGGTATAAGCCACCCCCGCGCCGATCGCCGGACCCATCAACAGTTGCGCAAATCGGCCAAACTGGGTGATTAGTCCGATATGCGCATAATCTCCGATCTGTTTGATGATCAATCCGATGATCAGCGACGAGAACAATCCCAAAGCCATACCGTTCAACGAGTTTATCAAATAGCCTTGCAGAGTCTTCGAACCGGAGGCGACTTTCAACACTTCCATCTCCCCGAAAAATATGATACGATTATAGCACGGTCTGTTCACCCAGAAGAAGAGACAGACTAAACAGAGTATCTATTCTTTTTCTATATTCTTTTAGAGATGATTATTATACACGTCGAAAAACCGTCGAAAAACGACGCAAAGGCCCGCTAAGAAAAGAAATGCGTGGTCGTCGAAAACGGTTCGCTAACCGAATGATTGTCGAAAAAACGGTCGAAACAGTCTACGCCCCTCTCAACGAGACAGTAAAAGAGGCGGTTCTATACAAGGCTATTTTAGCGAAGGGGGACGTTTATCGACGGGGAGGGGAATTTCGACGGGAAAGTCGGAGGTCGAAGAAGACGAAAACCCGTCGAAAAGACGAGCGGAATATAGAAAACCAACGAAAGGCGGAGGGGAACGGCGTTGTTTGAAGAGAAGATACAAAAGATGGTTCAAAACATTTCGAAGGTGATTATCGGAAAAGAAGCGGTGATCTGTCAGGCGCTGGGGGCCTTTTTTTGCCACGGTCATGTGTTGCTTGAAGATGTTCCGGGCGTCGGAAAAACGATGTTGGCACGCGCTTTAGCGGTGACTTTGGGATTAAAAACCCGGAGGATACAGTTCACGCCCGACTTGCTGCCTTCCGATATTACGGGTTTAAATATTTACGATAAATCCAAGAAGGAGTTTGTCTTCAAAAAAGGGCCCGTTTTCACGCAGATTCTGTTGGCTGACGAGATCAACCGCGCGACGCCGAGAACGCAATCCGCCTTGCTTGAAGCCATGGGGGAACGACAGGTAACGATAGACGGGGATACCTGGCGGTTACCGGAACATTTTTTTACGATCGCCACGCAAAACCCGATCGAATACGAAGGCACGTTTACATTACCTGAGGCGCAGCTTGACCGCTTTCTCATCCGGATAAAGATGGGATACCCGGACTCCGAGAGCGAACAAAAGATGCTATTTGACCGACGCATCAGCAATCCCTTGTCCGATATCCAGCCGGTTGTCGACCAAGAAGAGCTGAAACAACTTTTCGACGAGGTTCCGAAAGTCCGAATCAGCGAAGCGGTGCTGCGCTATATCGTCACGCTGGTTCAGGGAACCCGGGAACATCCGTCGCTGGCGCTCGGGGCGAGCCCGAGGGGATCTCTCGCGCTCATGCAGCTGTCGATGGTAATGGCGCGGATGGACGGACGCGTTTTCGTCCTCCCCGATGATGTGAAGGCGCTGGTAAAACCAGCGTTGGCCCATCGGGTGATACAAAGCACCGAGTCTCGTATCAAGCGGGAAAGCGTCGAAAGTATCTTGGAAGGAATCCTCGAGAAAACCGTGGTTGTTGAAGATGGAGGCGTGTAAAACCACGACGCAACGGATCACCTGCGAAACGAAAAAACTCTGGGTTCTGACGATCCTCCTCCTGGCGTTGAACCCGTTTTTTATGAGTCCGTACGTTTTGATCGCCGATGCATTGGTAGCGATGATTTGGGCCGATCTCCTCGAAAAACGTTCGATCCTGAAAAAGATGACGGTAAGGAGGACAGTCTCCTCGACGCGCTTATTCGTCCGAGAAAGATTGACCGTGACCTATCGGATCGCCAATGTGACCCGCAAAGCGATCGAAGCGATCTGTATCCCGTCCACCGGTTTACCGAATGCTTCCAGAAGAGAGATACGGATACGGCTTGATCCTCAAACGGAGATTGTGGAGGAGGTCTCCGGGGAATACGATACACGGGGAAAAAAGCGCATTGGATCGGCAACAATCGTCTATGACGGCCCTTTCGGATTCTTCGGTATCTGGAAAAACTGCCCCTTTGAAGAAGAGATCCTCGTTTTTCCTGATTTTGAGGAGGTGGTCTTTGAGAAGGAAGTGTTACGACAGCTCCTTCCGGGAAGAAAGACGGCTTATCGGTTGTTGGAAGACGCGACGAAAGTGAGGACCACGCGGGAATATGTCGATGAACCGCTGAATCGCATGAATTGGAAACTATCCGCCCGATACGGAAAGCTGATGACGAAAGATTTTGAGACAACCGCGATGGGGAGAGTCCATCTGGTCGTGGATATGAATATGCCCGAAGGGGTCATTGTGAACGATGCGTGGAAGCATCTACGCTGCCAATATGAAGAACAGGCGGTCAAAGGCGCTGGGAGTGTATTGAAAGAGCTTAAGAAAACAGGAACAGCTGTTAGGCTCAGCATTATCGGGGAACAGATTTGGGAGGCGGACTATCCGGGAACCGAGTTCGTTCTTTACCTTGAATCTCTCGTCCTCGCGAACGGGGTTGAAAACCCGGCGGTCCGGACGGCGGAGGTGTTGGCGAACGAGGCTCTTTACGCATCCTTAGATGAGACGATTTTGTTTATTGCGATGCACTTGACGGAAAAAGAAATCCCGCTTCTGCTCAAATTGAGGGCGCGATCCGCGAAAGTGATCGTATGGCTGATGCCTTACGGATACCGGCCTTCCGCCTATCATCGTTCGAGAAGCTATGAGATGCCGCACCCGGAGGCGGCAAAGGTGCTGGAACACGCAAAAACTTTAGCGGAAAATCGGATCATCGTTAAGTTCTTTATGGATAATGATGCCTTGCAAGAGGTGATCGATCGTGTCCCGTAAACTGTTTTACAGCCTGCCGGCGATCTTTTACTTCGGCCTCTTGGAAGGATGGGATGCCACCCGTCTGATTCCGCTCGGGTTGGTTTTGCTAAGCGCTCTGTTCCCGAAAAAGACCGGTTGGATCATCCTGATCGGCAGCCCTTTATCTCTCTATTTCACGCATGTTATGGGCGTCCTTTCCTTTCCGCTTGCCTTCGCGGTCGGCTTCGTCTGTGTTCTTCTCTTCCAGATGCGGAAGGGGGAAGAAACGCCGAAGATCTTGTTCTACTTCTGTCTGGCTTGGTTTTTTCTGTTGACGGTGTTCGGAGGACCCACCGCGATATGGGGTTGTTTCTGCTTTCTCCTCTGGCTTTCTTTCGTTTTAAAAAAACCGTGGATTCTTTTATTGATCGCTCTTGTGTTGTTGCCGGTGTCTCCGCTGTCTCTCTTTTCCGCGGCATCGGTTAGCGCGATTGAACCGCAAAACCTTTCAGAACCGGGCGATACCGCTTCAAGCCAGCGCAACGAGGGGGAGCCAAACGCCGGGCTTTCCGCAGGAAAAACGCAAGAAGTCGTGACGGAATGGGTGATGGACCAAGGGATGCCGGACGCGTTGACCCGCTTCTTTCAATGGGTTTTCGTAGGAGTTGGGGCGCTGTTCATCCTTGCGACAGTCAAATTATGGAGAGAGTACGGGAAAGGGCTGCTGGCGTTAGCGAAAAAAACAGGCGTTGCGGTGATCGTTTTAGGCAGCGTTTCAATGTTGGCTTACGCGTTAGCCCGAATCCCGCCGAATACGGAGCCGCCGGTAACCGAAGGGAGTGGATTCCTTGAAGGTTCGGCGCAGATCGGGCGTTACCAAGGGCCCTTGGAAGCTACCGGGGCGCCGGGAGAGGAAACGGAAGCGATGGTTCGAACCGTCGAAGTTTCGAT
>CAZMHO010000128.1:0-6988 GCA_964566085.1 uncultured Thermotogaceae bacterium | reverse complement strand
CGATGTGGAGATGGGAACGGAGATCGCGCGGGCTTTGGGGGTGCAACCGGTTTTCATCCGAAAGGGCGTCTTTAACGATCTCGCGCAGCATTTGGAAGAAGATGTGGCAGACGTGATCATCTCTTACTACTCGTATACCCCTTCCCGCAGCGCGCGCCTATTCATCACACAACCCTATCTGATGGACTCGGACGGGATTTTGGTGAGTCAAACCTTGATGGAATTTTTGCGAAATCAGAAGGTAATTCTAACCCCGGCAGAAATCACAAAATACTTGAATCAACGAAGATCGCTTCGGATCGGCACCTTAGCGGACACTTCCTATGAAGCTTGGGCGGTGGAAACCTTTCCACGCGCGAGATTCTCGAAAGCAAAGCCGGAAGAGGTCTCGAATCTCCTTGTAAATAAAGAGATCGATGTGTTTTATTGCGCTCACTACTGGTTAAGGTTTTTTCTCGCCCTCCACCCGGAGATCCTTCTGAACTATCAATACGTACAAATGGATCGAAAAGACCTGATCAGCATGGCCGTGGCTCAAGAGAATCTCTCTCTGTATTTTTGGCTGGACAGCTATATCGCTTCTTCGAGCAGCCGAAATCAGGAGTTGGAAGAGTTGATCGAACGCTTCGACGCGATCGAGGAAGAGGAACCACCGTCGACGATTGCGGAAAGAACGTTATCTGCCCCTTGGCGAGGGATCCTGTTGGTCGTTTTGAGCGGTGTTTCGGCCGCCGTTGTGTACGCGAGTCAAAGGAGGATGCGCCGGAAAACGGAATTGGGAAAGCCGCCCCATTGGCTGCTGAATCTATGGACCGTCCTATTCTCGCTCCTGCTGGGAACGTATACTGGACTTGCTTTTCCCGATGCTACGGAATTCTTGAGCCCGTTCGGAGACATTTTCTTCAACTATCTGTTGTTGGCTGGTATCCCCATCCTCTTCTGCGTGGTGATTCTCAATTTCACGCGGTTAATGTCGAACATCGGGGGGGTGCGGTTCTTCCTGAAGTTTATGGGAATTCTCGTGATTTTTGTTTCGATCGGCGCTGTCGTCGGACTGGCGATCGGCTTAATCATCCAACCCGGATCCGGCCTCCCTTTGGAGAGTCAACAGCGTTTGGCGGAGACGCTTCAACGGCAATCGGCGGAGTCTTCTCTTGCGATCGATACCTCCCCGGGAGCGATGTTGTGGATGATACCCAACACGATGATCCCAAACAGCATTTTGAAAGCCTTCGTGGAAAACAGAACCCTGTCGATCCTTTTCTTCGGGATTCTGATCGCCTTTATCTTACTTTACCAGGAGGAAAAACGGAAAGAACAGGTTGTTTCCGTGTTGACCGTTGTGAACGACCTGTTCTTCACCCTGTTTAAGCTCTCCTACTACGTGCTTCCTTTCGGACTTTTTTGTTTGATGATGAGCCAGGCGAGCGCTTTTACGGACAATTCTGGGTTGTTCATCGCGTTTTTCAAACTGTTGATCTGCCAGGCTTTGATGCTAGCTGCATGGTTCTTCATCGCCGTCGGCGTCAGCCTGTGGAAGGTACCAATCCCGTTGCCTCGCTACTTGTCAGCGATTAAAAAACCCATGATGATCATCTTCTCGCTCCTGTCGACGTTGGCGACCTTACCGGCGGTGATGGAAGTCTGTGAACGGGAAGAGGCCTTTCAGGATGAAAACGTTAAAGGAACCCTACCGTTACTGCTGATCATGGTGATTCCGACGATTGCGAGCATTTTCTCGCTGACGATCGTATTCTTAGTCCAGTTGTTGCGGATCGAAATCGGATGGGTCGGATACCTGCTGATCGGCATTAACAGCATCATTGCGGGTATCGCCGCCTCCGGCATTCCGGCGCCTGCCGACCTCTACTCCGTTTCGATCGTTACCGCGCCGCTGGGGATTCCGGTCACTCAGGCCCTCTCGCGATTCTTCAAGAAAGAAACAAAGTCGAATCTCGTGATGAATCATGCGTCGGCAGGCGAAAATCAGGTCATTGAATGAGAAACAAAACCGCGAACCCGTATTTCCTACGGCGATAGATAGTGGCGGAAGGCCATTGTGGACGCTGGTACCGAGTGGTCGCAAATAATAGTTCACCACGCGATGGCTTCCGGAAAAGGGATTACGAAATGTCGGTGCTCCTGACTTTAGCCCAATATTGTGAATACTCTGACGTTTACATATCATCATTGACTAAATTATTCCATTGAATATACTAATTGAGCTTATCGGCGATACGGTTCAGGACAAAAAAGATGAGGTACAAAGGCTACGGGAAAAACAACGCTCGTGATGATGTTCAAATGATCGCAGCGGGTGGAGAAAGAATGGCGCAAACTGCAAGGATTCAAAGAGATCCCGTTTGTACTGGAAGGGAGACAGTACCACAAGGGTTAGCGAACGAAAATGTCGTTTCCTTAATGGCTTTATGAAGGATACACCCGTTTTTCTTATTCCACAACATTTGACAATAACTCGGTCATTTCGTAGCCAATTTGATCTCAACATTAGGAGGTATCATGATTGAGCAAGTCTTCAAAGAATTCCCGGTTCTAAATACCGATCGACTTTTACTTAGGCAACTTAATACTCGTGATTCTAATGACCTTTATGCTGTCATATCAGATGAGGAAGTAACACTCTATTATGATGATGATGCATTTACATCCGCAAATCAAGCTACAGAACAGATTGAAACTTGGAATAACGCTTACACCCGACGCGTTTTAATACGGTGGGGAATCTGTTTGAAAGAAAGTAACCAACTTATCGGGACATGTGGTTATTATGGTTTTCATAGTCTTCACTTAAGAGCTTGTATCGGGTACGAATTAAACCGGAAATTTTGGAGAAAAGGAATAATGACGGAAGCTATCGCACGGATTATCACATATGGTGTAGATGTTTTAGATCTACATAGAATACAAGCGTTTGTTATGGAAAAAAACGAAGGTTCAATAAAACTTCTTACAAAATTGGGCTTCATTAATGAAGGAATCTTGCGTGAATATGAAAAATGGGGATCTAAAGGGTTTGTAGATTTGATATCATTTTCATTGCTTTCAAAGGAATGGTGTCATAGTAACTAAAAAGAGATGGTTCAAAGTTATTTTCCTAACGAAAGCTTCAATCCGAAATGGCTATTGTTGACTTATTGTTTCGCTTCGCGACCAAAATTGTGATAATAGAAGCAAAACGGGTTAAGCGAATGCTGTACAGATTCGCCTGTTGGGGCGCCAACCCGCAGCCGGTTCTACGTGCGTCGTCCCCTGTATGGTACCGATTTGCTCATACGTCCGTACGATCCTTTTATTCTCCGTCGCAGTTTTCATCCCCTTCTTACACCTCCAGGCCGATTTTATCCACAGAGAGGCGTTGCTCTAATTGATTTTGCGTTACTTCCGGTACACTGAATCAAACGATGCACGAGGGCATTTCCCCAGCCAAGGAGAATATCCTGACGTTTGCCCAGTTTTTTTTTCTGTCGGTGCGGTCTACAGCGCCATCAATGTCGATCAATACATTTCGGGAAGGACCGGCTAAGTCGGCGCGGGTTCGGATCCCCGACGCGCTCCCTTCGCATTGTCGCGTCGGCTACGGGAATTGATAGCTCAAAGGTTGTTGCTAAGCGGTTTTCGGTGTAGGATTCGGTTTCCTTGACCACGGCAGTTTCATTGTAAACGCGTTTGTGTCGTATTTTGATTATCTCTCCTCGGTAAGAATCTCGAATGGCACTCAAGGTTTCGATGGCGCTGTTCCCGTCCCGTCCGGTGGCGTTTACTAACCCTTCGTCCTATCGGGAATAACGCCTCAGATCGGCAGAACTTTCCGTTTCCCTTGTTGTCAGGATCGAAACGCTAAAAGAGCTTTATCTGGAAATCGCGTGATCGTCGTCATAAAGCTGGAAATCGTAGAGAGATCCGTATTCTTCAATCAACAAAGCTATTTTCTCCTCGCGCCATTCTGGGTCGAACGGCCTTATAAAGGAGTGGATTCTGTGACAGTTAGCGTAGCGGTTTCTGACGCGTGTATCCTCAAAAAAACGGGCGGTGATAGGACAAAATGCGTGGATGAAGCGTTCTATGAATCGATAACGAGGGGTAGAAACTCCGGTATCTTGCGATCGGCGTCTAATATCCAAACGATAAAATATGACTATGTTAGGAACCAAGAGGGTCCATACATTAAGCCAAAACAAAGGAGAACACGGTATGAATAAACGACTATTAGTCTACTACTATGAAGGCATGGCGGATTTTGAACTTTCCGGGGTTGCGATCGTAACCGGATGTTTTATGGAATATCGGATCGATAGCGTTGCGCGATCGATGGAACCGGTTAAAGCGCTAACCGGTTTGCTCTATCAACCGACATTGCCGTGGCAGGAACTGAAGCGTATGGGCGCCGATGCCTTTGACGGGCTCATCATACCAGGCGGCAATAAGATCGAATTCTACGACGATCTGATGGGACTCATCCGAGAGTTCAACGATCAGGGCAAGTTAACCGCCGCCATCTGCGCGGGGCCACAATACTTAGGAAAAGCCGGGATTTTGAACGGAAGAAGGTTTACCGCTTCTTTCACTTTGGAAGAGATCGCGCAAAAGGTTCAGGAAGGGATCTTTCCGAGCGCGGGATGGACGAGCGAAAAGGTCGTTCGGGATCAAAACGTGATCACCGCTGATGGGTTCTCCTTTATCGATTTCGGCATTGAAATCGGGGATTATTTCCACTCGTTTAAGACACCGGAAGAAAAAGAAAACGTCAAAAAGGCGCTTAAGGGCTTGTAGATGCGACAAATGCCGATTCTCGCCTCTCTTTCAGGATGAAATCGTTTTTTGAACTGGCTTAAGCGAAACATTCACCGATTTGGGTACGGTTGTGTCCGGAGGGCTTTTCGTTACCAATAGCTGCGGACGTCCGGAAGATCCGGATTTCGACAACCAGACGGGATATCTCCTTAAAACAAAAAATCATGGCGACCCTTAAGGAGCCCCTACTGGAAACGATTAATAATCAAAATCTGTGGAAAAGAGTAAAAGGCGGAAACGATCAAGAGGAACGTGAAGAACGTATTTTAAACGGATTTGAAAACCTCAACAGTTTTAGAATAAGGAGCCAAACACGTGACGCGAACCATACTCATTCTGGCGTTAAAGAACGAATGAGGCGAATACATCGACAAGACATAACCGCTTCGGGAAGAAGAAAGAAGGCTCGTCCATCAAAATGTCACTCACTGAAACGGGAGATTCAAGCATTCATACCATTCCTGTGTTTGAGCGGGGTAGCGACAGAGGAAAAGGGTGGCCTAAACTGTGAGGTCTCAAAGCCGTTCCGTTTGTACCGGAAGGGAAGCCATACCATAATGGCGCGCGAATGGAAAATATCGTCGCCTAATGGATTTTTGGAGGATACACACGGCTTTGCTTATCCCACAACATTTGACAGTATCTCGCCACCCCTCTTCTTGAATCAGGTTAATATGCGAACAATACAGGAATTAATCGGGGTGGTAAGGGTGTAGGAAGCCCTGCCGATTTTCAGTTTAGGCTGCCAATATGAGCAACATATACAAGGAGGAGATATGACAAATTCGATAATATTAATAAAACAACAATTAACAAGCGACACAGATGAGGGTGTCACGAAGAGCGACCTTTGCTTTTTTCATGAGTACGCCTCTTATGTTAGACGGACGCTTCGCGCATAATAGGAGAGAGTCGTAATATGATTACACTACGTGATATTGAAGAAAAAGACGCTCAACTTATCTACACATGGAAATGTGATCCTTTAATAAAAAAGATGGCTCTGGAGGATGACTATTCAACGACCCTTGAAGAACAATTGCAAGACATTCAGTTTAGTATACAGGATCCCGACCAAGATTATAAAATTATAATACTTAATAATTCATTAAGTATTGGATATATAAGAATTAATTGGATGGATAGTAAAAGAAAGAAAGCGTGGCTTCGATTTGGATTAGGCGAGAAAAGAGGCCATGGATATTCACGAATTGCACTAAATCGGTACATAAGGTGTTTGAAAGAACGTGGTTGTTTAAGAATAGAAGCCGAGGTTTATAGCAATAATCGTGTTTCGCAAAGAATACTTGAGAGTTTAGGATTTTTAAAAGAAGGAATAAAGAGAAAAGCGCATTATGATGGAACACAATACATCGATGTTTATGCATATGGGCTTTTAACTGATGAGAAGAACGAGAATTAGAGGACTCACCTAACAATTACGTCAACCTGACTCGCCTATGGCTCGCAAGTTAAGCAACTGTTATACGGCCCGGCTTCGTACGCAAGTTTTGAATCAATGAAAACAAGGTATACGCAATCCAAGTATCGATTCATGGTATGTATTTTTCGATGCCTCCTCATTTTTAAAAGGCAGTAACCTAATCGGTGTAGCGGGTTAGGGTATCAGCGGGTTCTATCGTTTTATGGATTTGGACAACTATGATCAAGTCCCAGTCGATGAGGAGTTCGTCGGCATGCGGAAGATGTTTTGGTGGAGAATACTCAAATGAGCCCACTCCATAACGGCGATACGCTCATAGGCGTACAACTCACCAATACCGTCGTTCTCAGGATCGTCGGGACGGATTCCAACTTCTTTAACCCAAGTTTCGACCGGTTTGGAAAAAAGCGGCCAAAATAAGGGAAAATTTCTTTTAAAACCCGCGAAAATCTTCGAAGATAACGTGATTTCGGAAGTGTAGTAGCCGAACCGTGTAATGGTTTAGGGTGTGATCGGTAACGGTTGCGTTTTCGTGGTAGCCTATCCCTATGTTCATCCGTCAAAGCAATACCCGAAGAACCTCCAATGGAAAGATCTATACCAATTTGCGCCTGTTGAATCCGTTCGCGCTTAGAAAGACCCTGTCCGCAGAGAAAATTTGAAAGTTCTATATGACCATACAGCGGGTGGAGTCGGCCTTCCGGTGTCTGAAGAGCGAACTGGGGCTGCGCC
>CAZMHO010000127.1:0-7015 GCA_964566085.1 uncultured Thermotogaceae bacterium | reverse complement strand
GTTCGATTCTCATATTTTTCGCTCCTCAAAAAGAATTATATCATTTTATCGACACGATCAGGGCGATCCGTATATTTACCGCAAGTTCGTGGTACAATTGGGTAATTGCTTCGAGGTGATTACGATGGATGTTTTTTGGGGAATCATAATCGGGTTGCTTCTATCTACGTGCGTCCAATGGCTTTTTCTAACAAAGCGAAAGGCGGAAGCGTCGAAAGAAAAAGCGGGCGACTTCCATCAACTTTCTCTAAAAATGAAAGATATGGAGATAAGAGTACGTTCCCTCGAGGATCAGGTCTGGAAGTCATAAGTCGCTGGTTGATACCCGTTTGTTTCGCTCCTGCCGGTGACCGGAACCGAGTGATTCCTTCCGTCGGCGGTTCATAATCGTTTGCCTCTGTATATCGGGATCGTTTTCGAGTAGACGCTAATCTTATAGCTGTTCGAAAGGAGAGAAGATGAGCAAAGAAAAGTACCCGGAGTTTTCTCTGGATCTGACTCGCGTCACGGAAGCGGCCGCGATGATGAGTAGTTTGTACACCGGTTTCGGCGACAAAGAAGCCGTCGATAAAGCTGCGGTTGATGCTTTGCGAGGGATGCTGGACTATATCAACATTCGCGGCACCGTCGTGATCGGCGAAGGGGAGAAAGACGAAGCCCCGATGCTCTATACCGGTGAAGAGGTAGGAAGTTGGGAGGGGAATGCCCCTGAAATGGATATTGCCGTTGATCCGATCGATGGAACGCGACTCGTGGCTTACGGGTTACCGGGAGCGATCGCCGTGATCGCGGTTGCCGAGAAAGGGAAAATCTGCCCGTTACCAACCTTCTATTCTTACAAACTGGCCGTAGGCCCCGATCTGAAAGGGCAATTAGATATGAATGCCTCAATCCGAGAGAATCTCAGAGTGGCCGCCGCGATCCTGAACATAAAAATCGGAGATTTGAATGTGGTCGTACTCAACCGAGACCGACATCAGGGATTGATCAAAGAGATACGGTCTGTCGGAGCGCGCATCAAACTCATCACTGACGGAGATATCGCGGGAGCCTTAGCGACCGCAACGCCAGACAGCGAGACCGACATTTACGTCGGAATCGGCGGTTCTCCGGAAGCCATTCTCGCCGCTGCCGCCCTAAAAACGTTAGGCGGAGAGTTGCAGCTCAAACTATGGCCGTCCTCCGAACAGGAAAAGAACGCGCTTACGGAAAAAGGATGGGATTTCGACAAGATTTACCACACCAACGATCTTGTCGGCGGAGAGCACGTGTTGTTCGCCGCGACGGGTGTAACGACGGGGGATTTTCTCAACGGGGTCAGGTTCGTGAAAGGCAAGGCCATCACCGAATCGCTGGCCATCCGCTCTCCCAGCAACACAATCCGAAAGATCACCACCTATCACGACTTGAATACCAAGACCTTGAGGATCAAGTCTCTGGAGGGCGACGAAAAGTTCGTCGAAATCAACCGAAAGGTACGAATGGGCAAGTAATCGGCGCTTTTTGTTCAGCCGGCCGACTGCGCCGTATGCTCTGTTTTGATCATCTCGCAAAAGGCTTTTGCTAAAGAGGGGTCGAACTGCCTGCCCGCGTTGAATAGGATGTCTTCCAAGGCGCTTTCGACCGTCTTTTTTTTGCGGTACGGACGATTGGAGATCATCGCGTCATAGGAATCCGCTAGTGTAATAATCCTGGATACGAACGGAATAAGTTCCCCTTGCAGTTTGTCCGGGTACCCGTTTCCGTCCCACCGTTCGTGATGATGCCGGACGTATAGGACGATATCGCTCAACTCTTCCGAGCTCTGCAACACTTCTGCGCCCCATGCGGGGTGTTTCTGTATGATTTCATACTCTGATTGGGTCAATTGCCCCGTCTTGCCTAAAAGCTCCATCGATACAAGGATCTTTCCGATGTCGTGAACCAAACCCGCCCAGTAAATCCGCTGAATCAAGTCCGGCGACAACCCCAGCTCTTCGGCAAAACGGGCCGATAAGGCGGCTACATTCTCTGAGTGACCTTTCGTGTAGGGGTCATAGATCTCAAGAATTTTGATCATACCCATCAATAAGTCCTTTTGGAACTTTCCTTGGGCAATCGTATAGCGTTGCATCGCAAGAAAGGCCGAGGCCAAGTTCGATAATGCTTGCGCGACTTCGGTGTCTCTTTCGGTAAACCGTTTATCGGAATCGGCGGATATGTCGATGCTGATCCCTCCGACGAGAGATTCCCCGATGAAAAGCCCGATGGTAATCGAATGGGCGATCGGTTTTGTAAACTGCGCTAGTTTTTCGAGCTCGGTGGCGTTCATCTTGGGCCGGTTATCGGCGATGATGTCTTCAACGACAGAAATCTTTCCCTCCAGGGTGAACTGACGTTTCTTCAGTCGCAGCTTTTTCAAGTTTTCAAGGTCGTGGCCGATCGCATAAACAAACCGCCAATCCTCTCCGTCAAAGAGCGAAACGCTACCGTAATCGGCATCGGGAATCACCGTCAAAGTCGTATTCAACAATTTTTCGAAAAAGGCTTGATCTTTCCCTTGCGCCGCTTCGGACAATAGTTTCGAAATCTCGATCAGCTCAAGCATGGTGCAGTTTAAGCTTTCTACCTGCAGGAGGGAGTCCTCCAAATTCTCTGTCGCGGTCAATAGTTGTTGGTTGACCCCGTTGATTTGCTGATCGTTTTCCGTTAAAACCCGGTTTTGACGAGCTAATTGTTCGTTTTGAGCCGTAATCGTCTGCGTCGCCCTTTCGATTCGCCTCCGCAGAAAATAGTTCCAGAAAAATACGGAGATGAGCGCGCCGAGGCCGATTAAGGAAATGCCCGAAATCACGCCCCACGGGGTCGGATTCGCCTCCGGGTATCCGAACCAAGCGTTTTGAAAGACTGCTTGCTCCGCTTCCGTGATCAGGTCGATTCCGCGATTCAGCAGATCGAGCAGATCCTGTTGGTCTTTTTTGACGGCCGCGTACACGAAGTTCTTATAGAAAGGAGGAGAAATTTTAAAGTCTTTCGTTTTTGCGAAAAGGTTGAGCCAATACAAAGCGACCGGTTCGTCACAGAGAAAGACGCTAATCTCCCCTTCCACAGCGGCCAAGACCAAAGCCTCCGTCGTCGGGTATAACACGAGATCGGCTTTGCCGATGTTCCGTTGCAAATACTCTTGCGAATAGTCCTGTTCAACCACACCGATCCGGTACTTTTGAAGGTCCCGAAGGCTAATGATCGACGCGATGCGTTGATGGTAGAAAACCGAGGTCGGAATCTCACAGTAAGGTTTCGTGAACAGGTACTTTTGAGCCCGGTCTTCCGAATAGAATATCCCGCCGACCGCATCATACTCTCCCTTTTCGAATCTTTCGAGCGCGTCCTTCCAACTCTCCATCTCGTAAACGACGGAGAAACCGGCCTTCTTACCGGCCAAACGCCAAAAATCGACGAAATAGCCTTTTGCCTCCCCGTCTTCTTCGAGTATCTCGAAAGGAACATAGGAAAGATCCCCCACGAAACGAACCTGCGGCTCGGCAAAACTGATGGAAACATTGGCTATCCATAGGCATAAAAAAAACGCGAAAAATCGCATGGCTTCCTTTCGATTCTTTTGGCTTCTATTCGGAGAAAATCGGATTTGTTTACAAAGAGGATTATAGCATATCGGAGAACGGAAAGTTAGTTAGCCGCGCCGACCGCTGTCTTTCGCCATCGCCGATGGAGGGGAAACGAAGACCCTTTCTTAGGCAGGGGGTCCTCAAGCTATGTTTCCCTCTCGCTGTTTTCAATGACGGGGAGATTTGTCTTGAAGACACTCGCCTTCTCTCACCTATCTTTTGCGCTAAACCGCCTCTACTGGGCTAACCGCGCGTCAACTCCTCAGAAGTTTCTGTTGTTTGGTGAGATCACCGCCAATATCCGAAGAGCATCGTCGAAAGACACGTGGCCGTCACAGCTCGTTATAACTTTCCTTACCGAAGCCTGCCGGTTATCATCGGCGGTTGCTGCCTCATCGCGGAATACTCCGGGGATACCGAAACGGGACACGCCGCTGACCCCGTTCGCCATAAACAATTATTGGAACAAACCCGTGAATCGCCTTTCGCTTTCTAAGACGATTGAAGTGTGGTTGACTCCCGTTTCATCTTCTCGTCCAATCGGCGAACATCTCCAGCGAAGCAATAAATCAGGATAAACAAGAACGCGGAGCATCCCAACCAGAAGTAGGCTGACACTTTCATAGCGGCTCCTAAAGAGCCAAGCGCCGCCGAAAGGCTACCGCCGACGAACTTTCCAATGCCGGTTCCCAAGGAGTCCGTCAGATTAAAGATCGAGAATAAGCGCCCGCGATGATAAGGTTCGTTGACATTGAGCAACATGGTTTTGACGCACGGGCCGGTGGTCGAATCGAAGAAAGCGGCGATGAATCCCAAAAGAACCAGAATGAGGAGCCCTGCCGGAACAGAAACGTCATGATCGAAGACCCAAACCGTCAGAAAGACACCCAGCAGCGTGGTGACAGCACAGAAGAGAGGAACGAGGGATTTCTTTCGGTTATAGAGCCTCTGTCCCAACCATCCCCCGAACAGGATGCCGGCAATGGACCCCAACCCGAAGAAAATAAAGACGATCGTCGCCATACCGGCGTCCAAATTCCGCTCCCGTTTAAAGAATTCCACCAGGAAATAGGGGATCGCTCCCCAGGGAACCGTCCCGAGAATTCCTTGTAAGAACAGTAACAGATTTGTTTTTATTTTAAACAGTTGAAGATAGTCCTTGAGTTCGATGCGTTTTTTGTATACATATCCCCGACGGACTTTATCGCCCAACCCTTCTTCATAGGCGCCTCTCTGGGGTTCCTTCAGGACAAAAAAGGCCACTAACCCCAACACGATGTTGGGAGCCGAAACGAGTATGAAGGGCAACCGCCAACCGGCGCTTTCTCCGAGAAACCCTCCGACAACCATCCCCACAATCGAACCGATCGAAACCGAAATCGATAAAATCGCCACCATATTCCCACGCCGTTTTCCCTCGAACATATCACCGATATACGAGTAAGCGATGGGAAAAGAAGCCCCGACTCCGATTCCGGTCATCGCCCGCCAAAAAAACAACGCGCCGTAAGAACCGGCGAAGGCCGTCATCAAACAGGGGATTTCACCCACTAAAATCGAAAAGACGAGAAGGTTTTTTCGATTGTACTTGTCTGCCAGATAACCCCAAACCAAACTGATGAGCGCTCCGAGAACCGTAAACACGGAAGCGACGAGTCCGATCTGCGCGTCATTCACCCCGAATTCCGCCTCTATCAGGCCGATGTTCGGCGCCATGACCATTTGATCGGCATTCAAAAATACCAACAAGACAGTCAAGAAAAGAATGATTCCGGTTGATTTCCGCATGAGACACCCCTTTTCTCCCGTTGCCGTACACAATAAACCGCGCTCGTTTAAAACCGCCGCCTTACTTTATGTTACGGGTTCACGGCGCCTAAACTCGAAGCGAAAAACCCTGTCCCAAAGAATAAACGTGGAAGCCGCGTTTCTGTCGCGTAAAAGGGATTATAACACAATCGTGAAAGTCGAACGCTTCGGACGGGCATCCCCGAACGCATGGTATAATCCTCCGGCCAAAAGAGCTAACAATAGCCGTATTCGGCTTTCTTACGAACAACAGGAGGTACCCGATGCTGACCTCAGAACAAAAGCATACTATCAAAAACTCGGCGATCGCATGTCTAAGAGACTTGGTCGCGATCTCGAGCCCGTTTTTTGAAGAGGAACCTCTCATACGCTATCTGGAAGACCGATTGAAGCATTCCTTCAGAACAACCGTTCAAACCTATGAAGAGCGAACCCTTCTGGAACGGCCGTTCTCCGGGAAAAATCTGATCGCGGACTTTGGAAGTTTTGAGAAGGGATTTGCCGTCCTAAATGGCCACGTCGATACCGTGATACGAACGGACGATTGGGAGCAGAACCCCTTGCAATTGCGTATCGAGGGGGATCGGTGTTACGGTTTGGGCGCTTTGGACATGAAAGGCGGCCTCACCGGATTCATCGTTGCGATGGAAACTATGAAACGCTTTGATTTGAAACCGGCCGTGGGTCTTCGGTTCAATGCGGTTTCCGATGAGGAGGGGCCGTACTCTTTAGGAACGTTGAACGCCTGGCGCGCGGGGGTTTATGAAGGGTGCCTTGGAGTCATTATCGGAGAACCGGTAGTCCCGTTTTCCGGGCGACCAACCGCTTTCCCCGCCATCGCGATCGGAGGGCGCGGCCGTTACTACCACCGCGTTCAGGTTAAGGGAAAGCCGGGTCACGGCGCGATGCCCGAAACCGGTATCAATGCCGTTAACGATGCCGCCCGTATCTGTTTGGAAACGGCCAATATCCCCTTAAAAGACCACGTTCTGCTTGGTAAGGAGAGCGTGTGTGTGTTGCGGATTCAAGGCGGAAGAAAAACGCTCACCGTTCCCGATCTCTGTCAGATCGATTTCGACCGTCACGTCATACCCGGAACTTCGCTGGCGATTGCCGAACGGGAGTTTTACGAGAGGATCGAGGCGTTACAGTTACAATCGTCCGTTTCGCTCACTTTTAGCGAATGCCTCTCGGATGGCGTCGTTTATCAACCCTATATAGCGGACAGCTCCCACCCCTTCGTCCACCGCTTAGGCGAAGCTTGCTTGCAAGCGACGGGCCAAAGCCCCAACTATACTGGGATGCTAAGTATTTGCGATATGAACGTCTTAGGGCCCCGTTTGCTTTCTCCTGTGGTTCTTTTTGGTCCAACCGGAGATAACCCGCATAAAAAGAACGAGTGGGTTTCTCTGGGTTCTATCTGTTCGATGGTCGAGGTTTTGATCTCCTTTTTCGCGTCCGAAAAATAAAGGTCGACTTTTCAGCCGACCATATTTCGTTCGTACCGCTTGCACTATACTGCGTCCGCTAATCGAGGTAAATCAAATCCTAAGGGAGGAGGGGGTTGTTTTGCTGTTTGGGTCGAACAGCCTTCTAAC
>CAZMHO010000126.1:0-7089 GCA_964566085.1 uncultured Thermotogaceae bacterium | reverse complement strand
CCGGGCTTCACTTCGCTTCCCAAGGAGTGGCTGACTTTGACGACGTTGTACAAATACAGGTTTCGGGCATTGGCGAAACTGTAAAACCCTTCCTTTAACTGGTAAATATCCGTGCCAAGCGTGGGGATCGCCGGATAATGAAAAGCCTGAATATCCGGAAAGGAAGCGGGGGCGATCCGTACGCGTTCGTACCATTTGGTATCGTGCTTTCGCAGCGATTCTTGAAGAGCGAATCGTATTAAACCTGAGCAGTCCCGATCCTTCCACGCGGGAGATAGCTCGATTCTCTGCCGCATGGCGATGTAAACAAACCAGGTGCGAAATCGTTCGACGTCTTCTCCCCATAACTCCGCTTCATCCGGAAACCCGTCTTTATCCGAATCCGTCATCGGCACTTGGCCATTTAACACATTGCGCCCGCCAAACACCCCGTTGCGGTAAAAGACGACGGACCACTTCGGGAGGGCGAGCCTCGCAATCACTTTGTCTTTCAGTTCTTTCACACCCAACAGCCCTTCGTAGGATAACAGCCGAGACAAAAGGGGTTTCTCTATGATCAATAAGTCCCCGATATAAAACGGTTCCTTCTGTATGGTGGGCGGAAATAGCCACAAGAGGGCGGTGATACTCACATACCAACCGAATAACCCACAGGCGACGCAAAATATCAGCGTGTTTTTCAAATCCCCTCCGATCGTGATAACGGTATACTGATTATATCATAATGCCCGCCGGTGGCTTTTTTGCGTAATCGGACACTTTGCGGCGCGGACGGGTAGGCTTAACATGTCGATTGCCCGCTGCCTATATGCGTGAACGGTATCGTTAGCGATTTTTTAACCATGCGTGTGTTAAGAGTTTATGTTATAATCCCAATAAGATTTATTATCGGATCTTATTCCACTTTATTTTTTATGTTTAGAAAAATCAGGGGTTTCTATCTAAAAAATTAAGGAGGAATATCTATGAAAAAGCGCATTTTCTTACTGCTTCTTTTTATTGCCCTCATCTTTAGCCTCATCGGTTGTACCGGTTCCTTAGTATATAACGAAAGCATGGCGATCGATCGCTTTTTGGGGTGGTTGGCCGGAAACGGCTATCCGAACCCTCCTGCGACTCCCATGCTCGGTCTGCTTTTAGGTCAGGTGAATGTGGGCGATGTCGTCGATTCCTACTCGCCGATTTCCGGGGCTAGTTCGAGAGCGATTGACCCGATTGCCCAAAATGGGTGGCTATTTTTTATCGATGAACAACCAGGCGGGTTCTACGATCATCCCGGCCGGATTGTGGTTGTCAATACGGCTGGAACCATTCTCGTCAATGAAGCGACGACGGGTTGGCCGACAGTCAACGGAGTGAGGCCGCCTGCGATGGATAGCCCCACTTCCGATAGTTACTTCAGGGCGATCGTATGGAATCCTTGGGCTTGGTCCAAACCGATCACGATGAGTAAAAATTGGTTCCCTTCCGAGATCTCCCTGCGCATCAAAGGAGCAGTCGTCGTCAACGGATGCACCTCCGGAGAAAACTTGTATTCGGAGGTTGTCGGGATCCACGCGCAAGTTTTAAGCGATATGCAAACGCTATTCGTGTCGGCCAACGTGTACAATGTTTCAAGCCCGTCCGTTGTGGCGAATCCCGCGCAGCGAATAGAAGACGCCGTCAGTTATCTGGTCAACACCCGAAACTGCACCAATATCGTTTTGTATATGATCGGGCACGGGGGAACCGATGCTATCGGCATCGGCGGTTATGTGTACACCCCCACGCAACTGCGCGCTTTGATCAGCGAGTATAGTCAAGTCAAGTTTTCCGTGATTTTGGAAACCTGCCACGCCGGAAGCTGGCTGGATAACTTCAACGGGACCTCCGGCTCGGTACTTAACAATCTCGGTCTCTTGATCGCATCGACTTCCGCCGAACAAGGCGCTTATCCGGATTGGGACCAAGCGACGTTGTCAAACGGGACGGTTCTGTTCGACTTTGACCAATCGGACTCCTATATCGAATGGACCAGCGACTTCTTAAAACGCTTGGCGACCTGGTCGAAAGGGGCGGAGTGGACAACGGTTCAAAACTACGCTACGGCGAATAGCATAGAAACCGAATGGTCCCTCTTCTATCATTGTTTCTGGAAGGTCAAGGCCTCCGCGGCGGTGCCGCCACCGATCGGGTTTCTGCCTGGTTCATCCACCTATACCATGACCGAGCGTTCGGGGATCGGGATACAAAACCCGCAAGTCTATCGGAAATGGTAGTTTAGTCTGAGATCGTGAAGAATATGCCTTTTCAATTCTTCTTACCGACAAAAGTCACCTTTGGCGTTGGGGTCACACAAAACATCGGAGAACTTTGCGCGAATAAGCGCGTTATGGTGGCGACGACAGGCCTGAAGCGCAGCGGGATACTGAACAAGGTGATCCGGGAGGCGGGAACTCCCGCCGACCTGATCGTATTTGACGAGATCGAGCCTAACCCGACGTGCGAGAGCGTCGATAGAGGCGGGTACTTGGCCCGCATCAATGAGATCGAAGTTGTCATCGCATTAGGTGGCGGGAGCGCGTTGGATGCGGCTAAAGGCATCGTCTGTTTGCGGGATGAACGGGAAGAAGTCCTTTCGGCCTCATCGGGGATCAGGGCGTATCTTTCCGGAGAACGCGCATTTACACAGCGACGCACCCAGTTGATTGCGATACCGACCACATCAGGTACCGGGAGCGAAGTAACGAACGTAGCGGTTTTTTCAGACCCGCATCGCCATGACAAGAAGTCTATGGTTTCTCCGTGGTATTGGAACGACTATGCCTTCGTGGATCCGGAATTGACCGTGACGGTTCCGGAAAAGCATACGGCCGCGACCGGCCTGGATGCGCTTGTCCACGCGATAGAGTCTTTTTGGGCGGTGAGCGCGACTCCGTTTAGCGAGCCGGTCGCGTTGGAGGCGATCAAGCTTGTCCTCGACAATTTATGGCAGGCCTTTCGAACC
The DNA here is from genome assembly GCA_964566085.1 of uncultured Thermotogaceae bacterium. Taxonomy (GTDB): domain Bacteria; phylum Thermotogota; class Thermotogae; order MWEM01; family MWEM01; genus MWEM01. Next base: position 4,103 of record CAZMHO010000126.1, on the reverse strand, counting down.
CCGGAGGATATCGGGGCCCGAACGAAGATGTCTTTGGGTAGTTTGATGGCCGGAATTGCCTTTAGCCAAACGCGCACGACGATTTTACATGCACTGAGCTATCCGCTGACTGTCGACTTCCATCTGGAGCATGGATTCGCTTGTTCCGTTCTCTTGAAACCCATGCTCCGGACCAATGCGCCGATGATTCCGGAGAAACTCGATCGTTTGTTAAACTATCTTGATGCGCCGACACTCGAACACCTTTTACGAAGAATCGAGGAGCTCATGGCGTCCGTTAACGCCCCGACGCGTTTACGGGCACTGGGAGTGCAGGATAAAGATTTGGAAGGCATCGCAGAACAAACGATGCGTTCTCCACTTACGAAACTCAATCCGAAACCTTTCACCAAGGAAGAGTTGATCGATTGGTTGAAGGAAAACCGTTAGAGGCGAGTCGGCGTAAGAGCCTGCTGTATTGAACTCAGGGGAGAACGCGCGGAAAGGATTTCGCATTCTCCCCTTGCTTTACAAAGCGCCATCTGATATAATAGACAATCGTTGGGCAACGTAGCCAAGGGGTCAAAGGCGGAGGTCTGCAAAATCTCTATTCGACGGTTCAAATCCGTCCGTTGCCTCCAAAAAAAGGGCGGGGAACCATCTCGCTCTTTTTTTTCGGCGGGCATAACGATGCGATAGCCTGTCTACTTTAGTATACGATAATAATAATGGTATAATTACGTCAATAACAAGAAATTGCATATATAACTTAAGGAGGAAACGTTTTGCATCGTGAAATGATCGAAGAACGACAGGATATCGTTCGATATCGGTACATTTTTTCCGAGAAAGACATCGCAGATCAGACGGAAAAAGAGTATCAAATTTTAAGAACCAATCTCGAGATACCTGGCTTTAGAAAAGGAAAAGCGCCGTTGAACCTAGTAAAGAGCGCCATTAACCGTAAAGAGCTGCTTGCGCACTTGATGGAGGATTTCGGCAGACAAATTCAAGAAGATATCGAGAAGGAAATGGAGAATATCCTCGATTACTCCTTTGAAGAAGGCTTTAAACAGGAAGAAAAGTCGATGGTTTTTCCGGTGATCATCTATCGCAAACCGGAAGTCACGTTACCGGCGTATCAAACGATAGAGGTCAAAAAACCGGTCCCTTCTGAAGAAATGATCGCCATCTGGCGGGAAGAAACCCTTAAGATGATTCTTAAAGACCATTCCGCCCTATTGCCGAAAGATGCGGAAGCAGCGTACGGAGACAAGGTCGTATTCTATTACCAAGTGATGAACGCCGAAGAAAAGCAGCTGTATTCCAGCAAAGAAGAGACGCTTCTGTTGGAACCCGAGAACAAAACGCCGATGGTGGCGCATTTGGTCGGAAAAAAAGCGGGGGACTCCTTCGCTTTTCAACGGTCTTTCGACTCAAAAGAAGCGCCGGGCGAAGAGCTGACCTTTACCTATCAGGTGCAGGTTAAGGAAGTCTATCAATTGATCCCTCCGGAAGTGAACGACGCTTTTGCTCACGAGGTATCCGAAGACCTCCAGAGCATAGAGGATCTCTATCGACACTTGGACAAATCCAATAAAGCCTATTTTGACGCCGTGGCGGCGAAGAATTCCAAAGAGCAGATCAAAACCGCGCTGTTGGAGAAGAGCAAAGTTGATTTTTCTCCTGAAACGGTGCAACTGTATTTGGAGCGGCATACAGAAGAGATGAAGCATAGCGGAAAATACGATCAATCGAAAGACCGTTTTCCGAGCGAGGAAGAGTACTTGGAGCACCTCCGTTCCGAAATTCGGGAAATGTTGACGCTCTCCTGGTCGATCGATAAAGTGGCGAAAGACCAGAAGATAAGCGTTACCGACGAAAATGCGCAGCAAATGATCCGTTCGAATCCCGAAGCCTTTGAAAACAATCCCGAGAAGTATTTGGCCAAATATAAGAATGATCCCGAGTATCGCTACCAAATCAGGTCCAATATTTTGGACGAAGAGGTGCTGGACTACCTTCTCACCCAGGTCACCATTTTGGACGAAGGGTTTAAAGATGAGAAGGGTAGCGAAGAAGCGCTAGAGAAGACGGAAGAATCGGAAGAAACCGCGCGCCGGGAAGAGGAGTGAACCCCATGTACGATAATTTGGATGAAAAGAAAGAACAGGAACGCATTATCAATCAGATTGTCCCGATCGTTATCGAAACGACCGGAAGGTACGAGCGTTCCTACGATATTTATTCGCGTTTGCTCAAAGATCGCATTATCATCTTAGGCGGGGAGGTCAACGACCATTCGGCGAATCTGGTGGTTGCGCAGCTTCTCTTTTTGGAAGCGCAGGATCCCGAGAAGGATATCAACCTCTATATCAATTCCCCTGGCGGTTCCGTGACAGCGGGTTTGGCGATCTATGACACGATACAGTGCATTAAGCCTGCCGTTTCGACGATATGCACCGGAATGGCCGCTTCGATGGGCGCCTTGCTCCTGATGGCGGGGGCGGCGGGGAAACGGTTGTCTCTGCCCAACTCCATCGTCATGATTCACCAGCCCTGGGGCGGCGCGAGAGGGGCTGCCGCTGATGTGGAAATCCAAGTGAAGGAGTTGCTTCGAACGAAAGACCAGATCAACAAGATCATTCATCAGCATACGGGAAGGTCTATTGAATCGATTGCGCAAGACACCAACCGGGATCGGTATATGACCCCTGAAGAAGCGATCGATTACGGAATTATTGACAAAATCATCACGAAAACCACCGCGAAAAAAGAGCTTTAAGACGGGAAGGGATGTGTTCTGTGAAAGTAGATAAAAAGTGTTCTTTTTGCGGTCGTTCCTCTGCGCAGGTCCAGAGGCTCATTGCCGGTCCGAATGTCTACATCTGCAATGAATGTGTCGAGCTCTTCAATGATACATTGAAGGATGAACAAACGATCAAATGCCATGAGTTGGTCAGCAATATTCCGACTCCGGCGGAGATTATGTTGGAGTTGGACAAGTTCATCGTCGGACAAACCCGAACGAAAAAAGTCGTGTCTGTCGCCGTTTACAATCACTATAAAAGAGTGGCCGCAGGCGCGCCGAAAAACAAAGACATTGAAAAGTCCAATATCTTGATGTTAGGCCCGACGGGGTGCGGTAAAACTTTGATCGCGAGAACCTTGGCGAAGTTTTTAGACGTGCCTTTTGCCATCGCCGATGCCACCCCCTTGACGGAAGCCGGATACGTAGGGGAGGATGTGGAGAATATCTTGCTTCGGCTGATCCAATCCGCGGACTACGACATCGAGAAAGCCGAGAAAGGCATCATCTATATCGATGAAGTTGACAAAATCAGCAAAAAGGGGCCGAACGTTTCGATCACCCGCGATGTTTCGGGAGAAGGAGTCCAGCAAGCGCTGTTAACGATTTTGGAAGGCACGACGGCCAATGTGCCGCCGCAAGGAGGAAGAAAACACCCCTATCAAGAGTTCATCAAAATCGACACCTCGAATATCCTCTTTATTGCGGGCGGAGCCTTCGACAATCTGGAAGAAATTATCCGTAACCGAACCCAGAGCAGTGCGATGGGATTCGGTAAGGATGTGAAAGGAAAGTCCGAAGAGCGGATCGGCGAATTATTGGCGAAAGTAACCCCGTACGACCTCGTGCAATACGGGTTGATACCTGAGTTCATCGGACGGTTTCCGATCGTCACCACTCTGGATGATCTGAACGAAGAAGACTTGGTTCGGATTATGACCGAGCCGCAAAATTCGATCATTAAGCAGTATCAAAAGCTGCTTCAATTGGACAATATCACGTTGGAGTTCGAGAAAGAAGCCTTAGCCGGCGTCGCAAAAAGAGCGATGAAAAACGGTACCGGAGCGCGCGCTTTAAAAAGCGTTTTGGAACAGGTGATGCTGGATCTGATGTTCGAACTGCCCAGCATGCAGAACGTCAAAGAGGTCATTATCACTGGAGAAACCGTCGAAAATCGCGGAAACCCGATCATCGCGCTCAGAGAATCGGCGTAGAAAACGCGTGATAACGCATAATCGGTAATAACCGCCGAAAGGCGGTTTTTTTGGTGCGCCCAGCATGGGCGATAACTTGGCGGTGAAAGTCCGCTACAGGC
>CAZMHO010000125.1:0-7312 GCA_964566085.1 uncultured Thermotogaceae bacterium | reverse complement strand
GATCATCGTCGGTTTGCCCTTAAACCGCTTTCCAAGCATAACCGCGCTGTCGATCGAAACGACATCGTGCCCGTCCACCGCATAGACGTTCCAGCCGAAGGCTCTCCACTTCTCCGCGACAGGCTCCAAAGAATTGATCTCCGAAACGAGCCCGTCTATCTGCATATTGTTGTAGTCCAAAAACGCGATCATATTATCGAGATGCCGATTGCCAGCAAACATAGCGGCTTCCCAGATCTGACCCTCTTGGCTTTCCCCATCTCCGATGATCGTGTAGACACGAACGCCTTGATTGTCCATCCGCGCGGCCAACGCCATACCCACGGCGGCGGAAAACCCTTGCGCCAAAGACCCGGCGGTCATATCGACTCCGGGGGTTTTTAACCGGTCGCAATGGCTGGGGAGGTTCGTGTTCGGCCTGTTCAACGTATCCAACCACGCTTTCGGGAAATAGCCCTTATCGGCTAACACCGCATACAACCCCGGACCCCCATGCCCCTTCGATAAAACGAACCGATCCCGTTTTTCCCAGAGCGGGTTTTTCGGGTCGACGGCCATATGCTTGTAGTAAAGCACAGTAAGCGCTTCTACAATAGATAGGGAGCCTCCGATATGGCCCACTCCAAGTTTTCCGATCATCTCCAGAATCAACTGCCGGATTTCGTTCGCTTTCGCCACTAAACTGTTTTTTTCCGTTTCGTCCATATGAAAGATCACCTCAGGCTTTCTATATTATCTTAATGTCTGATTATATAACGAAATGCTATTTTTCTGGTTTTTTATAAAACCGGGCTCCCGTATATGGTATGATTAGCGTTGGTTTTTCTGCCCGCGCATTCTCATTTTTGAAGGGGGTAAAGATGTCACTGGACAGCACGCCAAACGACCTTTTTGCTGCGAATCGCCGTATCGAAGAATGGAAAAGGCGCTTGATCGATGGGTCCCGCAACAATCAACTGATCTATTGGAAACCATCCGAACGCTCCTTGGAAATCGCATATCCTGACTTTTCCACCGTCTTGTCCGATATCATGAACCGCAAACGGCTTCTCTTCTTCAGTTTTTCCGAAAGAGAGGAAGAAGCCTTTTCCGATGCGGAGAAAAACGATCGCTCCTTCCTCCTGGAACGCGCGCAAGCCCTCGCATCCCGTTCCTCGAACTTTTTGGTCAACCGGAATGTCTTTTTCCGGAAACCGTTGGATCTTTTGCTCCGCCGGATGCAGTCTCGCGCTAAAACGGATTTTTTGGAGCGTGGCATTCGCGTCTTTTATCTGTTCGCCGGGTTGCTGAACTGGATCGACCCGCAAACGGGACACCCGATCCGCTCCCCCCTGTTTCTCATTCCGGTCGATCTTTTCCCGCCCAGAAAAACCGCTCAGAACGCGTTCTCATTAATGCTTTCCGAAGATGACGCGCTGATCAATCCCGCGCTTGAGGCGAAGTTGTTCGATTTGTACGGTCTGAAGTTTCCGGATTCGGTCGAGATAGAGACCGGGGAGGATATCTCTCAATCGATTGATAGATTGGAAGGCTTCTTCGCCGAACGGAACTGGTCGATTGAGAAAACGATCTGTCCCGGTTGTTTTTCTTTTCATAAGATCGTCCTCTACAATGATCTTCGGCAAGAAGAGGCGTACTACCTGAACCACCCGATCGTGAGGGGTTTCGCCGGCATCTCCGCGCCCGATGCGCCAGAATACCCGCGCGCTTCGAAAGAAGAAGGGCCTTTGCTCGCGGAAAAAGAGGAAGAAAGCAACCGGTGGCAAATTTTGGATGCGGACAGTTCGCAGCAGGCGGTGATCGAGGCCGCGCTGAAAGGCAAGAATATCGTGCTGCAAGGCCCCCCCGGGACCGGCAAAAGCCAGACGATCTCGAATCTGATCGGTGAATGGATTGCCCGTGGGAAAAAAATCCTATTCGTCAGCGAAAAGATCGCAGCGCTGGAAGTGGTAAAAAAACGCTTGGAGGAATGCGGGTTAGACCGGTTTTGCTTGGAGCTGCATTCCCATAAAGTCAATAAAAAGACGGTCATTCAAGAATTGAAACGGTCCTACGAAAGTTTAACCGACCCGAACGGCGCGAAGGCGGCGGTGAAGGCTGCCGAATTCGACTTTAACAAGTTGGAAGCTTTGAAACAAGAGTTGGACGCTTATCCCGATTCTTTACACCGCGTGATCCCCGGAATAGAGAAAAGCCTTTACGAAATGTTCGGTTTTTTAGCCTCTTCTGAGGATACGATCGACTTCGTCGACCGGTTCGATTTCTCCGGAACAACCGACCAACCCGGCGCCTGGCACGAACGCTTCCCCTCGCTTTTCAAGAAAATCTCCGAAATATGGAATGATCTCATTCAAAGCCCCGTGCAGTATTGGCGAGGTTTGAAGTATCAAGATAACCAGTTTTTAATACGCGAGACGGTCGAAAAAACGCTTTCTTCGGTCGCGCAAAGTGTCATGGAAGTCCATCAGATGCTCCAACCGCTTTCCAAAGCGCTATCCTTTGCCCCTTCTTCGCTTCGGGATACGGAAACAACGCTGCTTGCCTTCGACATCCTGCGAACTGTCGGTGTTTTACCGGATCAGTGGCTGCATACCGATTCGCTCTACAAAATGCGTAAAACCCTCCTGGAGCTCATTCATAAAGAGGAATCATACCAAAGCGCCCTTACTAAGTATAAAACGCATTTCCACGCGGAGTTCCTTAAGCAGAGCCTGCCACAGATCGCGGACAACTCGGCGGGGGCGTTTGGGCGGCTTCTATTGACAAAGCTGGAATCCCTGTCGCTCCAAACCCAATGGCTTCAAAAAAACCTGAAAACCGCTTTCGAGATCGTCTCTTCCCTGCTGATCGGGATCAATACGGATCCGAATACGCTTCTTTATTCGCAATTTGAGGACTATTGGCGGGTGATGGCCGCCCTGGCGAAAACCGACAACCATCCCTCCCTTAACTGGCTGTTACAGCCCCAAAAGTTGAAGGAAGTCCGGGAACTGCTCGAAAAACAGCGACCAACCTTGGATACCATCCGGTCTTATCGGGCGTTTCTTCGCGATAAATATTCGGAGCAAATCTATTCTCTTGATTTGACCGCGATGACGCAAAAGATGGATTCCTTATTTTTTGCGTTCTCGAAACCGATGAAAGCCCTAAAGGACTGCGCGTTATCTGGAAAATTGACGCAGAGCTGGAAAGAAGACTTGAAGAAAGCCATGTTCGTGATAACCCACGAACCCGAGCTTCAAAAGATCCTCTCGACGATGAACGATCTTCCGGACGGGGCGTCGATGACCCCTTCGGAGTACTTGGAAAGGTTCCTGAAACGTTTTGAGTCGACCCTGTCCTACGTAGAAAAGAAAGAAGAAAAATATATCGCAATCGAAATCCTATCGCGAATAAAAACGGATGCGCCCTTTTCCGCTCAGGTATCCTGCGCCGCTCAAGCCCATCAAGCTATCACCCAAACAATCGGAGAAATCCGCGAGTCTTGTGGCGCCGATCTCAGAACGGCATTCCTGCCGATGACGGCTCAAGAAGCGTTGCGCGCGATCGGAAAATACAGGCAGGATTTAGTGCCTCTGATCAGCTTTTACAGAGCAGGCGAAGGGTTTCTGAAACATGGGGCGACGTTGCCGATGGCCACGCTCTCCGAACTGTTGCGCGCGATTGGTGAGATAAAGGTTATCCAAGAGTATCCGAACGTAAAAGCGAAAAGCCTCGAAAACATAGAGAAATTAGGGGCGGCAACACTATCCGAGCTTCCTGAGATGCGCAAGCTTAGCGACCAAATGGAAGAGGTCCTTCAGGCGGCGGAGTTTTTACGAGGTGTCGGCTTTCCGACGGATACGCAGGGGAAACCCGTTCCTCCTTGGGCAAAACTGAACCAGACTGTGTTTTTTAATACGATCTTTACGCGACGGGATCAAGACCGGCTCAACGAAGCCCTGCGGTTGCTGAAGGAGCGCGGGCAGGCATTGTTCGCGTTGTTCGACTCCCAAGCGTGTGTGTGGACAAAGGTTTTCGGCGCGGATGTTTCCTATATGTCTCAAATGAAGTATCTCGCGATACTTAAGAATCATCTCGGTCAAATTCCCGCCTGGATTCGTTTTGAGACGGCGATCGCGGAAGAGGGGCGCTCTCCGATCACCCAGTTTTTAGCGTTGGCGATGAGCGCTCGTGTGCCTGCAGACATGCTGCCCCATACGCTGTTGAAAACCCTCTATAAGAAATCAATAAAACACGAATGGGAGCGGAATCCGGTTTTGAGGCATTTTACTCCCCGGTACAGGGAAGAGCAGATCGAGGAGTTCCGAAAGATGGATCGGCAAAGCATTCGCGTCACCCCTTCCCGAATCGCGAGAAGGATCACGGAGCGCGTCAACAAGGATGGTTTGCCGGAAGAAGAGGTTCGGATTCTCCTGGCGGAAGCCGACAAGAAGAGAAACGTCATTCCCGTGCGAAGACTCTTCGAGCGCATTCCGGAACTTCTTTTCTCGTTGAAACCGTGTATGATGATGAGCCCTCTTACGGCCAGCCAGTTAATCCCGTTGCGGTCGCTCGACTTTGATGCCGTCGTATTCGACGAGGCCTCTCAGATTTTTACCGAAGACGCGATCGGGGCTCTATGCCGGGCCAAACAATTCGTCATCGCCGGCGATTCCAAACAGCTTCCCCCAACCAATTTCTTCCAGGTCCTCAGCCGATTAACAAACGAAGAATCCGAGTCGGCAGAGGAAGCGCTGACGGATTCGAGCGCGAACTATGACAGCGTGCTGGAGGAGATACAGCGCATCCCGAATATACAGCGATTGACGCTAAACTGGCATTACCGCAGCAAATCCGAGGCGTTGATCTGCTTCTCGAACAAAGCCTTTTACAATGATCGGCTCGTGACTTTCCCGGAACCCTATCACAGCAACCCGACGCTCGGAGTGAAATACAATTACGTACCCGACGGGGTTTACGATCGGGGAAAGAGTCGAAAGAACGAAGCGGAAGCCAGAAAAGTCGTCGAGTTAGTCTTTCAGCATTTCGCCAAACATCCGGCCAAGAGTTTGGGAGTAATCGCCCTGAGCGAAGCGCAAATGGAAGCCATTCAAGATGAGCTTGACAAACAATTGATCAAAAACGAAAAGTACCGCAATTTCTTCCTGGAAGACCGGTTGCAAGGGTTTTTCGTTAAAAACTTAGAAAACGTGCAAGGCGATGAGAGAGACGTCATCATCCTGAGTGTGGGATACGGAAAGGATATAACCGGGAAATTTTCTTTCCATTTTGGGCCGATCAATCAGCAGGGGGGAGAACGGCGCCTAAATGTGGCCATTACGCGCGCGCGGGAAAAGATGATCGTGGTGTCTTCAATCTCCAGCGCCGATCTGAGCGTTTCTGATTCCGCAAGCGAAGGCTTGAAGGCGCTAAAAAACTACCTGGCTTACGCGGAACAAGGCGCTTGGGAAAGACCCTCCTCTTCACTCGGTATAGACCCGGTTGCCGATAGCCCCCTCACCGTCGATTTCCAAGTTGCGAAGACGCTTCAGGATTGGGGATTGCCGATTTGCCGCCACGTGGGGAACGGACCTTTTAGATTGGACATCGCCGTGCTTGATCCGGATGAGGAAGGCGCTTATCAATTAGGGATCGAGTGCGATGGACCTGAGTATCAAGCCGTCCGATCCGCAAGAGACCGAGAACGATTGCACTTCGAGGTACTCCAAAGAATGGGATGGCGGGTTCATCGGATCTGGTCTCCGAGTTGGGTTCAGAACAAGACCGCCGAACTAAAGGTTTTGCGCGAGCTGCTCAGATTCGAGAAATCGCCTCAAAAACCTCATAATCAAATGAATAACGAGATCGTTAACTCTTCCGGCAATGATCGGCTTTAGGAACCGACGCCGCGGAATCCTTCGTGAATGGTTCGTTAGAACCGGAAGTCGATCTTCTCACCTCTTCGATAAGGCTTACATCAGCGGAGAACGGGTTTTCGAGCGCGAAGGACCCTGTCGTGAGTGAGGAAGCGAGTAATTATTCGTGTTAAATCTCTCATACGATGGGTGTGATACAATCGAATCAGAAAACGGAGTACCCGATGCCATTGTACTCGGAGACGAAGAATGATCTACATCACGGGCGACACGCATGGAACCATCGATTCGCGGTTTTCGGCGATAAACTTCCAACCGGAGGAATTTATCATCATTCTCGGGGACTTCGGTTTTATATGGGAAACGAAACCGACAGAAACCGAGGCAACGCTCTTAAGTGAGCTCGGATCAGAGGGCTCTACGGTTTTGTTTATCGACGGGAACCACGAAAACTTCGATCGACTGGATCGCTTACCCACAGAATTTCGCTTCGGAGCTGAAGTCGGCGTGGTACAAACGGGTCTGTATCCCCTAAGAAGAGGCAATATCTATACGATCGGCGATCAACGATTCTTTGCGATGGGTGGCGGATTATCCATAGACAAAACGTTCCGAATCCAGCGGTTCTCCTGGTGGCCGCAAGAGCAGCCCTCATGGGAAGAAACCCAACGCGCGTTGGAAACACTCAAAAAACACGAATACGAAACCGATTACGTTTTGACCCATGTCGCTCCTTCAACGATTAAGAGGATGGTGTTGCACGGAGACAATCGGTTTCCCGACCCCACCGAGCAGTTCTTAGATTCCCTATACCCGTTAATCCGATTTAAACTCTGGTTCTTTGGCCATTACCACCTAAACATAAACCTTGGGCCTTTCATCGGACTATACGATGACTGGTACACACTGGAAGGATGAATTCCGATTTGTTGTCGAATCTTACGTAAACGGAAAACGAGCGTATCCTTCAATAATTCCGTTAAGTTACGAAGTTTTCTTATCTCGGACCGCGTTGACCGCTTCCCTTCGAAAATGGAGGAAATTCCTCTGAGCATTCGCAGTAAGCGCCACCTTGTTTCCATCTGATGGGATAAATTGATAGGTATCTCAGCGTCGTTTTCGACTACCACCGTTCCTCATCACTACTCCCCCGTCGATACCCTCTTCAAACAAAGATGCGGGTTGAAGGCATTCTGACCGGTATTCCGCTAATTCCCGTTTGTACCTACCGTTCCGGCGATAAACCTTCCGGTATTCAAGCCTTCTTCCTTCTTCCCTTTCCTTTTGGTTATTTCGCCTCTTTGTGGGGTAATCTTTCACTCGGTATCCTCCTTTTAGTCTTGGCAAGCGTTTCGATTAATCGTAGGATATGACTTTATTACTTTGAAACCCCGAAAAATGCGTTCACGCTTGCTCCGGACTCTCGAACGTAGAATCAATATCGCAAAATTCTA
>CAZMHO010000124.1:0-7430 GCA_964566085.1 uncultured Thermotogaceae bacterium | reverse complement strand
ACGTCGTCCACATTCAAGTAGGACTTCGCGATGGAGCCTATCAGTCCGGCATACTCGTCGTATAGCTTTTCATAAGCCCATGTTTTCTTCTCTTTAAGAGCAGAAACCAACAGAGTATCGCCGCTTTTTTCTGTTTCCGGCGGTTCCTTACCCCGTTTTTTTCGGGACAGCAACCTTGAACCCCCTCGTAAATAAGACTGAAAAATACGGAAAAAGTTCAAAAAAGATGACAAAATAGACCCTTATACCCCCGCATGGAGTATATCATACTTGCTTGAAGAACCCGCAATCGAATAAAAAAAACCCGACAAAGTCGGGTAGATGGTGCCGAGAGAGGGACTCGAACCCTCATGAGGGATCAACCTCGCCGGTTTTTGAGACCGGTGCGTCTGCCGGTTCCGCCATCTCGGCGTCGTGGTGGAGCCGATGGGATTCGAACCCACGGCCTCTACCTTGCGAAGGTAGCGCTCTCCCAATTGAGCTACGGCCCCGACGAACGAAAAATCGAAGGTATTATAGCACACTAAAGAGGGCAGGTCAACCGTCATGAAGATCGCCCTTGCTTTCTATTTCGTCAAAAAAATGGTATAATTTTAGGAAGTGCCGTTAAAACAGGGTAACAGACCGCTACCGACACAAAGAGGGAAAAATTGGATCAGCAGAATCGAAAGCTAAAGATCATCCACACCCTGCTCAACTTAGATATTGTGCGTTCCGATGAGGGCGTCAATCTGTTAGCTGAAGAAATCGGAGCTTTACTGGATGTTCAGGAATGTTCCATCTTCGTATACGAGAAAGAAAAGTTAGCCTTCCGCTTGATCGGCACTTCGATTCTGGATCGGCGATTTGTCAAACAATTTAAGATCAAAGAATTCCAGATTCCCAATATCCAAGATTTGAAGCGCGGTTCTTCTGTTCTTTTAGAAAAGAAGGCGCTGGAAGACGAAAATCGGAAGTTCGAGTCCGACACCCTTCTCATCTGCCCAATTTTGGACGACGGGTTATTGGACAGCCTGATCTTCTTAGGAGACGATTCTCCGGAAAGGCTACAAGCCCTGGATATGAAGAATTTTGATTTCTTTCGCATACTGGGGAAGATCATCCGTCTATCGATCGAAAACCGGTTGCTCTACGAAAACGTCGGGAAATTGCTCGGCTTGACGCGGTTGAGCGATGTCGTAACCCGAACGGACGTCATCTCCGACCTGTATGAGCGGTCCCTAAAGATGACCTGCGATGTGCTCAGCGTGGAGAACGGGTCGGTTTGGCTTTCCAACACCGAAGGAGACCTTGAGATCAGTTACTGGTACGGGATGAATGAGAGTCAGTTGTTGAAACGGACGATCCCCGTCGGCTACGGTATGGTGGGGTGGTGTTACGAGCATAAAAAGCCGATGCTCTCGATCTCGGTAAAAAAAGACCCGCGCGCCGCCTTGGATATGTTGGACGTCGATATCAAGTCTTCGATTGCGGTTCCGCTTTTCCATGAGAACGAGATTTTCGGCGTCATTATCTTGATCAACCGGAAAGACCAAGAGCTCTACCGGCCCTATAAGCACTTCGACGAGTTCGATCTGGCCTTGTTGGAGGACTTCGCCGCGCGTATCTCTTTGATCGTTTCGAAGATGACCTATAACGCGCAGCTGTCGCAAGACTACAAAGAGCTTCGCGAGTTGAGCGCTTCCAACGAAAGCCTTCTCGAAACTCAAAAGGAGCAGGTGAACCTCCTTAAGAACATCACCTTCATCAATCGGGCGATGCGAGAAAGTTATGATATACAAAATATTTATACGATCCTGCTGTTAGGCGCGACTGAGAGTGAAGGATTGGGATTTGACCGCGCAATGCTCCTCGCGAAAGATATCAAGAGTCAAACGCTGATCCCGCGGTATTGGATGGATCGCAGCGTAGCAGAGGTTGCGCGGGCGGGCGGCTCGCCGACGATGAAGTATGGCAACCTGTCGCAGTTTTTGAGAGAAAAAGCCCTCATGACCGATCTGAAAGAGTATGAGTCGGAGAAACTTCGAAATCGCGCCTTTCCCTATAAAAGCCATGCGATCTTCGAAAAGGCCGTATTACGCAAAAAAATCGTTCAAGTCACTCCGGAGATGATACGCGAGTGGGGGAACGAATACCGGGAATTGAAAAACCTCTTGGATACGGATCAGTTCATTGTCGTCCCGCTTATCGGGCGTTTGGAAACGGTTGCCGTCCTGATCGTCGACCATTTCGCTTCTCAGCGTGTGGTGAAGCCGCATCTGATGGAGAGTTTGAAGATTTTCGCGGATAATGCCGGTTTAGCCCTCGAAAACGTTCAGAATTATGATGAATTGCGGGCGAAAACGTTGACGCTCGAACGGCAAACTTCCCTGCTCAACTACCATCGCGAGTTCTCTCAGAGCATATTGGAGAGCTTGGATGTCGCCATCGTCGTATTAGATCGGGAGAATAAAATACGCGAGTGGAATCGCCGGGCGGAGACGCTTTTTCAAAGATCCAAAGAACAAGTCCTCGGGATGGGTTTCGATATGTTAGGCCCCGCTGTCTTTGACTTGCTGAACGTCGCCGATCGCGTCTACGAAGTGAAGAATACGATCCTGCTGACAAAATACGAGTATTCGGGGAAAGAGAGCAAGCAGTATCTGGACATAAAATTCACGCCCTTAAGGTCCTTAGAAATGTCAAGAATTGATGGAATCATCATTATGTTCGATGATGTCACCCAAAAGAAGCTTTTGGAAGACGAGATCCGCCGTCAGGAAAAGCTGGCTTCCCTCGGAGAAATGTCCGCTCGCGTCGCTCACGAGATACGCAACCCCTTGTCTGTCATCGGCGGGTTTGCGAATCGTTTGAGCAGTTCTATCGAAAGTGATGAGAAAGATAAATCGATGCGGTATATCGGTATCCTCAATACTGAAGTAGAGCGATTGGAAGGAATCGTGGAAGAGATACTGGAATTCAGCCGACCGAGGCAACGTCTGGAATTCGAGGAATTCAACATAGCCGATGTTGTCGAGGAACTCAGAATACTCTATCTGGACAAATTGGAGGAGAAAAAGATGCGTTTGGATGCGGACATCGCAAACGAAACGCTCTTTGGCGACAAACGCCGGATCAAACAAGCCCTGATCAACTTGATTCAAAACGCGATAGAGGCCGGCGAAACATATGTCGGGATTAACGGATTTCATCATGAGGCCTATTATTTTTGCGAGATAAAGAACGATGGGGAAAAGATTACAGAAGCCGTCGCGAAGAATCTTTTTTCTCCGTTTTTTACCACAAAAGTAACGGGAACCGGTTTAGGATTGCCCATCACAAAGAAGATCATTGAGGAAGAACATGGCGGAAAGATTTACGTTCGTGGTGTGGGCGATCCCAAGGTTAAAGATACGGTGTTCGTCATTCAGTTGCCGATTGAGAATCGTCCGGAAGGCGCCGGATAGTCTATATGCCGTCGTAACCATAGGATAGGAGGAGCGAAATGGAAAAACCAAAGATTCTGGTTGTCGAAGATGAAGATAATATGCGTTTTTTGATTTCAGAGGAGTTAAGCGACGAAGGGTACCTCGTCGATACGGCCGCAACCGGATCAGAATGTCTTCAAAAGTTCGAGGATAGTTCTTACGATCTGGTGACCATTGATATAGAGATGCCCGACATGTCCGGATTGGAGCTGGCAGGCGTATTGCGCGAGCGGAAGATACCCGTTCGTATCATCCTGCTCACGGCTTACAGCCATTATAAATCCGATCTTTCATCCTGGGCGGCCGACGCTTATATTGTCAAGAGTTCTAATTTTCTTGAACTGAAAAGCACAATAAAGGAACTGCTGAATGCACCGAATCATTAAGCGGTCTTCGAAGCGACGCGTTTTGTTAAGACGACAGGAGGGAAACAATGGAGTACAAGGAAACACTGCAGTTGCCGAAAACGAATTTTCCGATGCGCGCCAATCTGCCGCAAAAAGAACCGGAAATCCTTCGTTATTGGGAAGAGATCGATCTGGAAGCGTATATCTCGAAGGAACGGCAAGATAGCCCGAGAAAAGTTTTGCATGACGGCCCTCCCTACGCGAACGGGAACATCCACGTGGGCACCGCCCTCAATAAAATACTCAAGGATTTCATCGTCAAATATTGGACGATGAAGGGGTATCGCTCACCCTATAAGCCCGGGTGGGACACGCACGGATTGCCCATAGAGCATCGCGTATCCGCCGAATTAGGCGATAAAAAAAAGACGATGGATAAGATGCAGATCCGGAAAGCCTGCCAAGAGTACGCTCAAAAGTACGTCGACATACAGAGAGAGGAGTTCAAACGGTTGGGCGTTCGCGGCAGATGGTCGGAACCTTACCTCACCTTTCTTCCTGCCTACGAAGCCCGCGTGTACGACACCTTTCGCGAATTGGTGAAGAACGGAAATGTATACCGCAGCAAGAAGGTCGTTCATTGGTGCCATAGTTGCGAAACGGCGTTGGCGGAAGCGGAGATCGAATATGCCGAAGACGTTTCTGATTCCATCTACGTGAAATTCCAGTTGGAAGACGCGGATAACACGCATATCCTCATATGGACGACAACGCCCTGGACCTTGCCCGCCAACCTGGCGATCGCCGTTCATCCTGATTTCGACTACGCTTTCGTGGAAGTCGAAGGGGAAACCTGGCTGCTGGCAGAAGAACTCGTCGAACCCTTTATGAAAAAGATTAAACGATCGAGTTACAAAGTCCTTCGGAGTGTAAAAGGGGCGCAACTGGAAAAGAGGGTTGCCCGTCATCCCTTTATCGATCGATCTTCTCTGATCGTTCTCGCCGATTATGTCGATCTGGAAACCGGTTCAGGGTGTGTTCATACCGCGCCAGGGCACGGGCAAGACGACTATCTGACCGGATTGAAGTATGGATTGGATATCTATTCTCCGGTCAACGGGCAAGGGAAGTTTACGAACGAAGTGCAAGCGTATGAAGGCCAGTTTATCTTTTCCGCCAACGCGGCTATTATCCAACGCTTGAAAGAGTCCGGTCATCTGATATGGGCGGAAAAATACAAGCATCCGTACCCCCACTGCTGGCGATGCAAAAAACCGGTTCTCTTCCGAGCGACGGAGCAATGGTTTATCCGTGTGGACGGCAACGATCTCAGGGATAAAGCCCTGGAACAGATCGATCGCGTCCATTGGGTTCCAGATTGGGGAAAGAACAGAATACAAGCGATGGTAAAGGACCGACCGGATTGGTGCATCTCCCGACAGCGTGTCTGGGGGATTCCCATTCCGGCGTTCTTCTGCAATACATGCGGGAATACGGTCATGACGGAAGAGACCCTTTCTCATTTGATCCCGCTGGTCGAAGGTAAAGGAACGGATATCTGGTTTGAACAGTCGGCAGACAAGCTTCTGCCCGAAGGGTTCCGGTGTCCGCATTGCGGCGGGGTCGATTTGAAAAAAGAAGAAGACATTATGGATGTGTGGATCGATTCAGGTTCTTCTTTCGAATCGGTTATGGCTTCGGACCCGGAACTCGGATTCCCGGCCGATCTTTATCTTGAAGGAAGCGATCAGCACCGAGGCTGGTTTCAGTCTTCCTTGTTCCTTTCAGTGGCTAAAAGAGGGATTGCGCCCTTCAAAGAAGTCATTACGCACGGCTTCATTCGGGACGGCAAAGGAATCAAGATGAGCAAATCGATTGGGAATGTGATTCTTCCCCAGGAGATTTACGCGAAATACGGCGCGGAGGTTCTTCGGCTTTGGGTTGCCACGGCCGATTACCGGAACGATATCAACCTGTCGATGGACATCGTTTTGCAACAGGTGGACGTTTACAAGAAAATCCGCAACACCATCCGATTCCTTCTGGGCAATCTCTCCGATTTCATACCGGAAACGGACGCGATCCCCTATTCTCGGCTTAGCTCTTTCGACCGCTGGGCGCTTTCGCGGTTGTACGATCTAAACGAATCCGTTACGGAATCATATGACGCCTTCGAGTTTTATAAAGGCATCCAATACATAAACAAGTTCGTGATTACGGACTTGAGCGCTATATATCTGGATGTTCTGAAAGACCGGCTATATGTGGAAGGCAAGAACGCGCTTTCGAGAAGGAGCAGTCAAACCGTGTTGCTGGAGATTCTGAAAACGCTCACGCTGCTTTTAACGCCGATCTTAACCTTCACCAGCGAAGAGGTTTACCAGTTTTTTCCCTCTTCCTCAAAGGAGAAAAAAACGATTCAAGCCGAACCGTGGCCGGTTAGCCATCCGGAGTGGAAGGGGCGTCAAACCGATCTCCAAGGGGTTTCTCTTGACCAAAAATGGGTACGTTTGCTGGAGCTTCGAGAACAGGTGAACGCCTCTTTGGAAACCGTACGTTCCGCCGGAACCATCGGGCATTCTTTGGACGCTTCTCTAAGGATCACCGTGAAGGAAATCGCGCTCTATCGATTGCTTCAAGAAGAAAGCGCATTCCTAAGCGATTTTTTCATCGTTTCCGAATGCGAGACCGTGTTAGACGAGAAGGCCGATTTGCCGATCCATATATCGGTCAGGCACGCCGAGGGGCATAAATGCCAGCGGTGTTGGAAGTACGATCGGAAGAGCGGAGAGGACGCGGCTTTTCCAGATATCTGCCCCCGATGCGCCGAAATCATCCATCAGCAAACCTAACGCGACCGTATCCCTAAGGAGAGAGAGGGTGACACAACCGATCATGCCTTCACAAGAAACCGTGTTAACGATTCGAGAAATCGCTCCGCAAATCTTCGATATGACCGTCGTTTCCTCGACCGACGAAGGGTCATCGGCCTTGATCGCAAAACACGCAGAAGCGGGCCAGTTT
This sequence comes from uncultured Thermotogaceae bacterium, assembly GCA_964566085.1. Classification (GTDB taxonomy): domain Bacteria; phylum Thermotogota; class Thermotogae; order MWEM01; family MWEM01; genus MWEM01. The sequence goes on along the minus strand of CAZMHO010000124.1, from coordinate 592 downwards.
GTCATGATCAGAGGCAGTGAAGAGGCCGAGCGTATCCCGCTGACAATCGCCCAAACGGACCCGGAGAAGCGGGCGGTTCGGTTGATTTTCCAGGTGGCGGGGACGTCGACCCACAAGTTGAGTCTGCTAAAACCAGGGGATCCGATTTTGAACCTGGCAGGGCCTCTCGGAAAAGCCTCCGAGATCGTCGAAGGAAAGAAGGTTTTAGTGATTGGGGGCGGCGTCGGTATTGCGGCGATCCTACCGATCGCCCGTAGACTGCATCAAGCCGGGAATGAAGTCACTGTCATTTTAGGCGCGCGACAAGCCGACATGCTGATTTTGAAGGACGAGTTCAAACCCGTAGCCCATCGCCTGACCCTTTGCACCGACGACGGCTCCGAAGGGCGCAAGGGATTCGTGACCGACGAATTGAAGGATTTGCTCGCGAGGAACGGCGGGTTCGACGTCGGATGGGCTGTCGGGCCGACGATCATGATGAAGAGGTGCTCGGAGATCGCCAAAAGACACGAATTGTTGTTATGGACTTCTTTGAATCCGATTATGGTCGATGGAACGGGTATGTGCGGCGGCTGTCGCGTGTTAGTCGGCG
>CAZMHO010000123.1:6850-7469 GCA_964566085.1 uncultured Thermotogaceae bacterium | reverse complement strand
TCCCGCGCCGCTCGGAGTAACGTTGACGGTGACCGTATAAGTAGGACCCACGCCGCCAACGGTGAAGCTCCACACTTCGCTGGAGGCGGTTCCGCCCTTGCCGTCTTTCGCGACGACGAACCAATGATAGTAACCGTTTTTCAGGTTGTAAATGGTCTTATTGGTTAGCGTTTGCGAAGTGGCGACGATGTTTTGAAGTTTTCCGTCTTCCCACAGATAGACGTCATACCAACTTGTCGATGTATCCTCCGTAGACACTGTATAGATTGTAACAGGATACTCCGAAGATCCAGTTGCCTTCCGGAGAGAGCCTTTCATTTAATCCGGCCTGGTCGGAACGCAGGGAGGCGGTTGGGTTGAACGGGGATACTTCGAACAGGAACCCACGGCCTCTTCCGGGTTCGGTCAAAGGCGTCACTATCCCGCTATTGTAGGCCCATACGTTGACGATGCCCAATGTCACTGTGTTTTTCTTGAAAACAAAACTATTCATCAATTCATTTTTCGAGGAGAACAAAATATCGCTTTGTAGTTCTAAGATGATTCCGGTGGCCGGGAAGGTCAAAGAGTTCGGCTCGACGTTGACGACAAAGGTCTTCGGGTTTTGGTACCACGCTTT
>CAZMHO010000123.1:0-6840 GCA_964566085.1 uncultured Thermotogaceae bacterium | reverse complement strand
CCCACACCCATGTATGTCGGCCGTTGACAGTCTATCGCTGTCGCGGTCAGACTCACAGAACCCATCTCCGCGTCCTTCGCGATTTCCATCGGCACCGTAAAGGTTTGAAGGCCTAAAGCGTCGTAACCGCCGTCCAGTACGGGCACCGGCAGCAAATGATCCTCTTGCCCGAACGACTGATAATCTACCTCGTATTTGTCAACGTTATCATCGTTGGTGGTAATGATTCCGTTCAAGGTGACGGTTGCCGTCCCCTCAAATCCTTCTACCGCGTACTTCTCATCGCTTGTTAGCAAGGTGATCAACGATGTTTTTCCGAGAGAAGTGAGTCTGGCAACGATATCGATAACCTTTCCGGAGGAAAGATCGGCCGCGGAAGGACCTACCGCAATGTTCGGCACCGCTCCGGCGTAATACAGACCGGTATAGGTGTTTTTCAATCCGAGCGTATAGCCATCGTGGGTCACGCCGATAATCTGTAACTCGCGTTCGATATCCCATTTCGGCAAGAGCACGCCGTTCACGGTCTTATTCAGCGCCGATTGGTTGATCGGAGAAACGGTTGCAGTCGCCATCGGTCCGGCAGGCATCATTCCTTTTGCCAGTTCTTTCACGCCGATCTCTTTCAACCAGGTGGAAGCCCAAACGGATACTCTTAACTGGTTGTCGCGGCAGTCATTCGGTTTCACTTTGGCGACATCAGCATCCGTAAGCGACTCCGTCAGAGCGGCCGGAACGATCATCCCATGCCAGTCGCCCTGGTTGCCCAGTTCGTCCAGCATCGACGCGGCTAAACAGGCTTCGTTTTTCAAATCTTCGTTGAACCAGCAGTAATCTTTGATGTATATGTTGTGGAATAACGCGACTTCCGGCAATAAACCGATCTCTCTCATATCGCCCGGTTCGCAGAAAGTGTCGCCACAAAGGCCGCAATACCAGAAATCGTTGTTCAAATGCGTGGAGTAGATATCCGCCATATACTCTTTATACAACAAACTCCGAATGCCTAACGCGTTGACATATTCTACGTCTTCCACCGATTCGTTGAGGTATTTCAACGAATTGCGCAGACTGAGCGAATTATAGTCTCCGCAGGTTTCCGTTTGCCTATTGTAGCCCGGATACCCTAACAGGAACGAGTTGGAAGCGATGGGCGTCATTTGCGCGTAAGTCCCGAATACCGGATACCGACTGCAGTCGCAACAAGGATCCCATATCGCTACGGCGTGGTTGTCCATGTCGTTATCCCGTATATCCCACATCCGCAGATTCCAACAATCATCTATCTGATCGGGATTAAAACCGTATGCCGATGGGTCAAAGGGTTGGATAAAGAACTCGTAAATCGTATCGTTGCTATAATCCGTGTACTGCGGGATACACCCGGTACGGTCGTTGATTGCGCAGTATCCGTCCGTCGGAACGCCTTTGTTTTCCTCGAAGAAAAGTCCGCCGCGATCGATCGCCAACAATGCCAACCAGTCCTGAACCGGATAAGCATTCTGATAGTAGTCTCTCTGCGGTATCTCTTCCTGGATATTCAGCTGCAGCGTTGCGTGCTTATGCAAACCGGGCAGCTGTTCTTCGTTGACGTTGTAGAGCTTGAGTTCCGGGCCTTTGGTATCGACGAAAATCGGCCATTGGAACTGTTCATAGAAACTGCTCTTGTCATCGATGGTCTTGTGGTAACCCCGAACGGCGATCGTATAGGTGGCTTCGATCCCCATCAGGTTTAAGGCGTCCCAATCCAGCGTCCAGTGCCAATAACCCCATTTGGAATAATCACTTTGGTTTGCGATCAAGGTGGTTTTCGCTAGGACTTTCGGATCGACATCCAGATCCCCGTAGTCTCTTTCAACCGACTGCGTGTCCCAATACTCCCCTTGAATCAGATACAGGGAGAGCTTCGTGATGTCTTCGTGGGTCTTGACTCTGAAGTCCGTCGGATCATCGCCGCCGACAACCGGCACGCCTTCATTCCGAACCAGACACGGAGAGCAGCATCCGGGTAGGGGCACGACACAATCGGACCGGTCGACCCAATCCGTGACTTTCCAGAGGTTATATGGGCCGTCTTTCGAATCCACTCTCAACGCGCCGTTCTGCAAGAAGAGTCCGATCGGGTCTTCATCTTTGTCTTCAATCCATTTGTAAACCGGATAGATATCTCTCGGCAATTTATAGACCGGTATCTTCAGATCGGCTTCATCGAATTCGTTCGGCACTTCTCTCGGGTGATAAGAGTGCATATACCAGATATCCTGGTTGCATTCGTCTTTCACCGGATAACTCACCAAATTGGGTTCGTGAATATCCAAGCGCACGATATCCCAGCTGTGGGATTTAATCCGAAGTCTCAGCAGGATGACCATATCCGCGTCGTCTTCCGACATCGAGTCATCGTAATACTCTTTGTCGAAGTTGGGGTTGCCATCATCAAACCACGTGCCGAAGATCTCGCATTGGCGGTTCTTCGTCGCGTAACTCGGGTACTCTCCCAGGTAAGTGTCTTGCTTGTAGTCATGTCTGGAGTCGTACGGATAGTCAAACAGCTTCGTGTCCTGGGCGCTGCGGTCTCGCGCAACGATCCACAGCCAGTAGTCCCCCGTAATATCGGGAACCTGGAAAGAGAATTCGGCTTTCTGGTTTTCGGGGGTTCCCGGAGTACTAAACTTCGACCCTAAAAATTCAGTGGCGTATTCTCCCGCGTAGCTTTCGTATTTCGCGTTCTCAGAGGCCGCGCGAATGATGTCATTCTCCGTGCCAAAAGTATTCATATGAGCGGCGATGGCCCAGGAGTCCACCACATCGTCGTTGGTGAAATTCACGTAATACTCGTAGTTGTTATCCAATGTGAAAATCGGAGAGATGACGCTGCCGTTCATCCGGTAGTCCTGGCCGAAAACGCGAAGCAGACGTCTTTCCTCGATTGGGAAGCCCGTCGGCTGAAGGACAGTGGATTGGTATACCAACGGGATAAGCGTGGCATTACCGGTCAACTCTTGCCCCTTGATCAGCTTGTAAACGAGCATGCCGTCGTCATACACATAATCGAACCCGGATAAAGGATGCGAAAAGGCATCGGTCCTGCCGACATAACCGGCTTTCGGACTCTCGATAATGCTTTCGCAGTTGGTTCGGTTTTCGGAGTCGTAGAAAACCAAGAAATCGTTCAACGCAATATCGTCATTGGCTTTGATGGTGATGTTCGCTCCCGTGAAGACTTCGAGTTCGTGAACGAAAAAGTTCGGAACCGCATAGTTCTTAACGGGACTATACCATTGCCACTGGTCTTTAAATAAATGCTTAAAAGATTGGGTTTGATCGTCGGAGTAATACCCGGAGATCTGGATGCTGGGGGTTTCTTCGTCTTCGTCAATGGTGAAATTGGCGAACTGCGTGATCTTTCCGAGTTCCGGATTGGGTCCGCCCCACCGCCAGTCGGCAACCTGAATCTGCATCCGATAGTCCACGTGCTGATCGCGCCAGGTTCCGGGTCCGATGGACACGTCGACAACATCCAGGACTCTGGGTTTCGTCACGCCGGCAACGATATCCGCGCGGTCCACCCGTACCACTTCCGGATAGATCCATACTTTGAAAGTGGTGTTTTCCACAAAAGCTTCTTTGCGGATTTCGTTGACGCGGGTGGTGTCCAAATCGGTGAATTCATACACGTAGGACCATTTTTCAAGCCCTCTATGGTCTAATTCATCGGTATTATCGCTGGGCGTCGGATCGTAGGGTTCCTCGTCGGGAGTCCGGTTACCTGGCCAATGGCCGTTATCGTCGTCTTCCCGCAAAATATCTCCGAAACCATCGGTTTTCCACCAATATTCGGAACGACCCGCTGACGTCGTGGGCATGCCCGGTATGAGTCCGTGGAACACGTCGAACCATTTCGCGTATTGATGGGTTTCAGCGCCATTCACGGAAGCGATGGCATTGCTGACGATATAGTCGATGCCGTCGTCCACTAAACCGCTGGCGTAACTCGTCAGTTCCGGGAAGACTTGGACTTTCACGTGGTATCTGACCCCGAAAAGCCAACCTTCGCTGGCATCGATCGCCGGATTCATCGAGCTGACAACGTCCTCCAGATCTCTCCAACCCGCTTGACCGATATTCACCAGGATACGGAGATCGGTGATCGCCTCGAGGAATTCATCGGTCGCGTTGATCGTAAACTCTAAAGGAACGCCTTCCCGGTAGTCTAACCCGGAGTCGATAATGGCGACCATCGGATCATAAGTGTCTCCGAACGCCTTGATATTCCATATATAGCGAACGATCGGCGTTCCAGCGTTGTTCAATATTTCCAGAACAAACCATTTGGAAGTATCCAAGTCAACCTGCCGCCAGAAGTTGACCATATCGAGGAACAGCATTTTATCGGCGGTTACGGTTCCTTCCGCGCGCCATACGTCCGGCGTCGAATCAAGGATTTCGCTGGTCGTGGTAAAAATATACCCTCTGGCCTTAAATCCTGCCTGAACGATCGAGTCCATCATATTGATGCGCATCTTGGAGACTCCGAACTGCATAGGCAACCGTTCGGCTTCCGGAAGCTCCTGAATGTCGGCGGTGCCGCCAGCCAATACGCGGTAGTGGGAAACCATATTCGGATCGCTCGGGTTCCGTACGTGGCCGATCGATTCAATAAGGACCATATCCATCCGCTGCGCCGTGACAGACTGGTTGGTGTATTGGGTCACATGACCCTGGGCATCGCGCGCGAGAGCGTACCAATAGATAGTCTTGGAGAAGTCGCCGGAGCCCATCCCCAGCATCGCTTGCGTCACTTGTCCACTGGATAGCGTCAGGCTGGTTGTCCCTGCGGAGCTTGCTGTTTTGTAAACAACCGTAGCGGTATCCGTTAAGATATAGAACTCAAGATAGGTAAGATCGCCGTCCGTATCGGCGCCGACGACCGTAGCTGTGAACGGAATCCCTACTTTGCCACCCGACAACGGAGAGTAAGTCACGCTGATCGTCGGGGAATGTTCCGAGGACTTTGTCACCGTCAGGTTTTGCGCGGCCGTAGCGGTTTTCGGTTCTGCCGTATTCAACTTCACGTCGCGAACGACCGCCGAAACGCTGAAAGAATAGATCCCTTCAGCTAACGTGAAGTCCGAACCCACCAAATTCACCGTGAAAGCGGCCGTAGCGGTGCCGGACTTAACGGCGGAATAAGCAACCGTTTTGGTTAAACTACCCGTGGCTCTTGAACCCGAACCGACGGTGTTCCACGTCAAAGTAATGGCGGCGTCTTTCAAATTGCTGGCAGCGTCTTGCGCTGTACCATTGACCGTCACCGTCATTCCGCCGCCGCTTTCCGGGACTGTTGTGGCGGATAGAGCGATTACCGGGGTTTCCACAACCGGTGGAGTCTTGTCTACTTGTCCAGCCGGGAAACAACCGATAAGGGTTAATAGCAGCACGATGAGAATAACGGGTAGAGAATAGAACCTTTTCGAACGCATAATCCCCTGTCCTCTCGACTAAGAGAGGAACAGGACACCCCCTTTCCTTATGTATTTTTCTGAAAAAATGCATTTTCCACGCTTATTCATAGGGTTATTATATCACCTTTATTTCGACCCCTGCAAAAAAGGGCTTATTTCGTTTGTGACCGCTCTTACCCTGCGGAGATATTGATCATTACTCTTTTTCCGCCGGGAGTCTTAGCATCCAAAAACATCAGAGTAATTCGGAATGACGTTATCGTGGCTATGCATAGAATAACTAACTTTGAACTATATTTCCAAGTTGTAACTCGCTCGGAAATTTTATTCCTCTTTCGGTCTCTTGAATCACTCGAATAGAATCAGCTTTAGGCTTTTTTTCGGAGTAGCGGTACCCTTCTTATGGCTTCTGCATTCTTTGTCAAGTTGTCGAAAAATACAAATATTTCATTACGCAATTATACCGCGCGCTTTGAATCGCCACGGTAAAAGTTCTTATTACAAAGTGGAAGCGGAAGAAGTTTCCATTCTTCGGAGGGCACGTCAAATCGGGATGTAGGGCGGTGAATTTCGCCGAATAGGCGCGGCATATGATCCACGTTACCAATAGACAGGGAACACCTTGGAGTAGGCGATTTTTTCCCCTTCCGCTTGAATCGTGGCGTCCGGATCGAGAATTCCCGCGATATGGTTTTTACTGACGATACCGCTATAGCATATCTTAACTTCTACCGTAGAATCACTTTCTCGATAGTCCATATCGAGGGAGTATTCGGAAGGGAATTCGAGGGTAACGTCCAATTCTCCGATGTTGGCGGTGGTCGCGCTATTCGTCAATAATCGGCTCTGCGCGGCCTTCATGATCGCGGTCAGGTTGACGGCGACCTGCAATGCCCGAGATTGGATGACCGCATCGGTGGATACTTTCATGACGATTGAGGTCAGCAAAGCAATGATACCCAAGACGATCAGGAGTTCGATAATCGTAAAGGCTCTTCTCATTTTTCTCCCTCCGGAGATTCGCCCTAAAACCGTCGGTCGAAATCCTCCAAAAACCATTCGATATCCTTTAGGTTTTGATAGAGCGTATATCGGTCTAAGACGCCTATCGCGGCTTCCGCTACTTGAAGGTTCTTCTCCAGCTCGGCGAAATACGCTTCCTTTTCACGGTAATGGAGCCGGTAAGTCATAAATATTTCGACGAACCTTTCTCGAGATTTCGGGTTATTGGCAAAGTAACCGTCACTAAGTTTTTCAATAAAGTAATTATACCATTTTTGGGGGAATTTCCAATCTCTTTCGACGGTATACTTTGCCAGTTTCAGACGATGGTCTAATATTGACTTAATGACCTCCTCCGTATCCGCTTGATGGC
>CAZMHO010000122.1:7193-7649 GCA_964566085.1 uncultured Thermotogaceae bacterium | reverse complement strand
AATTTAACACAATTATTAAGACAATAAAATAATATATCATACTCAATCCTTTCTGTTAAGTGATAATATATAGCTTAGTTTATAGTCAAACGTTGACTCTAAACATTTAACGCTATCTAAATACTCTGTCATTACGTTAGTTTTACATTTATTATTATCAAACACATCTTTAGAATGGTCTAAATTATACGAGCAATGTCCTATCTCATGTAGTAACGTTGTCTTAGTTATAGCTTCTGAGTGTAAGAACCTTGTATTAATCTCAATTAAATAACTCTCACCGTTATAACTATAACAATAGCCTGCTATCTTGTCCCCTAAATCTTCAACTCTCACATTTATTTTCATATATACGCCCGCTTGTTTAAATTCATTTACGATCTCCTGAAGTTCCGGAGCTACAAATCGCTCATCCTCGTTTGACACAAAATCAGGTCGAAGAGCCTCTCTACCACA
>CAZMHO010000122.1:679-7183 GCA_964566085.1 uncultured Thermotogaceae bacterium | reverse complement strand
ATTCATAAATACCCTCCCTCTGAGCCTCTATAGCTTTCTTAGCCTTTAAAACAACTTCATACGCCTCTTCTTGAGTAGGGAAAGAACCAAGATAAACCTGTAAATCGCTCATCCTCGTTTGACACAAAATCAGGTCGAAGAGCCTCTCTACCACAAGATTGGAGTGTTGCTAAAATAACTAAAAATCGTCTCATAAAGCCTCCTTAATATGTTAACAACTGTTTATACTACCAGAGGACCAAATACACCTTGTTGGTCAATTAAACACTTTCTACGACTATAAATTAACCAAACCACCAATGAACTGCTTATACTCAGTCCAACCTTTTAAAGGGCGTTCTAACTTCTTCAAAAGCTTCTCAACCTCTTCGTCTTCTAAAAAAGAAACAAATGAGAGCTTCCCTTCCCTTAAGAATAGATTATATTCGGTCGTATGCCCACCCTCGACTATTCTAATAAAACCTGTTACGTCAACGTAAATCTCGAGCTTTTGCTCTTTGAAAGAGATAAAGTTTTTTGTTGCATTTAAAAGTTTCATAAAAACCTCCTTTACAAAAGTTAAAGCAATTCCTGTGCCAACGATAAGCCACTAATTCTTGGTATCTCGCCCACTGTTTTATTGTAGATATATTACACATTGACTAATCCTTAGACACTTTTAAATAAGGAGTTAAGATCGATTTTATGAGAACTTCCCTACACTTTAATATTGGCATAGGAGTTGCTACATTTATTGATGATCGGTATTCACACTATCGAGCATTGTTGAATAGAATGAGATGTTGCAACCACTCATTCAACGGCTTCCCCTTTCAAGCCGACCAAGATGAAAGGCTATAGTATATCTTGGGCTATAGAATTTCATCTTAGTGAAGAGGATTTACATCCTCAGAAAGGTTTTTATTATGACACAACAAGAAACACAACAAAGCACATTACTTCCTGAAGGAATGACATACGATGAAGTTAGAAGTATTTTATTAGGTTGGTATGAATTAATTAAAACAGACCTTGATACAAATATAGCTTTAAAAAAGATTAGTTATGAAGTCAGCTCTTACGAATATAATTCCTTATTTGAGACTTTAATTAGAACACCAGAAGACCTTCCAGTTTATGAGAGGGTGAAATTACTTGGTAAAGCCCTTAAGGAAGAGGGAGAGTTTAGAGGTATAGATATAAACACTCAAAATAACCCCGTGGTTGTGTCTCCTGATACAGTGGATACAAACACAACACCGACTAAAGAAGAGCCTGCTGTAGTCAAAAAGAAAGCTAAACAGAAGGTAGATTATGAAAAAGGGGAGTTTAAAAAAGTATACTCAAGGCACCTCTATAGTAGCTGTGGGGTTATTTCACTCGCTCAATTGAAATTATCTTGGGTTTATAGTAAGCTCTACTCCCTTGAGGAGGGGTTGCCTATTATCACGAGAGTTTGTGATGTCGATATAAAGAAATTAAGAACATTGGATAGTCAAAATCTAATACCAAAAGACTTATCTGATTTACGCATAACTACAAAATCTAAATTAGAGATAAGAAGTCTTGAGAATAAGATATTAGATGAGGATAAGTATATTCTTATTGAGAATAACACATTGACGTTATATAAGAGTGTTGAACTTATAATACTTCATAGTGTGATTAATCAAATGAAAATAACAGGTGATAAAAGAACTATCAAACAAGTGTTAGAAGATAAGGGATTAGACATTCTTATAGGGCCTCATTTACAAAGAGAGGTAAGGAGTTTAAAATTGTGAGTAAGGTGATTGACGGTCTGATTGAAAAAAGATTGATAAGATTGATAAGATTGAAAGGATTGAATAAATAATGAGAACTAACCTAACGATTGGTAGAAAAGGAAAAGAGGAATTTTCGTACACAACTTTTTCACCATTTTGTAGGATTGCTTCACCATTTTGTAGGATTGCTTCACCATTTTGTAGGGTTATTTTCACCATTTTGTAGGATTTAACTTCACCATTTTGTAGGAAAGAATCGGGCCCGCTATTGAGACAAATGTATAGGGGCGATGATGTCCGTTTCAGTCGATGCTAACGCTACATATAGCGTTTAAGGTAGTCGTAAATATAGACAGTCAACACTATATATGGTGCCCCCGCCGATTCCTTAATGATATCAATGGCGGGCCCGTAGTTGGTTTTCATCATTTTGCACCTTTTTTAACTTCATCATTTTACCCTTTTTCTCTGGCACAATTATTGCTACAGTTTAGTGTAACCAACCTTAAGAAAGGAACGATTATGAAAAATCGTCTTACACTTGTTCCATCCCCGAAAGCTGATGTTACAATAGCTTTAAAGCTTTTTCTAAAAAACGAGAAAGAATTTGAGTCTTTTTTTTGGGTTAAGTGTATATATGTTCTACATAAGTGGAAAAATCTAGAGGAGGTGGCGTCTCTATTTACAAGGAGGAATAGGCGTATCCCGTCTAACGTGCCTCTAAAAGACATTTGGGGTGAGATAAAGAGTATTGATTCAGATAACTCTATTCTACCCAAAAAAATTTCAGAATCTGGGATTAGAGGAGTAGATAAAAAATTAATCCCTGATATTAATAATATAGAAAAAGAGGGTATTTTCCTAAGTTTAAATGATGATATGCTTAAAGGTAATTTTAGAGAAGACCCCTCCCCTCCAAAAACAACTTCAGTTTTGGTTATAGGTGGATTAGAAAAGTATTATACTATCGGGTATTTTGATGATTTTAAGGCTTTTATTGAAGCTAAAGGTTTAACCAATTTATATAGTGGGGATGTGTATAAAGAACGGGCAAAGTGGTTAGACGTCTCAGCTCCTTTCTAACACCCGATCAAAGACCCCCTTCACAAGGCATTACCGAACTTTTTAAGGGGTACATTATGAGAACTGTTACAATAAAATCAATCATCGAACAAATTAGGCTCGAAAAGAACCTTGAGTATTCAAGCTTCACGTCTGATGCTCAAATAACAATGTTTATAAATAAATCGTATCGCAAGCTGTATAATATTCTAATAGGCTCTTCAGAGAGCTATAAATACACAGAAGCTGATATTGCTGTCTCAAACAACACATTAGAACTACCGACAGACTTTTTCAAACTTCTCACAGTAACCGACCCTCGGGATGTAAATACTAATTATTACAAAGAGGTATCGGTCCTTGAGTATACGTTAAATCAAACTTTATCATATCCTTACATCGGAACTTTCATCATGGTTGGAAACACGTTAAAATTCAATTCTCGCAACTATCCCTCTATTTTGAGAGTAAGATACATACCCCAAGCCGAAACGCTTGTAGAAGAGGTTTATGACGTTTCTACGGGTATTTTAGGAGGGCTTACTTATACCTCTACAATGATAGGCGAGGATGCGGACGAGATAACTATCACCTACACTTCGGGCGGGACCGCGGGGAGTGAGGTCGTGACCGTATCAGAGAGTGATATTAGCGTCCAAATAGAGAGCGGTGTATCGACATCAGCTCAAATTAAGACAGCTATTGAGAGCTCAGTTGATGCTTCTGCTTTGGTGATTTGTGCTTATGAGACATCACAAGCAGAGGCTACAGGAAGTGTTTCTTTGACCGGTGGCGTTACGGACGGGACTATTGGGTTAATGGCTAATGAAGACGATGTTCTCGTTGCAGATGTCTGTAAAATGCTTTCTAGAAGGGGAGAGGAAGATTATAAAGAATGGCAGGAAGAGTATAACAACGCTCTTGAGATGGTATTAAGAACAATTATTCCTCAAAACATTGGTAATAACAAAAAAGTAGTTGATACTGTAAGTGTAAGACATGCTCAACACGGTAGGAGGCTAGTGTAATGTTCACCCCTTTTAATGAGCTAACCGTTCAATCCCTTAAGCGTATTTTTAATGAGATTCAAAAACCTATTTTAATGTATCGAGTTATTAATGTGAGTCTAACAACAACTGAAACAAAAATAAATCACCTCTTAGGTAGAATACCCCTTGGTTATGTAGTTATTAAGAAAAATATAGCCTCGGATGTTTTTGGAGAATTTGATAATAAAACATTAAACCTAACAGCTACTGTAGATGTTACAGTATCTTTATTAGTATTTTGAAAGGATGATGTATGGATTTGAATACATTAGAAACACCGACAATCGAGCCAGTTAACACTTTAGCCACCCCACCAACGCCTACTACGGCGAGACAGGGGGATGTTTTTGCTCAAACCGTTGACACAAATAAATTAGCACAGCAGACTAAGGCCTTTGATAGGCAATCAGCTTCTCAAGAGGCTTTTAAAATACAAGTAGCACAACAGGTTCAAAATAGATACGCTCAAGTTAAACAGGTTGAGGAGCAAGTAGCGTCTATTAAAGCACAGAATGAGCAATTAAAAACACAATTAGCGGGTGTTAGGAGTGAGATGACACAAACAACTTCTCAATTATCGAGTGTTAATTCTCAGATATCCTCGGCACAAGCAGAGGTTCAAAGAGCTCAACAAGAAGCACAGAGGGTAACTCAACAACCTGTAGCTCAAACTCCTACAACAACCCAACCAACGCCTGTAGCTCAAACTCCTGTTAACCAAGCTACAGGGAGACCTGCAGGAAGTGAAGCTGCTTATGTGCAAGCTGCACAGAAGGTAACAGACGCTCAAAACGCATACAACAATTATTTAAACTCGGTCCAAAGCACTTTAAAAGCGGGAAACTCGTCAATACCTGACAGGGTTGAGTTCCCTCAAATATCTGCTCAATCAGATTCATTATATGATAATATAAGATCCGCTCAGGCAGAAATGCAAAGAGCGAGAGATGCATTACAATAATCTTAGAGAGCAAGCCCAATAAAGCTCCTTACACATCACCCGATCAAATATACATTTCATGAGGCATTCCCGAACTTTAATGAAAGGAATTACTCATGGGAAATGAGAAGACAACCTCTGTAAACTTAGGACTATCGATACCTAAAATTAATATGACTACGAGCCCTTATTGGGAGACGTATATTATTGACGCCCTTAATAAAATCGACTCACATGATCACTCAACAGGAAAAGGGCTCCAAATATCTCAATCTTCTTTGACGATTAGTGATACATTTGATTTTAATAACGAGTCTATAAAAGACATTTATTCGATAGGGTTTAAGAACCCTACAACCTTAACCGACACTCCCTCTAATGCATCTATATATTTCGTAAACGGGGAGCTTTATACTAAAGACGGCTCAGGGAATGCTATTAAATTAACTGAGGGAGGGAGTATAAATGCTTCTTCTTTAGGGACTATTTCAGGGAATATGTCAGGTTCAGGGGCGTCAGTTACATATTTTGATACTGATAAACGATTCATGTTTTTCTCAAATGCAAGTGCTCCTGTAGAATTAGCAAAAATAAGAGCAGGAGTTCTTGAAATAGGGGGAACTGTAGCGGGCTCTTATGAGGATACTATTAACTTAAAATCCCCTGTTCTATCGGCTTCTTATGATTACACATTACCTGACGCTCTTCCTGCTAACACTTCATTAGTTGCTATAAATACTTCAGGGGTTTGGAGTTACGTTCAATATGCTTCAACAAGCACAGCTTCTGCGGTCGTTCAAAGGGACGCTTCAGGGGATTTCTCAGCGGGAACAATAACAGCAAGTTTAACAGGTAATGCCTCAACAGCAACAACTTTAGAAACAGCCCGCACAATAGCAGGAGCACCTTTTAACGGTTCTGCTAATATTGATATAACACACAATAATACCGCAAGTCTTCAAGGGGGTTCTTTAGGAGAATATTATCACACAACTCAAGCACAAAATACTTTAATAGCCTCTTTAAATACCACAGGAACAGCTCATGCTCTTGTTCAAAGAGATGCTTCAGGGAATATTATTTCTTCTGTTCAATCAGACGCTGTTAGAATGCCTACAGGAACTACAGCAGAGCGCCCTACGGGTGTTACAGGTATGACAAGGTTTAATACAACCTTAGGTAAGCTTGAGACATATGACGGCTCAGTTTGGAAAATAATTGACTCTTCTTCAACAACTGGACCTACATTAGACGATTTAACTGATGTAAATATAACATCCCCTATAAATGGTCAAAGCCTTGTTTACGACTCTGTGACAGGGGATTGGGTAAACGGAGAGGGAGTTTCAAAAGTAATTAAACCTACAGCAACAACAACAGGGACGCAAGGAACTGTAGCTCCTACATTAACGAGCTCTAGTTTTAGGAATACATTAAATCAATGCACACATTTATCTTCTTCTTGGGAAGTTTATGATTCTTCTGATACATTAGTGTTTAGCTCCTATGATGACACCTCTAATAAAACATCAATAACAACCACCGCTCTTACTGACTTAGAGACTTATACATATAGAGTCTTACATACAGATTCAGATAATAATGAGTCGCAATGGTCGGAGTTAGCTACGTTTTATATACCAGATGATGGAGTTAATACACCTTCTATAACTTCCCCTTCAAGCTTAAGTGATGTAGCTACAGGGCA
>CAZMHO010000122.1:0-669 GCA_964566085.1 uncultured Thermotogaceae bacterium | reverse complement strand
GCCTTCGGAACGGTATTAGGGACAGATACTCAATACTCTAGTGACTGGGAAGCTAGGAAGAGCTCTGATGATTCTTTAATCACTAGTGTAACAGACTCAACAAGTAATAAAACGACATGGTCCCCTGATTTAACAAGTATAACAGAAGATTTAACTATAAAAGTTAGAGTTAGACATAAGGGGGTTTTATTAGGGTATGGGTCTTGGTCAGATTATGTAGAATATAGCTATAAATACGCCCTTGTTTACGGCGTTGATATAGATGAAACAAACTCCAACCCACTTTCATCAGTTACATATACTGACGGGGCTGTAGGTATGACAGCAGGCTCTTCAAGTTGGGATTTGCAAATTTTATATAAAGATATTAAGCCTTGTTTGTTAAAAAATGGTGTGGTTCAATATTATCTCAACCCCAGCAACTTCGCACAAAAGGCTGACTTGTCTGCTTCTGATATTACATCAGGGAATGACGGGGATGTTATGATAGAAATTCCAAAAATGTGGGTTAAAATTTCAAGAAGCGGGTCAACACTAAGTATTAGAGTTACAAGAAACGCAGTAATAGCTTCAGGTGATGCTAATTATAAGGCTGTAGGGCATACACGAACAACTAATGGGGATAAAGATTATCTTTATATCGGAGCTTATTTATCTTGGTATGACAGC
>CAZMHO010000121.1:0-7657 GCA_964566085.1 uncultured Thermotogaceae bacterium | reverse complement strand
AGTGGGGGATAACGACGCTTCACCGGATGTCGTGACCAGATAAAGGGCGTAATGACGTGGAGAACAGTCGGAAGCTCGTTCGTATCGCTTTATATGCCTCTCTCGCTTTGGCGGTCTATCTCGTGGAGACCTTTATCCCGGTTCCGGTACCGATACCGGGCTTTAAATGGGGGTTTTCAAATTTCGTCGTTTTAATGTCCCTTTCGACGTTAGATGGCCGCAGCACCCTTTGGATTGTCGTTGTCAAAGTGTTGTTAGGCAATTTTCTGGCCGGAAAATTCCTGTCGCCGGTCTTCTTTCTCAGCTTCTTCGGGAACATCAGCGGCGCTTTATCTATGATTATACTCTCGAAAATGCGTCTGTTTGGCTATATCGGTATCAGTGTCGGCGGCGCCTTTTCGAACAACCTTGTTCAAATAGGGCTAAGCAGCGTATGGTTGTTGCGCTCCGTTTATATTTGGTACTTTTTTCCTTATATTGCCCTCATTGGTACTATTTCCGGCGTATTGAACGCAATATTGGCTAAGGGAGGGGAACAATGGTTTCGAACCTATCGACGGACATGAATCGTCCGGAAGAATTCGTACTGGTCCTGGGCTCCAGCAGTCCGAGAAGAAAAGAGCTTTGTGTTCGCTTCGGATTGCCAATTATCTCTATTGACCCTGGTATCTCCGAAGAGGCGCTGACGCAACCGTTTACCATTCCTCAAGAAATCACGACCCAAATCGCGTTGGCAAAACTTCAGGCGACAGAGCGGGCAGTAGCGGAGACGCTGAAGGAGATCGAAGGAAAAAACCGCATCCTGCTGGCAGCGGATACCATGGTTTTTTTAGGAGAAGAATGCATGGGGAAACCACATCACGCCAAACACGCCGAAGAAATGCTTCTCAAGCTTTCGGGCAAATGGCACGACGTGTATACCGGCGTCGGGATGAAGATTGTTTGGCGCGATTCACGAGAGCAGAGGAAGGAGTTCGCTTCCTTGATGTATTTCTGCGAAAGAACGCGCGTCTTATTCAGAAAATTGCCCATTGAAGCGATTCAAAAGTATGTCCGTTCGGGAATCCCTCTGGATAAGGCGGGGGCTTACGGTATACAGGATGAGGGAGGATTCTTCGTAGACCAGATCAGAGGGGACTTTTACAATGTGATGGGCTTTCCTTTAGGAAGAATATGGGAATTGTTATATAATAACGGTGTTATTCGATGATGCCGAGAGAGAAGCTGAAACAGTATGGTTCCTGCAGCCTGGCGAATGAAGAATTGCTGGCGATACTGTTGAGGACGGGCACGCAGGGCAGGAACGTGCTGCTTCTCGCTGAGGAATGCCTAAGGTACTATCAAGGATCGCTTTACGCGCTGGAGCGCGAAACGCTTGAAGGGCTGAGCCGTTTGAAGGGCATCGGGGCTGTGAAAGCGATTACGATAAAATCCGCTTTGGAATTAGGGGTTCGTTACTACAAGGAACGTATGGCGATCAAAACGAAGATCGCCGATCCTGAGGACGTCTTCGGATTTAGTTTGGAAATGTCCTTGCTGGAACAGGAACAGGTTCGCGTCATCTCGTTGGATTCGAAAAACCATATCATCGGTTTCGACGATGTGACAAAAGGAACAGCGAACACTTCGTTGATACACCCGAGGGAAGTGTTTCAGAAGGCTATTTTGCATTCGGCGGTAGCGATCATCCTGGTGCACAATCACCCGTCAGGGGATCCGCTTCCGAGCATGGAAGACCAGAAGATAACGGAAAAAATCATTCAAAGCGGAGAGCTTCTTTCGATCCCTTGCCGAGATCACGTGATCATCGGAAAAGGCTGTTTTTATAGTTTTACGGCCGGAAAGACCTTTTGGAAGGAAGTGGAGAATGGAACAGAACCCCGAATTGCAGAAACTGTTAAAATTGAAAGAAGCCCTTAAGTCTGACTTAGAAAAAAAAACCGGAAGAAAAATAGAACCGAAAGAAGAAAAAAAGCAGAAGATACAGATCTCCGAAGATTTGAAAAAACGAATCGTCAGCGATGTCAATTTCGCGCTAAATCTGGATGAAATCAGAACACCTCTGGATATCGAAAAGAGTTATACCGATGCGGACAACCAGAAACTATTCGATTATGTCGAAAAGAACGCCGAAACGGTTCGAGACAAAATCCTTTCCGAAAACCTAAAAAGCATGATGGATATGCTCAAAGGGCGTTTCCAAGAAGCGGTCAGAAGCTACGAAAGCCTTTACATAGCCGGTAGAAGCGATTTTCTTTACTTCAATCTTTTGTTAGCGGGTCTCTTTTCTGGCGATGAGATCGAGAAAGGGCTCGCAAGTTTTTTAGCGGAACAGCCTCGCTCTAACTACCCTTTGCTCATGATGTTTTTCTATTCTATCTTTCGATATAAGAGCTTCCAAATCACCAAAAAAACGATTCCGTTGTTGTTGAAGGCAGAGCCGAATGAGCAACAGGCCCTCTTTTTTCAAATGCTTCAGATCGACGATAAAGAAATCTCCAAATATAGTTCGATCCTGTACCGAAAGAACGAGTACAAGGAGTATCAAAACATCGTCAAACTGCTCCCCTTCTACGTCAATAAGGACGCAACCAATTATAAGTACACCTTGGATGCCTTGAGCAAAAAAGAGTCCCATCGCTGCTCCCGTGTTTACTATGAGTACGTCAGCCAAGAGAAGGGATTGGGACCGGGTGAAAAGGACAACTGCCCCCTCGGTATCTTTATCGCCGGAAGAAAAGCACTTCAAATCAACGATTTCGAGACAGCGCAGGACTGCGCGTCACAGCTAACCGTTTACAACGATCCCTACGGTCAATTACTGAAAGCGGCTTTGGGTTTCGGTTCCGGAAAGATCAGCGAATCGACGCGTCTGTTGCATGAACTGCTTCTACCTTTCGAGAAAGTCATCATAACTTGGTTAAGCGGGAAACCTGTCGCCTGTAAAGGGGTGGGAATCCTGGCCAACCCGTCGAAAACGAATACGATCGTGTTTCCGATCCCGTCAGATTTCGAACAATTTCAGCGAGTCATGAACGATAGTCTGACGGTATGGGATGATTTTGAGGTCTATCTTTACCCTTACGAAGAGTACCGTTGTTTCTTCGGCTCCCGTTTATGCACGCTGGCTTACAAGGAGAAGAAATAATGTCGCTGTTCGCGGGAAAGAAGATATTCCAGCCGATGGAAGAGTGGCCGGTCTATGAGCGCGAATGGATGGCCAGAATCGCGAACAAGGGACCGATACTCTTTACCGGAGAAGGATTTCTGCAGCAGATTTCGAGAGATTACACGCTCGAGGTGGACACCGCCTTCCGGCGTGGGGACTTCGTTGCGAACGAGACGGTTATACTAACCCTGAAAGGTAAGTTAGGCGCGCTGATACGCTTTCGGGATGAGATACTCTCTGTGTACAGCCAGACGCTGCAAATCGCGACGACGCTGTATCGCCTGAAGGAAACGGTTAAACGGGTAAACCCTTCTGCTTCCGTTATTATGCGGGCGCTCCCACCCGTTAAGCCTTTGGATGATTGGTATTTCGAGGCGATCGAGGACGCCAGTTGTATCTGTTGGCCTTCTAGCGTTACGGACGGTATCGTGCATCAGGAGATCTGGAAAGAGTACGGCGGGGTCGAAAGGACGATCGAATTTTACCGCCGAGCATGGAACCCCAGCTTTAAGCTGTTGCTCGAATGCGATCGCTTATCCGACGGGATCACTGCGGTCAAAGGCGGTGCCGACGGAGTCGTTTTAAAAGATCTGAAGAGCGAGATGGTCGGAGAGATTGTCAAGGCTTTACGCGAGCGATTCAAGAAGATTTATATCGAATACTGCGGGGATGTCACCCTTCAAAACGTCGATCAATACGCTTCGCTTGGACTGGACGCCCTGTCAACCTATCGCATCGATCTTCCGAAGGCTACCGCATTATCCGAGATGGCCTACTCTCTTGCCCCGGCGCCCGATGCGGACGATCCGGAACGGCCTTAACGGAGCGCGCGCGTGGAACCTTCTTTTCTCCTGATTGACGCGAGCTGTTCGACTAACCTGGTCGCCCTCGTGCTTCCTGCTCGAAAGATGAGATTCACCCAGACCTTTACTGGCCGCGAGTATCCGGGTGAAAACCTGTTGTTTGCCTGCGAAGCATGGTATGAGCATTCCGGCTTGGAGAAAGGAGCCGTAGACTATTATGCCACTTCCCACGGGCCGGGCTCTTTGACCGGATTGCGCGTTGCCGGTTCCTTTATTCGCACCTTGGCGCAGGTGTATCGGAAGCCGGTGGTCACCGTCAACAGTTTGTGGGCGCTTGACCGATCGATCAGCGCTGAAGGGCGCGAGGTCGTCACGATTATACAAGCGAGGCAAGATCGGTATTATGCGCGGTATCGGAGCGCCGAAGACCCCGACGATTATGCGCTGTTGTCCGGAGAGGAGCTCCTCCATCATTTTCCCGCTGACGCGCTCTATTGCTTGGAAGAAAGATGCGATTTAGCCCGCCGATTCCCGGACCAGTTTTCAAAACGTGATTACGTCTTGCAAAAGATGGACCCCGACAGTTATGTCGATGCCCTGGTGCAATCGGTACGGGGACGGTCCTTCAAGCCATACTCTGAAGTTGTGCTCCATTATGGAGGGCCCTCGGTGGCGGAAGAGACGTTTTTCCGAAGAAATGGAAGTATGCTATAATGCGAAACCTTTTTCGGTGGAATAATAAGGAGGTTAAGAAATGAAAATCCAGAACGCTTTGGGTGACATTGTTATTGGAGTCAGCGTTTTTAAGAAGATCGTATTCCAATCGCTCCTGGAGAGTTACGGACTCGTTAAAATGGATGATGTCAATATACTTAACAAATACCTTGGCGGAGATGAAAAAGGCATTCACATTCGAGAAGATGAAACAGGTATCTACGTGGATGTCTTCCCTGTTGTCTCTTATGGGATGAAGATCGATCAAGTTTCCTTGAATGCCCAAGAGAATATCCAATACAATTTCCAGCAGATGCTTGGTGTGGTTCCCCGGGCCATCAATATTCATGTGTTGGGCATTCATATCGAGTAGGAGCGTTTCTCATGGACAAACAAACCGAAATGATGACCTCGCTCGCTTTGAAAGGGGCTTTTAAGAAGGGCGCCGAGGTCTTAATGCAACATAAGGACGAAATCAACGCTTTGAACGTCTTCCCCGTTCCTGACGGCGATACGGGCTCAAATATGAGCGCGTGCGTTCTTGAAGCCCTGAAAGAGTTCGACAAAATTTCCTTCGAATCGATGAAAAACGTTGCGCAGGCGATACGGACGGGCACGCTGATGGGCGCCAGAGGTAACTCCGGAGTGATTTTGTCCCAAATTTTCAGCGGTTTCTGCGCAACCATCACCAATGCCAACGTTTCTGAAGTCAGTATTCCGCTGTTCGCCGAGGCGCTGCGTAAAGGGAGCGAGGTGGCGAAAAGCGCCGTTATGAAGCCGGTTCGAGGAACGATTTTAACGTTGATCGACGACCTAGCCAGTTATTCGGCCAAGATTTCCACTTCGACGACAGACTTTCCGACCTTCTTTCAAATGCTTACCACGCGTTCTTTTCGTTTGGTAGAGAAGACCAGAGAAATGATGCCAAAGCTGAAACAGGCGGGTGTGGTAGATGCGGGAGCCAAAGGATTGGCTTATATCATGGAAGGCTTTTACCGGTACTCCATCGGAGAACCGATCAACTTACAGGCAGGCGGAGAGATGGCAGGAACGGCGACACAAGCGATTTTCGAACGAGAAGCGTTAACCTATCAATATTGCACGGAATTTATGGCGCGATTGTATAAAGGTGTGGAAAACGGCAACGTGCAACAGTTGAAAAAGAGCCTTTTGGACCGAGGAGACTCTCTCGTTCTTGTCCAGGACAGCTCTCTCATAAAGGGGCATATACATACCGACCACCCGGGAGAGATATTCGAGGCGGTTCTGCGATTCGGCGAATTGATGAAGGTGAAGGTTGACAATATGAAGGAACAACACGAGTCTCTGTTGGGGGAGGCGCAACAGGCGGAAGCATTTGTGGCCCTTAAGAACAACGGGCATCCGGGCGTTACAAGCTATCTGAATACGGAGATACCGTACGACGATGAGGAGCTTTCGGATGTTCCATTCGTTGATCTCGAAACCGGTGAAGTGGAAATGATGACAGAGGAGGAGATCAAGGAAAACGGTTTTGTCGCGGTTTCACCCGGAGAAGGGATCAGCCGGTTGTTCAAGGACTTGAATGTGGACCAGGTGATCTCCGGCGGGCAAACGATGAACCCTTCCACTGCCGATATCGCCGGGGCGATCGATCGGGTGAAAGCCCGACATGTCTTCGTGTTGCCCAACAACCCGAATATTACGCTGGCGGCTCAAAGCGCTTCGAGAATGATGAGCGGGGAAAAGAAATCCGTCTATGTCGTTGATAGTAAGTCGGTCCAAGAAGGTATCGCGGCGGTCTTGGCCTTTAATGAGATAGTAGCCCCCGACTCCAACTTTGAGAATATGAATAGCGCTCTCAAAGAAATCGTCTCTATATCTGTCACACACGCGATTCGAGATTCCGAGATAGAAAACAACGAGATTTCGGAGGGAGAATTCCTGTTTTTTGCCGACAAAGAGCTGATCTCCCACGGCATGCTCCTTTCAGAGGTTATCATGGAGGGATTGGAAAAGGTTGGATCCGATAGATTCCTGACCATTAACATCTATTATGGGATGGATGTCCAAGAGGAAGAATCGCAGATATTAAGGGAAACCGTTGCGGAACGTTATCCCGAGGCAGAGATAGAGGTGTTCGAAGGAAGTCAGCCTCATTACTCGTACTTTATTTCTCTGGAATAGGCCGCTCTTAGGGAGTCGGACCACGCGATGTCGAAATTCGAGAAGATCCTTCTGTTAACGGTGGTTGTCCTCTTTGGCGCAGGGATTGTCATTGGATTAGTACCGCGTGAGCGCACGGTGGCGCAGGATCTGAGCCAACGTCAGCAGGCGGTCAAAGCGACCGTCCAGTTTCCGATTGAACTGAACAGCGCGGGCCTCCAGGAGCTGAAAGCCATAAAGGGTATCGGCGAGGTGAAAGCGAAACTGATCTTGGAATATCGGAATACCAACGGCCCCTATCATTCTCTGGACGAGTTGCTGAATGTGAAAGGCATTGGGCCGAAGACACTGGAATCGCTTCAGGCTTTCATTTTCATCGATGAGAAATTGCTGTTTGCGTCACCGGAATCCGATCGCTCGAGAGAAGCTTCAAGACCGGGTCAGAAAATCGATATCAATCGGGCGACTTTGGAGGATCTGATCACTTTACCCGGCATCGGAGAAGCCAAGGGCAAACAGATCATCGCGTATCGAGAAGTCCACGGAAAGTTCAACGAAGCGGAGGAATTGATAGGGGTCTCCGGGATCGGCGAGAAAACCTTGCAGGCGATTTTGCCATTGGTTTGTTGTGAATAAACGCGGGCTTTACCCATGCGCGTTTCCGTGAAAGTCGCAACGAATTGACCGCTTATTTTGAAGTTTTAACGCTATCGCTGTAGAATACCCATTAGGTAAAGATCGTTTATTGAACCATAAACCAACGGGGCTTAAAGAGTTATCTCGCATTTTTATACAGGAGGATGGAAACATGAAGGGAAAGCCAGTC
>CAZMHO010000120.1:0-7800 GCA_964566085.1 uncultured Thermotogaceae bacterium | reverse complement strand
TGAAGAAACTGCTACTGGTTCTTTTGATCAGCGTCATGGCCGTACTTGCTTTCTCGGCAGCCCCGTTCCACATCGGAATTGTGACTGGAACCGTATCTCAGTCTGAAGACGATTTAAGAGGCGCGGAAAGACTCATCCAGGAATACGGCGATGTGACGAATGGCGGTATGATCAAGCACATCACCTATCCGGATAGTTTCATGTCCGAAATGGAAACGACGATTTCTCAGATCGTAGGTCTCGCCGATGATCCGCTGATGAAAGCGATTATCGTGAACCAAGCAATTCCCGGGACGACGGAAGGTTTTAGAAGAGTACGCCAAAAAAGACCCGATATCCTCCTGTTGGCAGGAGAACCTCATGAAGACCCGTTGGTTATCGAATCTGCCGCTGACCTCGCGATCAACTCCGACTTCGTGGCCAGAGGGTACCTCATTATCTGGTCCGCCAAAAAAATGGGCGCGAAAACTTTCGTCCACATCTCCTTCCCCAGACACATGAGATATGAGAAGCTTTCCAGATGTAGTATAATTATGGAAGCCGCTTGTAAAGACCTCGGTTTGAAGTTCGTGTTTGAAACCGCTCCCGATCCCACCAGCGATATCGGTGTCGCCGGCGCGCAGCAGTTCATCCTCGAAAAAGTACCCGCCTGGATCGAAAAATACGGAAAAGAAACCGCGTTCTTCTGTACGAATGACGCTCATACCGAACCGTTGCTAAAGCAGTTACTGGCTTACGGCGGCATGTTTGTCGAAGCGGATCTTCCTTCACCGCTGATGGGTTATCCGGGAGCGCTCGGAATTGACTTGTCCGCTGCGGCGGGAGACTTCCCGAAGATTCTAAGCGCCGTTGAAGCCGAAATCGTAAAGAAAGGCGGGGCCGGTCGATTCGGAACTTGGGCTTTCTCTTACGGTTATACCACCACGGCCGGACTTGGAGAACTCGCGATTCGTGTCGTTAAGGGCGAAGCGTCTTTGAACAAACTGCCGGATTTGATGAGCGCTTACAACAAATTCACCCCCGGCGCCTCGTGGAACGGAAGCTTCTATACCGACGCCAACACCGGTGTCAGAGCGCGAAACCACATCTTGATTTACCAGGACACCTACATCTTCGGTCAGGGCTTTATCGGGTCCGCGAGCGTAGAAGTTCCGGAGAAGTTTCTCGATATCAAATAACGGAAGAATCATTTAAGAAAGATAAGGGAACGTAAAGTTCCCTTATTTTTAATTCTTTCTACGGAATAGTTGAGGTGAAAAAGTGGGAACCGAAAAATCGAAGGATAAAACCGATAGCAGTGTGTTGTTGCGTTGCGAACATGTTTCCAAAAGTTTTTTCGATAACCGGGTACTCAACGATATCAGTTTCGAACTTCGCGAAGGAGAAATCTTAGGGCTCGTAGGAGAAAACGGAGCGGGCAAATCAACCTTAATGAAAATCCTGTTCGGGATGTCGGTGATCGCGCAAACCGGCGGTTACGAAGGGAACGTCTTTGTCGGGGAAAAGCCCGTAAAGTTCAATTCCCCGTTCGAAGCCCTCGAAGAAGGAATCGGGATGGTCCACCAGGAATTCTCTCTGATTCCGGGCTTCACCGCGACAGAAAACATCCTGTTGAACCGTGAGATCACACACTATAATTTCCTGGTGGAAGCCTTCGGAGAAAGGCTCTCGACCTTAAATATGCCGGAAATGATCGAACGGGGAGGAAAAGCGCTCAATACTTTAGGCGTGGATATCAGTCCGAGGATGCTGATCGCGGAAATGCCGATCGGGCATAAGCAATTCACAGAAATTGCTCGGGAAATCGACCGGCAGAACACGAAGATCATCATTTTGGATGAGCCGACCGCGGTCTTAACGGAGACGGAAGCGGAAATTCTGCTCTCTTCCTTGAGAAAACTGGCGCAAAAAGGCATCGGCATCATCTTCATCTCTCACCGGCTGCAAGAGATTTTAGAAGTCGCAGACCGGATCATGGTCCTCAGAGACGGTATTCTCGTGAAAGAAGTCAAGGCCTCCGAAGCCGATGTGGTCAAAATTGCAGAATGGATGGTCGGTAGAAAGATGGATGCCTCGGTCTTCGAAGACAAGCAGGAAAACAGCGACGCGGAAGTATTGCTCGACGTGAAAAACTTATGGGTGGATATGCCGGGAGAAACCGTACGGAACGTGTCTTTCGAAGTCTATAAAGGCGAGATTTTAGGTATCGGCGGTTTGGCGGGGCAAGGAAAAATAGGCATTCCCAACGGCATCATGGGCTTGTTTCCGGCGGGAGGGACAATAAAATTCCATGAGACGGACGTTCCGTTGAATAATCCCCGGAAAGTCCTGAACCTTGGTATGGCCTTCGTTTCTGAAGACAGAAGAGGTGTCGGTCTGTTATTGGAAGAGACCCTTGACTGGAATATCTCTTTTACAGCGATGCAGGTCAAAGAATGGTACGTGAAAAAATACCTGGGCGGTTTGATCAAGTGGCGGGATGACGCCGCGATCAAACGATTAACGAGCGAATTCATAAAGACTTTCGATATAAAATGCCTTGGAGGGCATCAGTTAGCCCAGGAGTTGTCGGGTGGAAACCAGCAGAAAATTTGCCTGGCGAAAGCCTTCGCGCTGAAACCCGAGCTCTTGTTCGTCTCTGAACCGACACGGGGAATCGACGTTGGGGCGAAAAAACTCGTCTTGGATACGATTCGCCGTAGCAACCGGGAGTTTGGCATGACCGTCGTGATGACCTCATCCGAACTCGAAGAGTTGCGATCCGTATGCGATCGCGTTATGATCGTCGACGAAGGAAAAGTGGCGGGAATACTGCCGGCCACGGCGCCATCCACCGAGTTCGGGTTGCTGATGCTCGGTACGGGTGAAACCCAACGAAAAGAACCGGAAATTCAAAACGGGAAGGTGAAAACAAAGTGAGCTGGATCCAATCGTTCGTGAAGCAGGCCGGTCTGCCGAGAGTCATTATCGGGTTGTTTCTCCTTTCATTGTTCGTAGCAGCTCCTTTCGTCGGGGTCAGTGTGACGACGTCCATTAACGACGTTCTCGTCCGCTTCGGCATGAATGCGGTGATGGTCCTGGCGATGGTGCCGATGGTCCAGTCTGGGTGCGGGTTAAACTTCGGGTTACCGCTCGGAATAATCGCCGGATTACTGGGAGCGACGCTGAGTTTGGAGATCGGAGTTGTCGGCCTTTGGGGATTTGTCGTCGCCATTCTGCTATCTTTGCCGTTTTCTGTGATCTTCGGCTATTTTTACGGTCAGCTTCTAAACCGCGTCAAAGGGGACGAAATGGTGATCGCGACCTATGTCGGGTTTTCTTCGGTCGCATTTATGAATATTCTTTGGCTGGTCTTGCCCTATCGAAACCCCACGATGGTCTGGGGATTCAGCGGAGAGGGTTTGAGAACGACCATCAGCGTCGAAGGGTATTGGTTAAGCGCCCTGAACAATTTCCTTTCTTTTCAGCTCGGGACACATATTAAAGTGCCTACTGGAATGTTTATTTTCTTTGCTTTCATGTGTTATTTGATGTGGGCCTTCTTCCATACCAAAACCGGAACCGCGATGACCGCCGTCGGATCGAATTCGGATTTCGCCAGAGCCTCCGGCGTGAATGTGGATCGCTCCCGAAGGCAATCCGTTATCCTTTCCACCGTTTTGGGCGGGATCGGCATTCTTGTTTATCAGCAAAGCTTCGGCTTCCTACAACTCTATAACGGACCTTTCTATATGGCCTTTCCCGCAGTCGCCTCGATTCTCTTGGGAGGCGCTTCAGTCCACAAAGCGACACTGCTCAATGTCATTATCGGAACGATCCTCTTCCAGGGAATCGTCACCATGACGCCTTCTGTTATCAACAGCGCGATACAAACGGATATGTCAGAAGTCATCCGGATCATAGCGACGAACGGAATGATTCTGTACGCATTAACGAGAAAGACGGTGGTGAAATCATGAAAACGATGGGGAAACTATCCGTTAAGCAACTCTTGATCGCTTACGCTGTGCCGATTATGTTCATCGGTCTCAGTATCTTTACCATACCCCTGTCAGGGTTTTCTCCCGAATATCTGATCCAGGAGATGGTCATCCGACTCGCGCGCAACTCCTTCCTGGTTCTCGCCCTGCTGATACCGATTATAGCAGGGATGGGATTAAACTTCGGGATGGTTCTCGGCGCGATGGCCGGACAAATCGGTTTGATCTTCATCACCGACTGGAATATCGTGGGGATACCGGGCATAGCCTTGGCGATGATCCTCTCGATTCCGATCTCTATCTTCCTCGGATGGATCGCTGGAAATATCCTAAACCGCGCCAAAGGCCGGGAAATGGTTACCTCTTACATCTTGGGGTTTTGTATCAACGGGATTTATCAGTTTATCGTTCTATATATGATGGGAAAGGCAATCCCGATAGGAAACCCCGCGCTCGTTCTCTCGCGTGGATACGGCATTCGAAACGCGATCAACTTGGAAGGCATTCGGCAATCGCTGGATAATCTCATTTCCCTGAATATCGGCAAAGTTCAAATTCCCGTGGCAACCTTTATTTTAATCTCCGCCTTCTGCTTTTTCATCATTTGGTTTCGTAAGACGAAACTCGGCCAAGATATGAGAGCAGTAGGACAAGATATGGAAGTTTCCGAGGCGGCGGGGATTCCGGTGAACAAAACCCGCATCATCTCGATGATTATCTCTACGGTTTTGGCAGGATTCGGTCAGATCATCTTCCTCCAGAACATCGGGACGTTAAACACCTACAACAGCCACGACCAGACCGGTATGTACTCGATCGCCGCGTTACTGATCGGAGGCGCTACAGTCTCGCATGCCACGATACCGAATATCTTCCTCGGCGTCGTACTGTTCCATTTGATGTTCGTCACCTCGCCGATGGCGGGAAAGAATCTGATCGGTTCGGCGATGCTCGGAGAATACTTCCGGCTTTTCATCTCCTACGGCATTATCGCGATCTCGCTTGTCCTCTATGCCTGGAGACGGCATAAGGAAAAAGAACGGGCGAGAATGAGCCTCAGAGGAAACTCTTAAGAGGGGGCCATGATGAAAAGAAAACGATTGATCGTTCAACTGATTCTGATTCTGGCCCTCATTGGGGTATCCGCTGTTTTGTTCGTCGTTGGCAAAGGACATCAGCTGCTCATCGACAATCGACGCGTGACGATCGATGGAAAACGCGTGGAAGCCTATGAGTGGGTCAACGTCTATGTGAACGGAGCGAAAAAACCGATCGAGATCGAAGAAGAAGATCGTCAACTGGCGAAAATCGCCGGCCCCTGGCATAGCATACGGATTGAGATCTTACAAGGCGGAAAAGTGGCAAAAACCTTTGAAAGACGGTTTACGGTCGGTCTGGAAAACTCCTTTCTTTTGAGCCTGCAAAAAATGGTCGAAGGGAAGGATGATTGGCTGACTCCCCGATAAACCATTTTCGAGAACAGCGCCCTGAAGGAACGCTCGCCGATACCCTTAAACGCGAACGTTCTTCTTCCTGTGATGTGATAATCACGAAATTATTCCGTCTTAATGTTTGAGAACTAAACGAAGGAGGCAAAAGTATGAAAAAAACTTTATGCACGATCTTCTTGTTGGCGTTGGTTGTTTTATCTTTCGGAGCCCCTAAAGAATTACAGCCTCAGAAGATTATTATTGTACCGGACCAACCGGCGTCTTTGAAGGTGACACTTTCTTTGAATAAACCAGAAGGGTCTGTTTATCTGCCGGGCGAACTCATCACGATGACGGTAACGACGAACAAAGACGCCTATATTACCATTTATGATACGGAAGCCAACGGCAGGACGACGATTTTATTCCCCAACCTCTATCAGCAGGACAATTTTGTGAAAGCGAATCAGCCTCTGTCAATTCCCCAAGGTTACAAGTTAAAAATCGGAAACGAGATCGGTAAAGAATACGTACAGGTCGTGGCGAGCACCAAACAATTCGCCACCTACAACCAATGGTCGAAAACATTCTCCGCCTCGAACCCCTTCTTGGAAGCGACTAAAGACGCCGAATCCGAACTACAGATGATGATACAAAAGATCATCATCGTACCCGATGCTCCTCAACCGGAGTGGAATTCTTCCAGCACCTTCTTCTACGTGGGACAGAAACCCGCCATTCCGGCGACTGTCGATTTCACTTCGAACCCGTCCGGAGCCCAGATTATGCTCGACGGCAACTGGATTCAGAAAACCACGCCTTACAAAACCACGCTTACAGAAGGCTGGCATTTCGCGCGTTATATGCTTCCGGGATACCGATCCTACGAGGAAAATTTCTATGTCTCTCAAGGAATGGTGAAGCTGATCCACGCGAATCTGGTTCGGGAAATGCCCACTGTAGCGGCTTTAAATTTGAGTTCTCTGCCTTCCGGCGCCAGCATCTACTTGGACGGCGTGCTCAGAGGGATCACGCCGATGATGATCCAAAACATTATCCCCGGATCCCATGTTCTTCGTTTGACGATGCGTGGTTTCCAGGCATACGAGCAAATCGTTCCCTTTGCGGCCGGCGAAACCAAAACCCTAACCTTGACGCTGCAACCGGATATCGTGATTCTGAAAGGGACGCTCAGCCTGACCGTTAACCCCGCGGACTCCCTAATCAACCTTGACGGCGTTGAGTATCAGGTGTACGGCGGACGCGTCACTTTATCACTCGATGCCGGAGGCCATACCCTGACCGTATCAAAGAGAAACTATGAATCGCAGACAATTCCTTTTACGATCACTGGAAATCAGTTAACCACCCTTAATGTCATGTTGGCGCCTTCCAGAGGTTCGATGGAAGTAACCTCAGAACCAGTCGGAGCGGCGATTTATATCAACGGGAGAGATACGGGTTATCGGACCAGCGCTTCCGGAACCCTGACGATGACGATTGATCCGGGAACCTACGAGATGATGCTTAAGAAGGACGGCTTTCAGGATTGGATTCAAACGCTAACCGTAAATCCGGGCGTGAACACCCCGCTTTTTGTTACCTTGCAGCCGAATACGGCCAAGATCACGATCACGCCGAACGTCAGCGCCATTCTCTATATCGATGGCAAATCTTTTGGAACCATATCAACCGGCCGAACGTTTACGCAGAACGTTCTACCCGGAAATCACGAGATTCTGCTGGTGAAAGAAGGGTACTACTCGTTTATCTCCATATTTGCAATGGAAGCCGGAGAGACCTACGACTTCAACCCCTATCTCTCACTTATTTATTGAGATAACGCGTCACAAACGAAAAAGCGCCGCAGTTGGGGCGCTTTTTCGTTTGTGAGACCCGCTTGAGCGATACCTTGGTGGTGATAGTCCTCTACAACGCGGAACTCATCCGGACGTGCACGGCACAGAGCGAGGAATTTGGGAAAGGAAGGTCGAAAAAAGAATGTTGTATTTCCTGCGACATGGCGAAAGCGAGGCTAACGTGCTGGGAGTGTTTTCTAATAGGGGCTTCCAGCACGGGTTAACAGAAAAAGGCAAAAAACAAGCGGAAGAGTGCGGCCAAAAACTAAGCGCCATCGCGTTCCGGACCATTTTTAGCAGTCCGCTGCAGCGAACCGTGGAAACCGCGCGCATCGTCGGACGCGGCAGGGGAGTGGATGTGCAAGTGGAGCCTCGTTTGTTGGAGTTTGACGTGGGGGTGCTGGAGGGAAAGGGAGACCGCGAAAGCTGGGAGACCTTTTCCGGGTTGTGGAAGGAATGGTTCCTGCGGAAAAACCACCGAGCGCGCCTTGAGGGTGGAGAAAGCCTGGAAGAGGTTCACGCGCGCTTTTT
>CAZMHO010000119.1:0-7822 GCA_964566085.1 uncultured Thermotogaceae bacterium | reverse complement strand
TCGCATTCAAAGCGTTATCCGAAAAGGGGTCGTTTCGGGGGAAGCAAATTACGAAAACAAGCTCTTCAGAAATTATGCGGAGGAATCCGACAGGGTATCCTCTGGGAAAAGGGCACGTGCCGCCGTAAGGCGCCCTTCCGATGACAGTCAAGCAAATCGTCGGCAGGAACGGAGGCAAGGAGGTATCGTCGTGAATGAATTTTCTGCCAAAGACCGTCAAAGACCTCGCTGCGTATTGGTGGTGGAAGATGACGGCGGTTTACAAAGGCTGATCGTCAGGAAACTGCAGAAGGCCGGATACCAGACCAAAGGGGTAATCACCGCTCACGAAGCGATAGAAACGGCGCTTTTATGGAAGGACGAGGAGCCGGAGCTCGTTTTGCTCCTGGATCAGAATCTTCCCGATATGACAGGCCGCGATATGTTGAATATTTTAGAAAAAAACAGCGTTCGCTTTCCTTTTGTGATCATGACCGGGCAGGGGGATGAACGGCTCGCCGTCGATATGATGAAGATGGGGGCGGCCGACTATCTGCTGAAGGACCTCAATCTCATCGACCGGTTGCCTGAGGTTTTCAACCGCTTGTTTATCAGGTTGGAAACCGAACGGCGATTGCTCGCGGCGGAGGCCCTTTTAAAGGATGCGGCGGAAGAGCATCGAATTTTACTGGATAATATGCAGCCGCAAGTGTGGTATCTCACCGATCCGGTTACCTACGGGGCCGTAAACGAATCTCACGCCGCTTTTCTCGGAACGAAAAAACGGGCCTTAGAATCGAAGGCCAAGAACCTTCTACCCGATCATTACGTGATCGAAGCCTTTTGGAAAGAAAACGACAAAGTCTTTGCCGGGAGTATCGTGAAAGCGGAAGAATGGGTGACCCATTTTTCGGGACAGAACCGCTGTGTCTCCATCATTAAGAAGCCGGTCATCGATGAGAACGGGAAGGTCACCAGCGCGGTCTGCTCTGCAGAAGACATCACGGAAAGAAAGCTCGCGGAAAAAGCCTTGCTCGAAAGCCAAGAGCAAATCCGTATCCAACAGCTGAAATTCCAGGAAGAGCTGCTTCTTTCAATCATTCAGATTTTGGAACTCTACGACATATACACTCGAGGCCACTCCGAAAACGTGGCGCGGTTTTCTTCGCTCATCGCCCGGAAGATCAACCCCGACCCCAATTGGGCGAAAGAGGTTTATTGGGCTGGATTGGTCCACGATATCGGCAAGTTGCTGGTGCCCACGCAGATCCTGAATAAACCGGGTAGACTCACCGACGAGGAGTACGAACTTGTCAAGATGCATCCCGTTTGGGGCGCCAAAGTGTTGATGACCTCCGAAAAGTTGTTGGAGATCGGCCGGTTCGTCTTACACCATCACGAGCGGTACGATGGCCGAGGATACCCGGACGGAATTAGCGGAAACACGATCCCGCTCGCGTCTCGAATCATCTGCCTCGCCGACGCTTACGACGCGATGACGAGTCAACGATCCTATCGAACCCCCTTCACCCCTGAGCAGGCGAAAGAAGACCTGATCAAGAACAAAGGGCTTCAGTTCGATCCCATGATCGTCGATGTCTTTCTGTCTCTTAATGCCGAATCACAGGAGTTCCCTGATGAATCTGAGATTTCCGATACCCTACCTGGAGTTTCGTCTTTGGGATTCGTCGAAAAACGGAGAGTAGAATAAGGCTTGTAACCGCGATAACTCCGTTTTTTTTCGAACATCCTTGACAGCGCGCATTTTTTGCGATACAATTAGACCAGAAGGTTTATACTATATGGTCTAACTCTAAGGAGGCAACGATGATTACCGTAGACCGGCTAATCCACCGATATCCGCATACCCAAAGAAATGCCGTCGACGATATCTCTTTTCACATCCAAAAAGGAGAGATCTTCGGTTTCCTGGGGCCGAGCGGCGCCGGGAAAAGCACCGTTCAAAATATTCTGACCGCGCTCCTCCCTCTCCAATCGGGCTGCGTTACGATCGACGGCAGCCCGATACAAAAGCTGGACCGGCACTTTTTCGAAGAGGTCGGGGTCTCCTTTGAAGTCCCTAACCTTTATGAGAAACTGACCGGACTTGAAAACCTGCTTTTCTACGCAACGCTCTTCCGGAAAACGGGACTCTCCCCCGAGACCCTGATGGACAGGCTTGAACTCTCCGATGCCAAGCATAAGCGGGTGAAAGACTATTCCAAAGGGATGAAGCAGCGGCTCACCTTCGCCCGGTCTTTGATCAACGATCCGAAGATACTTTTTTTGGATGAACCGTTATCCGGTTTGGATCCCTCCACCGCTCAAACCGTTAAGCGCTTGATCGAAGAGCAGCGGGAACAAAAAAAGACGATTTTCCTGACGACGCACAATATGTTTTTAGCCGACGAGCTCTGCGACCGTGTCGCCTTTCTGCATGAAGGAAAAATCGTGGCGCTGAACACGCCGAAACAGCTGAAGCTTTCTTACGGACAACAGTTCGTTGACGTGGAGTATATGGAAAATAAGGAAACGGAGAAGAAGCGGTTCGCCTTAGGGGACGCGTCTTCCCTCAAGGCGCTGAGCGAGTGCGTGCAAACCAAGCAAATCGTAACGATGCATACGTTGGAAGCCACCCTCGAGCAGGTGTTCATTAACCTGACGGGAAGGGGGCTCGCTTAAGATGGCGTTGCTGCGTTTAGACTGGAAAATTGCCTATCGGAACGGGTTTTTTTTCATCACCCTCGCCATCGCCCTTCTCTATGTCGCGCTGGTGCGCTGGGTGTTGCCCATCGGAGGCGAAATAGAGTCCATTCGGCTCGGCATCTATGACCGCACCGAGGCGCGCATGTGGAAAACATGGCTGGCAGACCACCCGGAGGATTTCCGTTTCTACGATTCCGAAGAAGAGCTGGTGCATGCGGTTCAAGGCAAAAAAACCTTGGGTCTTGTTATTGGCGATGAGGGATGGACGGTCTACCGGCAAGGGTATGAAAACGACCGGGACATCGCTTTTCTTGTCGCGTCATTCCATACGCTCTCCAAAACGATGCGCGGTCAATTGAACTATGAGGACCTCTCTATTCAAACCCTCGAGGCGCAAGCGCCTCCCGAGACGCTCGTCACCCGGATGGTCCCTCTCTTGATGGCGACTGACATTATTCTGTTGGGTTTTTTCTTTGCGGCGGCGATGGTCTTTAACGAGAAGAAAGAGAACAGTCTCACGGCGCTGCGCGTGTCGCCGCTCTCGGGCGCTCAATACCTTCTTTCCAAAATCGCGGTCACCGTGGCTTTTTCCATGATATTTTCCGTCCTCTTTCTCTTATTGTCGGGATTCTTCTGCTGGGGCACCCTCGCATTGTTCGGGGTCATCCTCTTGTCCTCCTTCGTCATGTCTGGTATCGGCGTGTTGCTCGGATGCTATTACAGCTCTATTTCGGACTTTATCTATCCGGGGTTTATCGTCACTCTCGTGTGTATCGTTCCGGGATTACTGCCCCTTTTGTCGGATATCGGTATCGACCTGCCCGTCTCTCTGGTTGAATGGATCCCCTCCTATTACGCCTTTCGAGAAACCTCTCATCTCTTGTTCCATCCCGCCGAATCGGAGTTTGTTCGGGCCATTGTCGTGTTAACAATCGAAAGTCTCGTGATCGTCTGCCTCGGCAATTGGGCTTACCGTCACCGATACTTTCGAAGCCATCCCTCCCATAGAACGGCGCTTGCGAAAGGAGAAAGGATATGAAGAGCTTCTGGGGACTGTTCGCCAAAGATGTGAAGCACCTTTTCCGTGAACAGATGTCGCGGTATATGATCTTAGCTCCCTTGCTCCTGGCGGTCGTATTGCGCATAATCCTCCCGGAATCGGGTGGCGCGGGTACCCAATGGGTCGTCGAAGAGGGTCTCGCGCAGCATGTAATAATCGAACTCGCCCGATACGGAACCGTAACCGTGGCGGAAAACGAAACAACCCTCGCGCAAAGAGTGAGGCAAACCAGTCCAATCTTCGGACTGGCTGAACGTGAGGGAAAGCTCACCTTGATCCGCCAGGGAAACGAACCCGAGGCTCAGTTTCAGAAAGCGAGGCAGATTTACCTGTCTCTGATGTCCAAAGACGCGCCGGCGCCTCCGGTAACGATCGTTTCTTTTGGTAGAGAGCGCGTGTTAATTAAAGAAATCGCCACCGCCGCGCTCATCATGTTCGTCACGTCTTTGGCCGGAATGCTGATGGGGTTTACGATCGTCTCCGACAAAGAGTCGAAAGCGAACCAAGCTTTAGCGGTCACGCCGCTTTCTCTCGCCGAATACCTCCTGTCAAAAGCGCTGCTCACCTTGATCTACGGCCTCTTTTTCGCCTTAAGCGCCGCCTTCGTTATGCACGGCTTCGATTTCGATTGGGCGGACCTTTTGCTTCTGGTACCGCCCGCAACTCTATTCGGCTGTTTCCTGGGTTTCCTGCTGGGATGGATCGCCAACAATCAGAACACCGCGATCGCCGCCGTCAAATTCATCTCCACGATTTTGGTGGTGTTACCGATGCTTTCTCTGATTTTACCCTCGAAATATGAACCCTTCTTTTATCCGTTGCCGGGGTACTGGATCCTCAAGTTCATTTTTTCGACAGTTACCAACGATCCGGGGTACTGGGCTTACTTCGGAATCGCGATGGGCATCGGCCTCGCCGGTTGTTTGGCAACCGTTCCTCCGCTAAGGCGGAAGTTGAAGCTCCGAACGTTTTAAGGAAAAAACACATGTTGCGGGATCACTTCGAGAAAAAAAACGAACTTCTGCAAGCCGCGTTAATCGAGTTTGCGAAGAACGGATATGAACAAGCCTCAATCAATCGGATCCTTTCTCGGGCGAAGATGAGCAAAGGCGCGTTCTACTATCATTTCCTCAACAAAGAATCCCTTTTCGCTTTTCTGGTTGATACCGTCGTCGAAGAAAAGATCAGGTTCTTGAAGGAAAAAACAGTACATCATTTAACCGAAAATAAGGATATTTTTTTTATATTAGAGGAGCATATCCGATACGCCTATGAATTTGGGCGATTGCATCCTCTTTACACAGAGTTTGCACAATCGCTGCTTAAAGAGAAGAATCGCGGAAAACTCTCCGAAATGGCGAAAAATGCGGAGCAACAATCCGAAACCTTCTTTCGTTCTTTCATCCATAGCGGATATGAAGCCGGTTTCTACGACCAGCGTTTCTCCGAAGAATTCCTCGTTCGGTTAATCACCTTTCTGTTCAGTCACGCTTACGACTTCCTAACCTTTTCTTTCGAGGCTGATCCCGAGGGATGGGGTGAAAATCTGAAAACCTTGATCCTGTTCTTGAGAAAAGGATTCGGAACCTCCTTGCCGGAGGAGAGGAGAACGCCTTTTGATCCGAAATCTGATTCGGACACAGATAGTGTATAATCGTTTCATCGTCGGTCGATGGCTCATCGGAACCGAAAAAAGGAGGACTTTCTATGCAACCGTTAGATATAAAGAAGCAATTCGGCATCTTCCCGATGCCTATCGTCGTCATCGGTACCCAAAACGATGCAAAAACGAATTTCATGACTGCCGCCTGGGCAGTGCAGGTGGATCACAATCCGCCAATGGTGGGTATTGTATTGAGCAAAGACCACCTGACATCCCTCAATATAAAGAAAACGGGATGGTTCAGCCTTAACATCCCGACAACGGATCACGTCGTCGCAACCGATTACGTAGGCATCCATACCGGCAATGAAACGGACAAATCGGGCGCGTTCCCAATCTTTTACAGCCGGCAAAAGAAAGCGCCAATGATCGAAGGCTGCGCCTTGAGCATGGAGTGCCGATTGGTTCAAACACTCGAAATCAGCTCCGATCCTTTTTTCATCGGGAAGATCGAAACCCTGTTCGCCAAAGACAACTCCTTAACCGACGGCAAACCGGACTTCGCGAAGATGCGTCCGCTGTTATACTGCTCGACTGACGGATCCTACTGGCAGGTCGGCGAACGCGTGGCGAAGGCGTGGAGCGTCGGGCGCGAGACAACCGCTCTCGACGACAAACAATAAGGAAAAGCGGCATTGTTTCGTCTCGCCAATGCCGTTAGACTTCTTTCGCGCTCAGTCCACCAATCGACAAGCCAAAATGTTTCGTGTTCGACCCGTACCGCGCGGGTTTGAAAAGCCTGACTTCTGAACCCACTCCTGACGGGTGGAGAATTTATTAATCGCATCGCGATCCCTCAACGCGACCGGTAAGCGCCTTTCACACCCTATCTGCGGGGGCCTGTAAAAGCAGGGGCCTCTTTTCTAACATAGGTTACAGCAATCCCATTTCTTCCGCTTTTCGCAGCAATTGCTCTCGGAAATTCGGGTGCGCTAGACTCGCGATCGCCAACGCGCGTTCTTCCGTCGATTTCCCTTTAAGATTGACGACTCCATATTCGGTTGCCAGATACTGAACATCCACTCTCGGTGTCGTTACCGAAGTAAACTTTAGTTGAGGAACAATTCTGGAAACGTTTCCGCCTTTCGCGGTCGAGTAAAACGCCAGAATCGACTTCCCGCCTTTAGAGCGGTAAGCGCCGCGGACAAAATCAACCTGGCCACCCGTGCCGCTGAATTGAGAACCGCTGATGGATTCGGCGTTACACTGGCCTGTTAAGTCGACTTCAATAATCGAGTTCACGGAAATCATATTGTCGTTCTGCCCAATCACGCACGGGTCCATCAGGTAGTCTGCCGAATAACTCTCCATACTGATATTATCGTGAATGAAATCAAAATCCTCTTTCGTTCCGTAAGGGATACCGAATACATGCTTAAAAGGATGAAGTTGCTTCTTTCTTCCTGTAATAACTCCTTTTTTGATCAATTCGATCATACCCGGGCCGATCAACTCAGAATGAATGCCCAAATCTTTGTGATTGGTAAGATAATCGCATATCGCGTTGGGGAGACCTCCGATGCCCAGTTGGAGAACGGCGCCGTCCGGAATGATATCCGCAATCGCTTTGCCGATGACCTCATCTTCGGGTTTTTTATCCGGGACTTTACTTTCCAGCAGAGGGACATGATTTTCTACAATCGCCGCGACATCAGAGATATGAATCAGCGTATCGCCAAAAACCCGAGGAATATTCTCATTCACCTCTACGATCACTTTTTTGGCTTTTCGCGCCGCATCGATCACGAAACTGGCGGCGCAGCAACTGAAATATCCCGATTTATCCATAGGCGAAACGGCAGTGATCAACGCATCCACATTCATTTCGCGAATCAGCTTCGGTATTTCATGAAAATAGGATGGGACAAATTGGATCAGTCCCACTTTCACCAATCCGCGAATGGGACCGCTTACAAACCAGGCTCTTGTCCGCACACAATCCACAAGATCTGGTTTTAACAAGGAATCCGTTAGGTATTTTTGGGGATTAAAGGTATAGACCAATAACTTTTCAAAGCCGTTGTTTCGGGCTCGTTCGGCAATGGCGTTCAGAATCGCGGGCGGTTCGACAACGGTGATGCCCACGACGATCGATCCTTTTGAAGGAATGATTTCCACCGCTTTTCCGGGAGAAACCAGTTTTTTCTGATACTCGGAAAAATGCATCGTCATCTTTTTTCACTCCTTTTGATAAGCCATGATTACGCTAAAAATAGCCGTTCGGGTAAATTGGTGCCGCTTCCTTGGATGTACCGGGAATTGATAGAGATCGAGAAAAATGCAAACGCTCTCGGAAAAGGGTATCGTTAGTAGAAGGAAATGCGATAAGGCACAGACCAGATTGATTATCTATAATCGAAGACAATGATGATGGCAATATTGCTTATTTTACCACAAAGCCCAGAGAACGAGGC
>CAZMHO010000118.1:0-7914 GCA_964566085.1 uncultured Thermotogaceae bacterium | reverse complement strand
CCGCCAATTTCGGATAAAGAACATGACGCTGGTTTCTCGAGAACAACCCGACCGGCTTGTCGAAAGCAAGAGGCGCCGTGGATAAGGATCAAAGATACATCAGCGCCGTCTTCACCAGATCGGCAAAAGACTCCTTAAGGCTGGCGCCGCCGACTAATCCTCCGTCGACATCCGGGCGCGCCATGATGCTGGAGAAATTTTCCGGTTTGATGCTTCCCCCATACAGAATGGAAACCTGATCGGCGACTTGCGGCCCGTATAGGGCGCGCACAGTCTCCCGTATCGAGAAACATGCTTCTTGAGCCTGTTGCGGTGTGGCAACCTTACCGGTCCCGATCGCCCAGACCGGTTCGTAAGCGATAGAAACCCCTTCCATTTCCGTCGCAGAAAGGTCTTTCAACCCCTCCGCCACTTGGGTACGCAAAACCGTTAAGGTCTGTCCGTTCTCCCGTTCATACAAGGTTTCGCCAACGCAAAAGATCGCTGAGAGATCGCAAGACAAGGCGCTCTTTAACTTATCGTTAATGAAGGCGTTGGTTTCCTTAAATATCGCTCGGCGTTCAGAATGCCCGATGATCACGTACCGGACGCCGGCACGGGTAAGCATCTTAGGAGAAATTTCACCCGTGAAAGCTCCCTCATCGGCGGGGTAAACATTTTGCGCGCCCAATTCCAACTCCGTTCCCACGAGGATATCCCGGACAGTATGGAGATCAATGAAGGGAGGACATAAGATAACTTCAACGGGTCTGGTCTTTTTCGGTAAGGCTTGAAGCAAATCGCGAACGAATGCGCCCGCTTCATCGGGCGTTTTATACATCTTCCAGTTGCCGGCGACGATTATTTTACGTTTTTTTTTACGCTAATGCTCGCGACGCCAGGCATTTCCTTCCCTTCCAACATTTCCAACGAAGCGCCCCCGCCCGTAGAAACGTGCGTGACCTGGTTTTCGAGACCGAACTTCGCGATCGCGGCCGCGCTGTCTCCGCCTCCCACAACCGTCGTTGCGGTTTTTAGCTCCGCGAGGGTGAGGGCAACGGCCTCGGTGCCTTTCTCGAATTCGGGGATTTCGAATACGCCCATCGGTCCGTTCCAAACGACTGTTTTGGCGTCTTTCAGCGCCTCCTTAAACAAAGCGATCGATCTTTCCCCGATATCGAGACCCATCCATCCTTCCGGCACACCCTGTTCGCCGGAAACGGTTCGAACGGTTTGTCCGGTTTCCATCTTTTCCGCGATCACCGCGTCGACCGGCAGGAGAATATCGACGGACCGGTTCTTCGCTTTTTCGAGCAGTTCTGCCGCCAACGCGATCTTGTCTTCTTCGACGAGGGAGTTGCCGGTTTTATACCCCAACGCCCTCCAGAAGGTAAACATCATCGCGCCGCCGATTAACAGCTTATCCGCTTTATTCAGCAAGCTTTCGATGACACCGATTTTATCGGATACCTTTGCTCCCCCCAGAATGGCCAGATAAGGGTGGTCCGGCTGCTCGACGACCTTTCCCAAGAAACGTATCTCTTTTTCCATCAGGAATCCGCTGTAGGAAGGCAGATAATCGGCTACTCCGACATTCGAAGCGTGCGCCCGGTGAGCAGTTCCGAAAGCGTCGTTGATGAGCAAGTCCCCGTAAGAGGCCAGTTTTTGGGATAATGTTTTGTCGTTCTTTTCTTCTCCCGGGTCAAAACGCGTGTTTTCAAGCAAGAGCACTTCGCCGTTCTGCAACTGGCGAACCCTCTTCTCGGACTCTTCTCCGACAAAAACCGTAGAAAACTGAACCGGTTTTCCCAATAGCGCGGATAGCGCGGAAACAACGGGCTGGAGGCTGTATTTCGGGTCCGGACCACCTTTCGGACGTCCTAAATGGGACATCAGTATCACTTTGCCTCCGTTTTCCAAAGCGTACTGGATGGTCGGTAACGCCGCCCGTATTCGGGTATCATCCGCGACTTGATTTGTTTTTTTGTCGAGAGGGACATTAAAATCCACACGCATCAGGATGCTTTTCCCGGTTAGCGCCACGTCTCGTATCGTTAATTTCTCCATACTCTCCTCCTTCGAAAATCGGCACGCCGAAGCGCGCCGATTATATTGCGGATATTAAATTCCTTTCATCATCAAACCGACGAGATCGACGACCCGGGTGCTGTATCCATATTCGTTGTCATACCAACTGCAAATCTTCAACAGATTCCCGTCCATCACGGAGGTTAAGGTCGCGTCAAACGCGCCGGAACATGTCGTCCCGATGATGTCGCTGCTAACGATTAAATCTTCATTGTAATCGATGATCCCTTTCAGTTTCCCCGAACATGCCTCTTTCATAACGCGATTGATCTCTTCTTTGGTCGTGGGTTTTTCCAGAAGGATCGTCATATCCGTGATCGAACCGTCGCAAACCGGGACTCTTAGAGAGATACCGTCCAACTTGCCTTTCAGTTGCGGTATCACGACGCCGATCGCCTTCGCGGCTCCGGTTGTCGTCGGAATCGTGTTCAACGCCGCCGCTCTCGCCCTTCGAAGGTCTTTGTGAGGGAGGTCCAGGATTCGCTGGTCGTTCGTGTAAGCGTGAACCGTCGTCAATAATCC
Source organism: uncultured Thermotogaceae bacterium (assembly GCA_964566085.1). Lineage (GTDB taxonomy): Bacteria > Thermotogota > Thermotogae > MWEM01 > MWEM01 > MWEM01. Next base: position 5,325 of record CAZMHO010000118.1, on the reverse strand, counting down.
CTTTTGCACGCCAAAGGTTTCGTGTATGATCTTGACGATCGGGGCGATCGAGTTGGTGGTGCAAGACGCGTTCGACACGATCTGCATCTGCGGCGTTAAAACATCTTCGTTACATCCGATGACGATCGTCGCGTCGACTCCCCCTTTCTCGGGAGCGGTAATCAAGACTTTTTTAGCGCCAGCATCCAGGTGGGCTTGGCACTTATCTCTACCGGTGAACACTCCGGTCGATTCGATCACAAATTGGGCCCCCAGCGCTTTCAAAGGAAGTTCGGCCGGATTCTTCAGGGCTGTGATCTTAATCGATGTTCCGTTAACCTTTATAAAGTCCTCTCCGTTCTCGACCGTCCCATGGAAGGTCCGGTGCACGGAGTCGTACTTGAACAAGTGCGCCAGGGACTTCGCGTCGGTCAAATCGTTGATGAGAACGACTTCGTAGTCTCCCCGTTTAACGATTTCCCGCAAAACAAGCCTACCAATTCTCCCAAATCCGTTAATCGCAATCGGAACTTTATGCATACGACACCTCCGTCAGATAGGTACTAAAACCCTAATTCGCCGATTCCCAAGTCGTTTTTCAGTTGGTCCATCTGCATGTCTTTTTCTTTCGTCACCGTCTCTATGGCTTGGTTGAAAGCGGCGCTCAGCAAATCGATCAACTCCTCTTTTTCCGTTAATAGTTCATCCTCCAATTCGATCGCCTGAATATGCAAGTCCCCCATCATCGTGATCTTGATGGCTCCTCCGCCGGCGGTGATATCGAATGATTTTTGGGCGAAGGCTTCCTCGATCTCTTGCACCGAATCGCTCGCCCGGTTTACTTTTTTAAGCAGTTCCTCTACAGAGGGTTTTCCCGCCGAGGGGGTTCGCAAGCTCTTCCCTCCGAAACTCCGCATCTTCTTCGCCATGCTGACTCCTTTCTTCTATCCACCGTCCGTAATATGGATTTCTTCATCAGGGAACAGCTTCCTAAGCTTTTGATAGTAGATTTTCATCTCGGGTGTCAAATCTTCAGGCGTTTTGGTCAACGGTTCCTGCCACTTGGCCTCGTACCCGTTCTCTTTCAGGAAAGCCGATAGCCACCCCTTTTTGTCTCGCAGTATCCAAGACGTTACAGAAAAACTGTCCGTATAGTCTATCGTAATTAACGTTTCTTTCATGTTTACTTTGCTTAATCTTAAAGCGGTCGCCACGGCGATATCCGATTCTCCGATTTTTCGGATCAGCGGTTCGGTCTGTGAAAGGATCGGCATCTTCTGAAGAGCCTCAGTGCTCACTTCCCTCTCGATCGCCGGTGGGGAGGGTAACCCTTTGGGCAATTGCGCCCCGATCTCTAAAAACTTCAGGGTCATATACGCCGTTTTCTCCTCCATGCGGTACATCTTCTTGGACAACTCCGCAATCCCCGCTCCCAAATGAAGATAAGGCTGTGTTTTTCCTGTCATTTGGATCTTCGCGATTAACGCCGCCATCATTTGGCTTAAGAATGTGTCCCAGATGACACCTTTCTCCGCGCATTCTTCGATAAACCGCAGGATTTCTAGGGGTTCGTCCCGAAGCAACGTTTCGATCCATCCTTCCATATCCCGACGGGTGATGCCGCCGATTACTTTCGTTACATCCGCTTCGGTGATCGCGTGGCCCGGTTCGATATACCGAAGGGATTGTTCCAGTAATACCAACGCATCGCGCAACCCGCCCCGGGCGAAGCTCGCTATCGTGAAGCCGGCCTCCGGGGAAAGCTCTGATCCCTCCAGACGGCTGATGTTCTCTATATAAGCGACGATCTCTGTTTCGCTTAGATTACGGAACTGTATCAATTGACAGCGCGACAGCACGGTTTCCGGGATTTTTTCCGGATTCGTTGTGGCAAGGATAAACAGCGCATGGGCAGGCGGTTCCTCCAACGTTTTCAATATCGCGTTGAAGGCTTCGTTGGTCAGCATATGGACTTCATCGATGATATAGACCTTTTTTTGTCCCTGAACTGGCTGATAGGCAACTTTCTCCCGAATAGCCCGAAAATCATCGATCCCGCGGTTCGAGGCCGCATCCATCTCGATCACGTCTAAATGGTTCCCCTTTGCGATCGCGAGACACTGTTCGCATTGGTTGCAAGGATTACTGCCAAGCGGAGTAAGACAATTAACCCGTTTCGCGATAATCCTGGCGAAAGTGGTCTTGCCTGTCCCTTTCGGGCCCGTGAAGATATACGCGTGGGAAAGCTGCTGCGTTTCGATGGATCGCTGGAACAACTGTTTTATCGGTTCCTGACCGATCACTTCATTAAAGTCTTTCGGGCGGTACTTTCGATACAACGTCTCCATAAAAGGCCTCTTTGGCTGATGCGCCGCTATCGATCCGCCGCGCGAATCGTTAGCCGTTTCGCTATTATATCACAGCCTTTTTCTTTATGGGGTTTTATACAATCGGTCTCCCGCATCCCCAAGCCCGGGGACGATATAATCGTTTTCGTTCAATCGTTCGTCCAAAGAAGCCGTGTAGATTTTGATATCCGGATGATTCTTGACCAACTCGTCTATCCCTTCGGGAGCCGAGATAATCGACAGGAAGAAGATACGCTTGCCGGTCGCCCCGGATCGTTTGATCACATCGATCCCTCTCGAAGCGGAGTGACCGGTCGCCAGCATCGGATCCAGAATAAACACATCTTTTTCCTGAACATCGGGAATCTTGCAGTAATACTCGATCGGAAGGTGGGTGTCATGATCCCGGTACAATCCGATATACCCCACCGAGGCGTTGGGCAATAAGGTCAGCACGCCTTCGACCATCCCTAATCCCGCGCGTAGAATCGGCACGATCGTAACATCTTTATCCTCGATTTTCTCACCCCGCATCCTGCAAATGGGGGTCTCGATGGAGACTTCGTGCGTTTTTAACTGGTAAGTGGCTTCATACGCGATCAGGAGCGTCAACTCGTACAAGAGTTCCCGAAATTCCTTCGGACCCGTTTGGGTGTCTCTCATAATCGACAGTTTGTGCTTCGTCAGCGGATGGTCCACAATCATCAACTGTTCCCATTTCGCTTTCTTCATCTGTTATCACCTGCTTCCGAAAGATTGATTTGCTTTACTCTTCTGATAGCGATCTCATCGATCTCTTTCCGCTCTTCAAGATCCGCTTCTTCAACGAACGCGCGAAACTTTTTTTCTTTCAGTTTTTCGAAGATCTGTACGTTCCGATTTATCTCAACGTACTCTTCTTTGCAGCGCTCCAAACGCCGTTCGATCTCCACGCGCTGCCGAACCAGTTTTTTCAACGCTTCATATTGGCCGTCGATAAAGGCGGTGTACCCGGTGAGATCGCTGGGCAGTATTCGTTTCGAAAGCATTTTCTGATGAAAAGCCTCTTGGGTCGCGAAGATCGTTTTCTTCTGGGCGGCGATCTCCTCTTCTTTCCTTCGGAGCTCTTGGGAGATCATCCCGAGCTCTATCTTTTTTTGTTCCAAACGTTTATTCAGGATATCTAAAAAACGCTGTAACCTGAACGAAAAACGCTTCAGTCGGTATCTCCCCCGTCTTAAGGGGCTTTTCGCCCCGGAACGCTATTCATCGTATTCATGCTTTTTGAAGTTCGTCGATTCGGGCGATGAGTTCTGACCTTCCGGTCCGTTTTAGGGCAGAGACCGGAAATATCGACCGGTTGTTCGGATAGTGGCCTGCGATCGATTCCGTTTGCTTGTGTAATTGACTGACCGTCAACTTGTCCGTTTTTGTCAATACGAATGAGAAGGCTACCCCGAGGTATTGAAGCCACTCGACCATCTGCTGGTCTTTTTCCAGCAACAGATGACGGGCATCGATCAGGAGAAAGACCTCCTTCAAGACCGGAGTATTCTCGAAATAACTCTCCAATACCTTTCTCCATAGATCCTGCTCTGATTTGGGGGCTTTCGCGTATCCGTAACCCGGAAGATCGACGCAAAAAAACGCTTCGTCCACCAGATAATAGTTGACGGAACGGGTCTTTCCGGGTGTCGCGCTCGTTTTCGCGATCTTCTGATTAAACAGGTAGTTAAGCAAAGTCGACTTCCCCACGTTCGAACGCCCGGCAAAGGCATACTGCGGGACTCCTTCCTTGATGAGTCCTTGGATATTGAAAGCGGTTCGAAAGAGCGTGACGCTCGAAAAAAACGAAGGCATGCTAAGCCCTCTCTTTGAGCGCCGTATCTGTTTTTGTTTCGAAGGACTCTTTGGACTTCTCCTCTATCGATCCGTTCAATAAGAGGATCTTTAGCACTTCTTCTATCGCGCTCACGAAGTGGACACGCAGGTCTTTCTTCACTTCAGAGGGAATCTTCTCGATATCTTTCTGGTTCTGTTTCGGTAGGATAACTTCCTTGATGCCCACTCGATAGGCCGCCAATACCTTCTCTCGGATGCCCCCGACAGGAAGGATTTTACCCCTCAACGTCAACTCTCCCGTCATGGCGACGAGGTGATTCACCGGCTTCTTCCGAATTGAGGAAGCAATCGAGACCGCCAAGGTGATGCCGGCCGAAGGGCCGTCTTTCGGTACCGCGCCTTCCGGAACATGGATATGGAGATCGTGTTTGTCGAAATAATCGCTAAAGAAGTGACCTCCTTCTTCATCTTCTTTGCAGCAATAGTTCCTGGCTACAGAAAGCGCGATCTGCGCGGATTCTTTCATCACCTCTCCGAGTTGTCCGGTGAGAATCAGTTTTCCTTTTCCTTGAACGAAGAGCGATTCGATTTGTAGAATCGAGCCGCCCACCGCAGTCCACGCCATTCCGGTGCAAATGCCGATATAGGATTTATCCAGCCGCTCATCCTCCAGGAATTTTTCGGCCCCCAGCATTTGCAAAGTCATTTTCCGATCGATCAGTATGGAGGGCAAATCCTCCTCCAGGAGTTTCAATGCGCTTTTTCGCACCAAACTCGCGAGTTCTCGATTGAGGTTCCGCACGCCGGCTTCCCGCGTAAAAGATTGGATGATGGTTCGGATCGCTTGGGGGAGAAACCGGATTTTTTTCGCCATCTCATGATCTGCGAGAATCTTGGGAATCAAGTAATTCTGAGCGATTTTCACCTTTTCGAGCTCGGTGTAACCCGGGATTTCTATCACTTCCAACCGGTCTTTGAGAGCGGGCGGTAGGGTGAACAGAACATTCGCTGTCGTGAGGAAGATAACCTTCGACAGATCGAACGGGACCTCCATAAAGTGATCGACGAAGTTGGCGTTTTGTTCGGGATCCAACACTTCAAGCAGCGCAGAAGCAGGGTCTCCTTGGAAACTCTGTCCCATTTTATCCACTTCATCCAACAAGATGACCGGATTACC